>CAMCUU010000034.1 GCA_945879065.1 Francisella tularensis subsp. holarctica
CTGTGGGTGTCAAAAAGTGCTGGCAAAATGGAATCAGCCTATGCACAATTGGGCGCTCATCGTTTCTCAGCTTCACATCTACTTTGACGGTAGATTGAATTTAGGGCTCAAATGATGAACTGGGTGACACAGTTAGATGAACACTCTCATCGCTACGTGTAACCGCTTCCCAAGAGCACGAGCTGCTTTTTCCAGTGTTTGCAAAGTAATAGAAACATTCACTGGATCTAATAAACGATCCAAAGAAGCGCGAGAAGTCCCCATCACTTCAGCCATTTTAGTTTTGCTCATGGCTTTATCGCGCATCGTTTGCTCAATCTGAATTGCGATGATTCTTTTTACAGCCACTAATTCACTTTCTTCTAATAAACCTTCTTCTTCCAAGAAGTCATTTAAACTGCTTCCAATATGTTTTTTCTTCATGATTTTTACCTTTTTGTTTTTAATGTTTTCTGGCGACTTTTTGCTAAATCTAATTCTTCTGTAGGTGTTTTTTCAGTTTTCTTAATAATCGCATGTAGCAATACGATTTCATTTTCATGCAAACAAAAAACACCCGGGATATCCGACGACTTGGTAATGAAGATCTCAATTCAAATAACCCACTTCCAAAACTTTTAACTAAAGGCTCTTTGATCACCCCTAAACTCCAGCCCATCTGAACCGTTTGTAAATCATCCCCTATTACTTTCCTATCAATCCTATTTAAATCTTTAAGCCACTCACGAACGGGCTCATTACCTGCATCTGTCTCATAAAAATAAATAGGCGTCATAAGTGCATCCATAAAATTGATAGCGCAAATTGCACCGAAAAAGATACGATTTACAATGAAAAATAATTTATTTTACTGAGCTATGAAAGACTCTGAACTTTTAAAGAACTCTCAAATACACCCAAATTAAGCTGACTTGATTTACAGCAAGCCGCCATGGGCAGCTTCTTTAAGCAGGGCGGACACACAGATCCGCCCCTACAAGAGATTTTCTGGCACAGGGATAAAACCCCATAAATCGCAAACCAAGTTTACAATTTTAAACCCAAACCTTCTTCTTCGAATAATTCCCTCATCCCTGACAAACTAAAAACACTTTCAGGAATACTGGGCTGATATTTCCCAGAGACATAAGGCACACCGGCTTTCTCAGCAATGAGAAAAACCTCATGAAAACTATGATGACCGCCTCTGGCAAGAAAGCTGAAAATCCCTAAAGCATATTCTTGAATCGCTTCTGGACTGCTTAATTCTGCAAATCTGACGGCTCCAGCTAATAAAGCCGCTGTGTGATTCGAAGGCCCACAAACAAAAGGTAAAGAAAAATCTTCCAAGCTTTTTACATAGGGTGATTCTGGATCTTTACTCAAAGTATCCATGCCATGTTCAAATCCATAGTCCACTTGGCCAGGTAATTTTCTGGACATATTTTTAAAAAAAATCGCGCTGTTAAATCCTAAGTCTGATCTTTTGATCCCCATTTTTCTTATTATTTTTCCATCAGGTCCAAGACTCTCTGCTTTGCGACCACGAGCAGTTTCAGATTTAAATTCTTTGCTCAATTCTTCTCGAGTCGCTCTAAAATTAAAAATATGCTCAGGGCTTAATTTACTTAAAATCTGATAGCCCACAACGCTATGCACTTGCATCAGCTGGTCTAATTGAATTTCTGGCGACTGGCTTAGTATGTTTAAAAATAAATCTAAAAGATCTTCCGATGTTTTTAATATTTCTGGATTAATTTCTTTTTCTAAGATTCTTCCAAATTTAAGATCAGAAAATAATTCGTGTTTTAAAATCTTAAAAATTTTGCCGTCTTCTTGATTTAATAAATCTAAAACGACTTTTTTATTACTTTCTAAAATTTCTAAAAATTTTTGAGATACCTGATGCACGCCGCTTATATTTCTAGAATTACTATTAATTTTTCCGGCGAGTTTTAATTCGAAAAAACTACGGCTTTCAACTTTAAGTTCAGACATCACTGATCTAAAGGCTAAGGCTAATTCGATTCTTGGTTCCATGTTTATTCACTCCTGACTTAGTGTTTTATATTTTCTATTTTTTATTTCTAGCTGAGCCGAGTTGAGCTGGGCTTGGCTGGACAGGAGTGATGATCTAGATATTTTTGTAATTAATAAAATTGATTGTTTATATATAAACAATATACAAAATCTATTAAAAAATTTAAAATTAATAAAAATGCGGTGATTAAGCACTTTAATCTCCGCAAAATTTGCGGCGATTGTTGATTTGCGGCGATTAATTCTTATAATCTCCGCAAAATATGCGGTGATTAAGAGGTTTAAACCCATGACAACTTACATTCATGAACATGAGCATTGGCCAAAATTCATCTGGAATCATGAAAAAATAAGCCCTTTATTAGCATCAGTGAGACATCGACAAGGTCACTTATTGGGCTCTATGAGCAATCTGGGTTTTGCCATTCAAGAAGAATCCAATTTAATTACCCTCACCCAAGATATTGTTAAATCCTCTGCCATTGAAGGCTCGATTTTAAAACTCGATGAGGTCAGATCTTCCATTGCACGTCGAATGGGTCTAAGTATCGGAGGGATTGTGCCTTCAAGCCGTCATGTCGAAGCCATTGTCGAAATGATGCTTGATGCCACGCAAAATCATGAAAAAGAATTAAGCGCTGAAAGATTATTTTCTTGGCAAGCTGCTTTATTTCCAAATGGCCGAAGTGGAATGCATGCCATTACTGTCGGAGCTTGGCGACCTATTGGGTCAGACCCCATGCAAGTAGTCTCTGGCCCCATTGGCCATGAACATGTTCATTTCGAAGCACCTCCTGCCAAGAAATTAAACACAGAAATGAATCAATTTTTAACTTGGTTCAATCATGCGGATGTTTTACTAGACCCTCTATTAAAAGCAGGTATTGCCCATTTCTGGTTTGTAACCCTCCATCCTTTTGAAGATGGCAATGGACGGATCGCAAGAGCCATTGCAGATATGGCTTTAGCACGTGCTGACCAAAGCAAGTTGCGCTTTTACAGCATGTCCTCACAAATAGAAGCCGAACGTAAAGATTATTATCAACACCTTGAAACTCAACAACGCGGAAGCTTGGACATCACCGCTTGGCTAGATTGGTTTTTGTCTTGCTTAAGTCGCAGCCTGACTCATGCAGAGTCTGTGTTATCAGCGGTTTTATATAAAGCCAAAATCTGGAATTGGATTCATATCCAACAGGCACTGACTTTAACCCAACGCCAGATTTTAATTCTCAATAAAATGCTCGAAAATTTCGAAGGCCATCTCAATTCCAGCAAATACGCCAAGCTTGCTAAGTGCTCCCAAGATACGGCGCTAAGGGATATTCGCGAGTTAGTGGGCCATCAAATTTTTGTACAAAATACATCAGGAGGACGGAGCACTAGTTATCGATTGGTTTCTAGCGCTGAAATTGACCAACTTGAAATTAAAAAATTCTAAAATCTAGAATCTAAATTCTCGAATCTAGATTCCAGAATCTCGAATTTTTAAAACTCACAAAATACAAATATTTTTAATTGCCGCCTTACTCAAGCTCTCAATTATTAAACTCATGACTTTGGGTCTTGGGAAACTCGCCCGCCAGGCCAGCCCAATCAGTCTCTTAGGCGGATTAGATTTGAAATTCTTAACCACTAATAAGCCATCATATAACCCAATATTCTTAGTCGCTGAACTAGGCAAAACAGTCACCCCAAAGCCCGACGCGACCATATATAACAAAGTCTCTAAAGAGGCCCCTTCAATTAGATTTTGCTTATGCCCCGACTGAAAACACTGGGGACAACTTTCAATTACTTGATTTCTAAAACAATTTCCCGCTTCTAATAATAAAACCTCTTGGCCGATTAGATCTTCTTGAGTCAAACCGGATTTTTTATTTAACACATGGTCTGCTCTCATCACAATCACAAAAGCTTCTTCATACACAGGCGTGACTAAAATTCCTGGATGCTCAAAAGGCAGGGCAATAAATGCCGCGTCTAAACTTCCTGCATCTAATTTTTCGCGAATTTTTTGGGTGTAGCCTTCTTCAAGAATCAAAGGAAAATTAGAAGTTTGGTCCATTAAAGATTTAATTAAAGGCGGAAAAATATAAGGCCCAACGGTATAAATCGCCCCCAGTCTCAAGGGCATCTCTAAACCAGATTTATAAGACTTCGCCATAGACTCTAAGATCTCCAGCTCATTCAAAATTTTCTCAGCCTGGTTTAATAAAATCTCGCCTTCTTGAGTCACTGCGACTGTTTTTCTATGCCGCTCAAATAAAATAACCCCCAAACTTTCTTCGAGTTTTAATATCGCCGTACTTAAAGACGGCTGACTAACAAAACTTTTTTCAGCGGCCCGTCCAAAATGTTTTTCTTTTTTTAAAGCCAGGGCATATTTCAAAGAAACCAGAGTCAGCATGTTCGTGGGGCCTTTTGTGAGTAAAAAATAAAAAACTTGAGAGCCAGCAAATGGGCGTAAAACATGCAAATGTCAATTTCACGCCGGATTTTTATGGTCTCAAAACGGGCGACAAATCAACAAATGTAAATCTATGGCCCAATTTAAATTAAAAAATTAAATTAAAAAATTATCTACAAAATCTCTAAGATCTTGATATACATCAATATTATTATCCATCTCCAGCGCTCTTAAACTTTCTAAAGTCTTTAATCCAGACCCTGTTAAAACCAAAACAGGCCGCACTCCAGCACTTTGAGCCGCTTGAATATCTTTTAAACTATCGCCCACAAAAACACTGTTTTTTAAATCTATTTTTAATTTTTTTTCTATCTCAAATAACAAACCCGGCTTGGGCTTTCTGCATTCACAATTTTCTTTGGGATGGTGTTCACACTTGGCAATATAATTAAAAAACCCCCCATAATTTTTTAAATTTTCTTCCATTTTTTTAAAAATTTTTTCAGCATTCTCAACACTATATTTGCCCTGCGCAGGCCCCGCCTGATTCGTTGCCATCGCCACTAAAAATCCTGCTTTATTTAATCTCGCAACAGCTTCCAGACTCCCTGGAATAGGCACCCATTCTTCGGGCGTTTTTATATAGTCCGTCGAATCAAAATTAATCACACCGTCTCTGTCTAAAATCACGCCAATTTTTTTATTGCTCATATTTTTATTTTTTCTTAATTTTTAATTTTTAATTTTATTTAAAACAGGCTCTAGATTTTTTTCCAGATCTTCCACGCTTAAATTACCCACTAGCCGTAGAGATTTTTTTGGATCTGGCTGATTTAAAATAATCAAAGTCGGCAGGCCCAAAATTTGATAATGGCTTAATAACTCTTGGGCATTTTGATCATCCGCTGTTACGTCAATGCGAATAATTAAAATTTTATTTGGGCTAGCACTTAAAAAATCTAAAAAATTCTGATTGCTTAATTTATCGGCTAACAAATGACACTCGACACACCAATTGGCATAGAAATCCAAAATAATAATGGGCTGGTTTTTATTTAAATTTTTATTTAACTCTGTATTTAACTCCGATAAAGACCTGACTTTAATTTCACTAACTTCACTAATTTCAGCAAGATTTTTATTTTGGGCTTGAGCTTGGGAATCAAACTTTTTAAAAATATTTAAATCCTGCTCAGGAATAATTCTTATGATTAAATAAACCGCCATCGCAAACATCAAGCAAGCCAATAAAATTCTTATCCATTGCATCCATTGCCCAGCCTTGGGAATTATTTTCCCCATGCCCACGCTGATAATAATTAAGGGCAGCCCCATGCCCAGACTCAAAACAAATAAACTCACGGCGCCAAATAAACTATTGCCAGAAGTCGCCATCAAACTTAAAACGCCGATCAAAGGCGCACTGGTACAAGGCGAAATAACTAAAGTGGATAAGACCCCCATGAGAAAAATACTGAACACTGAGAGTCCCTTTTTTGTATTTTTATTTTTAATTAATTTTTGATCCCAGAGATAGACCCAATGTCGAAGCGGTAAAGGCAGCTGGAGAGAAAATAATCCCAAAGTCGCTAAGCCTAAAAATATAAATAACACCGCCATTAAAATAATAATTAATGGTCGCTGGAAAAAGGCCTGAAAACCCACGCCCAGCTTAGTAATTAAAAATCCTAATAAAGCATAAGTTAAGGACATGCCCAGGACATAAATACACGCTAAAAATAAATCTTGTTTAGTATTGGATTTAACACCCGATTTAATACTGGAGGTCTTGCCTAAAATCAGGCTAGATAAAATAGGAATCATCGGTAAAACACAGGGCGTAAAAGCCAGGCCCAGACCCAAAATAAATAGGCCTAATAGTTCTAAGAGCCAGGGTTTTTCATGCGCGCCCCCTATTACCAAAGAAGCGTTTACAAATTGATTTAAATTAACACTCTGATGCTGCATGGGGTAACACAGCTGATCTGAACAGCCCTGATAAGTGATTAATAAATAACTGCCAGGCTGAATTAAGTTTTGTGAAATTAAATTTTTAAGCGAAATACCTAGATTTAAATTCCCCGTATATTCCAGCTGGCTGCCAAAGACAGGATCGGTTCTGCTTATACCTTCTGGAAAATTAATATTTTTAATATTTTTTAAATTTTTTAAATCTAATAACTCATGCCCTGCTGAATCTAAAATTTTAAAAGCAAATCTCGATTGGTATAAATAATACCCTGGGGCAATTTTAAAATTTAAAGTAATCAACTGCTCTTTCGGATCTATTTGGCTAGTTAAAATAAAAGCCTGAGAAGCTGAAAGGGGCTGAGTTAAAGCAGAATTATTAGAAAGATTATTTAAGCCCAAATTTTGATAAGTAGTTTGAGAATAACCATCTGGATTATTAGCTGGATTGTTAGCTGGATTGTTAATAGCAAAGACTGGTGAATTAAAAATAAATATAAAATTTAAAATTATTAAAATTATTAAATTCATTAGATTTGAACCCCTAAAAAATCACTGAAATTAATAACTCGATCAAAATATCGCTGATCGATTAAATCCTCAGTCACGCCATTCACATGAATTAAAATAGGCCTGATAGAAAAATTTTTCGGAATAGCCAGCGCTTTTATTTTTTTCTCAATCTCTTGAATAACACTGGAGCCAATCAGATTTTTAGAAAATTTAATTTCACAAAGATATAAAGTGTTAAAACGCGTTTGAATTAAATAATCAATCTGACAGCCTGCTTTTTTCTTAGAAGCTCGCTGATAAAAAGGGTTGTCGACTAGGACATCCCCATAAGGAATGTCTAAAAATTTTTTAACCAAATGACGATTATTTAATACTAGATTTTCAAATTGCAGCCCCGTCATAATTTCCCAGTTAGATAGAGAAGACAGGGAGATAAACTCAAAGATTCCCCGATTAATTTTAAACAATTCAGGTTCTATATATTTTAAATAAAACCGCGTGTAATTATCACTTAGCCTATAAATTCGATGACGCTTCTCACTGCCAGAGGCAAAATCCCAGGTAAAGTCATATTGAATAAATCCGGCTTCTTCCAGGTCATTCAAATACTCACTAATCAATCCAGAAGGGCTTGTATTAATAAATTCACAAATGGCTTTTAATTCCAAACGGCCATTTAAAATAGCTCTTAAAATTTTCTCATAAATTTCGCTACGGGCAGAAAAATAATCATTAAAAATATCCCGAAACTCACGAACTAACAGACCCCCTGACTGGAAACATAGTCTTTGAATATTGCTCTCAGCAGAGGCATTGATATCGATATTTTCAAGATATAAAGGGACGCCCCCTGTCACACTTAAAATTTTAAATTTTTCGAACGCACTAATTTTCTTACGCCCCCAAAATAAATTGCAGTCTTCCAAAGGCAATTCTTTTAGTTTTAAAACATAAGACACTCGGCCCACATAGCCCGTACTAGATAAGATATTTTTTTCAATCCAAGAAGAAATTGAACCGCAGATAATCAAAATAAATTTAGGGTTTTGTTTAAATTGCTCATCCCATGCGGCTTTTAACTTAGGAAGAAAAGTGGGATCTTCCATCGCCATCCAAGAAATTTCGTCTAATAAAACAATCCACTGCCCCGTTTGAGTTTGAGCGGCCAAAGCATCCCATAAATCAGCCCAATCGGTCGCCTTCAAAGCGGGTAAATTAAATTGAGAAGCTAAGCGTCTGGCAAATTCTTCTCTTTGAGCTGAAGCATCCACGCCTTTGTCAGGAAATATGCCTGAAAATCGAAGAAAATTTTTTCCCTTTGCAAACTCTTCTACTAAGCGACTTTTTCCCACCCGTCGTCTACCTGTAATAACCAGAAGACTCGCTGTTCTTTGGTCTAAATAATGCCTTAAAGATTTTAACTCTTGTTCTCTACCAATAAATAAAGGGGGCATGTGGGCTCCAGGAAAATACTGACACTGCCCCTATTGTACTACTTGAAATTGGAAAAAGTCATTTTCAAGTAGTGAGAATAGATAAAACCCACTACTTGAAATTGAAAAAAGCTATTTTCAAGTAGCGAGTTAAAAAAATTTATTTAAAAATTTCATTAGTTTTCAGGGGACTAAAAATACCCACTGGATTAGCACAGCTTATCCACAGGATGTTCATTTGCTCAAAGAGTTTTAACACACTATATTGTGTTTGTTATTAATACAAAACACTATATATAGTGTTTATGCTTAAATTTTAAATAAATTTCAAATAAAAAAGAGGACAGAAACAAAATGACTATTAGCCCCAATTCCAATCCACTGTCAAACCCATCTTCAAACCCATCTTCAAACCCATCTTCAAACCCATCTCCAGCACCCGAACACCCTTCTCAAATCAGCGAACATACTCAAAACACTCAAAATTCTATTCATTCTATTCCTGCTGAAAGAGCTTTAAGAGTGATTAAAAGAAACGGGGCCGTGACTAGTTTTAATACACAAAAAATTGCCGTCGCCATGACCAAAGCTTTCTTAGCCGTAGAAGGCGGTCGTGCTGCTGAGTCTTCGAGAGTTCATGAATTGGTTGAAAAATTAAGCCAGCAAATTACGGAAATTTTATATAAACGCTTTTTTATTTTAGGCACGGTGCATATTGAAGACATTCAAGATCAAGTCGAATTGGCTTTAATGCGATCTGGAGAACATGCCGTTGCGAGAGACTATGTTTTATATCGCGAGTCTCGCAAAAAAATTCGGGAAAAAAATAATCAACCCACGGCTATTCCAGGTATTTTAAGAGTTAAGCAAAAAGATGGTTTATTAAAGCCTTTAGATACTGAAAGATTAAATATTGTCTTGTCAGAAGCCTGTGAAAATTTATTAGGCGTAGATAAACAAATTATTTTTGAAGACAGTGTTAAAAATTTATTCGAAGGGATTGATGAGTCAGACGTCGCCCAATCATTAGTCATGAGTGCGAGAACCCTGGTTGAAAAAGAGCCTAATTACAGTTTTGTGACAGCTAGATTATTACTAGATATTTTAAGAGCTGAGGCCCTTAGTTATTTAAATATCGCAAGTGTTTCTACTCAGGCTGAAATGAAAGCTTACTATCCCAAAGCTTTATTAGAATTTATCGAACGGGGTATTTTAAACGGCCGTATTGATCCGAAATTACGCGAATTTGATTTAGCTAAATTAGGCGCTGCCTTAATTCCAGAGCGGGATTTAGATTTTACTTATTTGGGTTTACAGACCCTCTATGACCGCTATTTCATTCATGAAAATAATATTCGCTATGAGCTTCCCCAGGTATTTTTTATGCGCGTTGCTATGGGTTTAGCTATCAATGAACCCCAGAAAGAAGACGCTGCCATTGAGTTTTATCACCTGCTTTCGAGTTTTAATTACATGGCGTCGACCCCTACTTTGTTTAATGCTGGAACGACAAGACCCCAATTATCTAGCTGTTTTTTAACGACGATTGGCGATGATCTTTCTGAGATTTATCAACAGATTCATAACAATGCCATGCTGTCTAAATTTGCGGGAGGCATTGGGAATGACTGGACCAATGTCCGTGGCATGAATGCGTATATCAAAGGCACCAATGGCCAATCTCAGGGCGTGATTCCCTTTTTGAAAGTCGCCAATGACACAGCCGTGGCTGTTAATCAGGGGGGTAAAAGAAAAGGGGCGGTTTGTGCTTATTTAGAAACCTGGCATGTCGATATCGAAGAATTTTTAGAATTAAGAAAAAATACAGGCGATGACCGTCGCAGAACGCATGATATGAATACGGCCAATTGGATTCCTGATTTATTTATGAAAAGAGTTTTAGAGAAATCCGACTGGACTTTATTCACCCCCAATCAAACCCCTGATTTGCATGATTTATACGGCGAGGCTTTCGAGAAAAAATATGTGGAATACGAGGCTCGTGCGCATCGCGGGGAAATTCAATGCAAAATTATTAAAGCCCAAAATCTCTGGCGCAAAATGTTAACCATGCTATTTGAAACCGGTCATCCTTGGCTGACTTTTAAAGACCCCTGTAATATTCGCTCTCCGCAGAGTCATATAGGCGTGGTTCATAGCTCTAATTTATGTACAGAAATTACTCTTAACACTTCGAAAGAAGAAATCGCTGTTTGTAATCTTGGATCTATTAATTTACCTAACCATATTAAAAATGGTGTTTTAGATATTAAAAAATTAAAACAAACCGTCAAAACAGCCGTGAGAATGCTCGACAATGTTTTAGATATTAATTACTACACCGTACCAGAAGCCCGCAAAGCTAATCTAAAACATCGCCCTATTGGACTAGGCATTATGGGATTTCAAGATGCTTTATATCTTCAAAATATTCCCTATGACTCTGAACAAGCGGTTGAATTTGCCGATAGCTCGATGGAACAAATTAGCTATTACACCATTGAAGCCTCTTGTGATTTAGCCAAAGAGCGTGGTGTTTACGAAAGCTTCGAAGGCTCTCTCTGGTCCCAAGGAATTCTACCCATTGATTCGATTAATTTATTGGCCAAAACCCGGGGGAATTATTTAAAACAAGATATTTCACAAAAATTAGATTGGAATAAGCTCAGAAATAAAGTCAGAACACTGGGCATGCGCAACTCCAATACGATGGCCATTGCCCCGACTGCCACTATTTCTAATATTTGCGGGGTCTCCCAGTCTATTGAACCCACTTATCAGAATCTTTATGTCAAATCTAATATGTCTGGTGAATTCACAGTGATTAATCCCTACTTAGTCCAGGCACTTAAAAATCAAGACCTATGGGATGAAGTCATGATCAATGATTTGAAATATTTCGATGGATCTTTAAATAAAATTGATCGGATTCCAGAAAATATTAAAAACTTATTCAAAACGGCTTTCGAAATAGATCCCGCTTGGTTAATTCAAGCGGCTTCGAGACGACAAAAATGGATTGATCAGGCCCAGTCTTTAAATTTATATATCGCCCAGCCGTCTGGAAAAATCTTGGACCAAGTTTACAAAGACGCTTGGCTGTCGGGATTAAAAACCACTTATTATTTAAGAAGCTTAGGCGCGAGTTCTGCTGAAAAGTCTACTTATGAAAAATCAGAATTAAATTCAGTAAAAACAGGCCAAAAAGACAGTAAAGACTATCAAGATAATTTGAACGGCGCGGAAATTAAATCTCCGCAAGCTTGTTCCATCTTGGATCCCAGCTGTGAGTCTTGCCAATAAAAACTTCTTAAAAACTTCTTTTGATCTCGCCTCTCTCTCCTTCTTTCTCTGACTTCGTCTCTCCCCTTGCGGGAGAGACAGGAGCAACAGGCTTGCCTGTTGGGACAGAGAGGGGTTTAAAAAAATTAAAAAATTAAAAAATAGGAAAAAATTTTCATGTCCCTTTCAGAAACTCAAACTCAAGATCTCTCTCCAGCTCCTCTAGCTCCTCTGGCTCATGGCGCCTCAGGCCTAGAACAAATTCAAATGGGCGCAGCTCGAGTGCAAAACGATGATAAGAAAATTATCAATTGCCGGTCTGATCTTAATCAATTATTTCCCTTAAAATACGACTGGGCCTGGCAAAAATACGTCGCCGCTTGTGCGAATCATTGGATGCCTCAAGAAATTAATATGACGGCGGATTTAGCCACCTGGAAAGACCCCAACGGCTTATCTCCAGATGAGCGCATGATTTTAAAAAGAGCACTGGGATTTTTTTCAACGGCCGATTCTTTAGTTGCTAATAATCTAGTTCTGGCGATTTATAAACATATTACTAATCCAGAGTGCCGCCAATATTTACTAAGACAGGCTTTCGAAGAAGCGGTACACACACACTCTTATACTTACATCATTGAATCTTTAGGCCTGGAGCAATCTGAATTATTTAATATGTACCGAGAAATACCCTCTATTCATGACAAAGCCGCCTGGTCTTTAAAATTTACTCAAGATTTAGCCCAAGATCATTTTCATACGGGGACGCCCGAAAATGACCAAAGATTCTTAAAAGATCTGATTGCTTTCTACGCCATCTTTGAAGGTATTTTTTTCTATGTCGGCTTTGTTCAAGTTTTAAGCTTCGGCCGTCGAAATAAAATGATGGGGACTGCTGAGCAGATTCAATATATTTTGCGTGATGAGTCGATGCATTTAAATTTTGGGATTGACTTAATTAATCAAATAAAATCTGAAAATCCTCATCTCTGGACCCCTAGTTTCAAATCTGAAATTACCCAGATGATCAAAGAGGCTGTCGCCTTAGAAATGCGCTACGCCCATGACACCATGCCACGCGGCGTATTGGGATTAAATGCCCAGATGTTCGAAGAATATATGCACTTTATTGCCAATAGACGCTGTGCTCAGCTGGGCTTAGCTGAGCTATTTCCAGGGGCTAAAAACCCTTTTCCATGGATGAGTGAAATCATCGATTTAAAGAAAGAGAAAAATTTTTTCGAGACCAGAGTCACCGAATATCAAACCGGTGGGGCTTTGAGCTGGGAAGAGGGATCGGAGGATTAAAAACCCTCCAACTCATACTCGATCAAAACCGGCGCATGGTCTGAAAATCTCTGGGCTTTATAAATCTCGACTTTTTTAATTTTATTTTTCAGATCAGGCGTAATCATCTGATAGTCAATTCTCCAGCCGATATTATTATCCCAGCAGATTTTTCTTCTGGACGACCACCAGGTGTATTGGTCTTTTTCTTGATTTAAAACTCTAAAACCATCAAGCCATTGTTCTTTTTTATCTTTTTCTGGGTTTAATAATTTATCTAACCAAGCGCGCTCTTCTGGCAAACATCCAGAACTTTTTTGATTAGATTTAAAATTTTTAATATCAATTTCTTTATGAACAATATTCCAGTCCCCACAAATAATAAAAGACCGGCCCGAGTTTCTCTGGGCTTGTAAAATTTTTTCGTAAATTCCCATAAATTTTATTTTTTCTACTTGCCTTAATTCACTGCTAGATCCAGAGGGCAAATAAAGAGAACAAATAGACAAATTCAAATCATCAAAATCTGCCTGGATATATCTTCCCTCTAGATCCGCCAAATCAAAACCCAAAGTTTTAATCACTCGATCTGGCTTTCTTTTGGTATAAATCGCCACCCCTGAATAGCCTTTTTTTTGGGCTTCACTGAAATATCTAAAATAGTTTTCTGGATTAAATACAGGGTCTGATAATTGCCATTCATGAGCCTTAGTTTCTTGAATACAAATAACATCTAAGTCTTCTTTTAAAATCCAATCAAAAAAGCCCTTACCCGCCGCGGCACGAATCCCATTAGTATTTGCTGAAATTATTTTCATGAGTGTTTCCAGTTTTATTTTAACATTTTAATGAATAAGAAAATTCACCAAATACACTTTAAGCCAGGGATGCTTTTGAAAACCTCATCCGCACTTAAAACACAAATACCATGGCATATAGCGGTAGCAGCAATCAACAAATCTGCAGGATCTTTATGTTTCACCCCTAAAGATTGGCTCCGAACAGCAATATCAGGCGTGATTGGTAATACTTTGATTTTTCTTGACGCCAAAACAGCTTCAATAAATTTCTTAGGCTCGATATCAACAGGAATTCTTTTCTTGGCAATCAACATAGAAAGCTCTAGCAAAGAAATATCTGCACAAGAAAATTCAAGCTCTGAATTAAGTATTTTTTTAGCTGCTTTAGATAATTTTTCTGGATATAAAGCATCAAAAATCAAGACATTAGTATCCAATAGAGTCATCTGAATCCACACTCCAATCTGAAGGTTTCAATAAATTATCAAGATCAGGTTCTTTAGATAAAGCCACCCTTTTACGTAGCTCTTTCAACAACGCACGAGCCTCGATTTGTGAATCTGAGGGGGGCAATAATCGTGCAACAACCTCCCCCCTTAATACCAACTCTAAAGGCTGATCTGAAAGATTATTTAGATAATCAAATAGATGAGACCTAAATTCTGTCACATTCACCTGCTTCATCGCGCTAGAATTAAAACCATAACTCGACATAAACAACCCCTCTGAGAGCCAATAATATCCGCACACGTACACTTTTCATGTACACTAGCACGCTCTGAACTTAAGCACAATAAATTATTCTTAAATCCCGCTGCCCATCTATGGAAATAAGGCCCAACTTGCTATTCTTGCGCCGCTTTTTAGGCCCTGTATTTTTTGGTTTTATTTTTAATTTTTTGGAGATTTTTAATCATGACAACATTATTTTCCCGCTCACTATTTTCTATGACTTTAATTACCTGCGCTGCTTTTTCTTCTTTTACTTATGCCGATACAACTGCAATTGATTCCAGCGCTGCCCCCACCCCCATGAATGCTTCCATGGCCAGCCCAGGACCTGTGACGACTTCAGCTCCAGCTCCAGTAACCACTTCAGCTCCAGCCACCACGTCAACCATGGCTCCAGCTACCAAGCCAGCAACGACATCAACCTCTCCTAGTGCCAGCACTGAAAAAACAAGCACGGGCTCTAAAAAAACGGCGAGCACTGCGACCCATCATCGTCATCACGCCAGCAGCTGCTCCATGGCACAGAAAAAAGAACATGGCGGAAATTGCGCGACTAAAACACATGCTCATCGCCATGAAACTACTAAAAATAAAGATGTTGCTACTGCTAAAACCGCCCCTATTACCCCAGCACCTGCAGCAGCAAATATCAGCTAACTCAGCTAACTCAGCTAACTCAGCTAATTCAGCTGGTCCACATGATCAACCAGGAGGCGCACCGCCTCCTTTTTATTATCTGTCTCTAAATAAGCCGCTTCGCGCCAGCGTTTTAAAATCTCGGGGGTATTGATTAATTTCTGAATCTCTTGGGCTAATTTTTCTGCCCCTAATTTTTCAGGACTTAAGTCTTTTTGAACCAGACATAAATTAATATTTCTCGAACTTAACCACTCGGCATTTTTTCTCTGATGGTCGTCAACAACCCCAGGATGCGGAATAAAAATTGCGGGGACTCCAGCAATCGCTAATTCATACACCGTCAAAGCACCCGCCCGACAGATTACTAAATCCGCCCAGGCATATTCTTCTGCAATATTTAAAAAATAGGGGGTTAAATAAACTTCATGGCTCATCCCTGCCAATTTTTTTTCTTGATATTTTTTCTCAGCAATCCCAATACTTTTTGGACCCGCCTGATGATGAATAGAAATAGAAATAGAGCTGGAAATTTTTGAGAGCGCTTCTGGAATTAAAGTATTAAAAACTTCAGAGCCTTGGCTACCCCCTGTAATTAAGATTTTAAAATTTTTTATATCTCTTATATTTTTTATATTTCTTAAATTTAAAATCTCGTTTCTAACAGGATTACCAATTAAATAATAATTTTTTAAGCTCAGAAATTTCTCAATAGGAAAAGCTGTAAAAATCTGGTCAGCAAATTTTGCTAAATAAAAATTAGTAAAACCCAAGACCGCATTTTGCTCATGGATAAATAATTTTTTATTTAATAACTTAATCGCAATACCCGCCGGACCACTGGCAAAACCACCAAAAGAAATGACTAAATTGGCCCGTCTTTTTTTTAAAATTTTATAAGCCTGCCAAACCGCTCTGCTTAATTTAAATGGAAGAAAAAACCAGCTTAAAATCCCTTTTTTTCTTACTCCCGCAATATTTAATAAGTCCAGCTCCAGGTTTAAATTATTTAAATTTTCTCCAATAATTTTTTTTTCCAGGCCACTATAACTACCCATCCAGCTGACTGAATAACCTCGCTGAATTAACTCTTGAGCGACGGCCAAACCTGGGTAAATATGCCCGCCCGTCCCACCTGCAGCGATGACAACATGATTAATTTTATTAATTTTATTTTTAAAATAATTATCCATGTTTTTGAGCCCATTTATTTTGTAAATCTATTCTCAATAAGATTCCTAAAGCGGCTAAATCGACTAATAAACTAGATCCGCCATAGCTCATTAAGGGCAAAGTCAGGCCCTTAGTAGGTAATAAGCCTAAGTTCACACCAAAATTAACCACCATTTGTAAGCCCATCCAAAAGCTAATTCCATAGGCTAAATAGGCGTCATAGAGCTTGTCTTTTAAATGGGCAGCGCGCGCGATTTGCAAACCCCTCCAGATCAAGACCATGTATAAACCCAAAATAAAAATCCCGCCTAATAGGCCCAGCTCTTCACCCAAAATGGCCAAAATAAAATCAGTATGCGCTTCTGGAAGATAAAACCATTTTTGCAAGCTCTCGCCTAAGCCCACTCCAAAAAATCCACCGCGACCAAAAGCAATTAAAGACTGAGTCAACTGATAGCCCGTGTCATATTGGTTCATCCAGGGATGTAAAAAGCCCGTTAATCTGGCAAGCCTATAAGGCGATAAAAAAACTAAAAAACCAGAGGCAATCACGGCCCCTAAAATTAATAAAGCAAACCAACGTATTTGAATTCGGGCCATAAACATCATGCCCAGCGTGGTTGCAAAGACGACAACGGTCGCCCCAAAATCGGGTTCTAATAATAATAAAACCCCAAAAATTAATAAAAGCCCTAAGGGTTTTAAAACCCCAATCACGGTCTCCCTCACTGAAACCGCATGCTCGACTAGGTAGCCTGCTATATACATGACCACACAGAGCTTCACGATTTCAGAGACCTGCAGGGCAATCGGTCCAAAGTGAATCCAGCGACGAGAGCCATTGACCGTTGAACCAATCCCTGGAACCAAGACTAATAATAATAAAAACCCCCCGAGGCCTAACCATATCCAACGATTCTGGGCATAGAGTTCCGTCGGAATGAATAAAACTATCCCCACCGTTATTAAGCCTAAAAAAGCAAAAGCTAACTGCTTATCAAAATAATAAAATCCTGAATGTCCCTGATGCAGGGCCAAAGGCATAGAGGCAGAAGCCACAAAAACCAGCCCCATCCCAAGCAAAGCAAACATCGCAAATAACAATGATCGATCGAGACGCAAAATCTTTCCCCTTTCAAGAAGCAATCAAAATATAAGGTGTAGGGGCGAATCTTGTATTCGCCCGAAACAAAGCAGGCGAGTTTATTCAGCGCCAACAGCCTCAACAAGGCGCGCATTTTCTTTCAGATGTTTTAAATTAATCGTCCCCGTGATCAAACTAGTCACGCCAGGTTTTTCAAAAATAAATTGAATAGCCTGATCTAGATTATTCAGATGCCCACTTTGCAGGCCTTTTTTAATTAAGACCCCTTTATTATTTTGCTGGGCGTAGTCAATCATGACGCCCTCAGCAGGCTCTTGTAAGTTATAAGTCAGCATCACCAGATCACTGTGATCAATAGCTGATTTTGCACCCTCGATAGTTTTCGTGGACATGCCAAAGGCTCTAATTTTTCCCGCAGTTTTTAATTTTTCTAGGGTGATAAATACTTCGTCCTGCTCAATAATTTTTAGATCTTGCCCATCCGAATGCACTAATAAAATATCTAAATAATCTGTTCGTAATCTTCTTAAAGATCGATCAACGCTTTTATTAATATGCCCGGATGAAAAATTAAAACTAGAGATATTATTTTCAAATTCTTCACCCACTTTTGTACTAATAATCCAGTCTGATCTTTTAAATTTTTCTGCCAAAATTTTTCCTAAGCGCTCTTCACTACTTCCATAAGCAGGCGCTGTGTCTAAAAAATTAACACCTAATTTTTGAGCTTCACAAAGCAAGTCCACAATCTCTAAATCACTAGGCAGCTCAAAGGGTTTCGGATATTTTATATTTGTATTTCTTCCTATTTTTACGAGCCCTAAACCCAAGATAGAAACCTTTAAATCTGTCGATCCAAGATGACGATAAAACATTCTGTTATTCCCCTATATCTTCATAAAAATCCAAAACAAAGCGTGATAAAAATTATCTGCTAAGCTCTCCCCCGCGTTATGTTCATAACCTGTAGGAGATAGAAAAAATGAACGCAACTGTGAAGAAAGCAACCAAGACGGTTGCAAAGAAAGCGACCGTGAAAAAAGCAACAACCTCAAAAGCTGTTGTGAAAAAAATCGTTGCTAAAAAACCAGTGGCTAAAAAAGCCGTTGCTGCCAAAAAACCAGTGGTGAAAAAAGCAGTCGCTGCTAAAAAACCAGTGGCTAAAAAAGCAGTCGCTGCTAAAAAACCAGCAGTAAAATCAGCAGTGAAAAAAGCAGTCGTTGCTAAAAAACCAGCGGTTAAAAAAGCAGTCGCTGCTAAAAAACCAGCGGTTAAAAAAGCAGTCGTTGCTAAAAAACCAGCAGTGAAAAAAGCAGCAGCTAAACCTGCTGCTAAAACTGTTGCTAAACCAGCTATTGCGATCATCGTTAAAAAATAACGTAGCTGTTTATTCATTCCAAAGCGCCGCCAAAAGTGGCGCTTTTTTTATGCCTGAAAAATCAGAAATAGCTAAGCCCTGTGGTTTCTCCAAATTCTCCAGCACTAGATTTGCAGCCTGGGGGGCAAAAGTTAATTTAGTCGGCCAAACTATTTGAAAATTATTGATTTTTTTCACAAAAGGCCCGTCGGGTCTTGCCTTATTTTCACTCCAGACTTCCGCTCTATTAATATAAAAACTTGAAAATTCAGCGCAAGATAAATCAACCCAGGGCAGTAATTTTTCTAATTCTAATTTTGCAAAATCTATTTGCTCTTTTTGATTTTTATTCACACCACTCTCAGCCAACTCCCCACCTAAATACCAAACCATTTTTCCATCATCAGCATAATGGGTGGTAATAGTTATTCGGGGTTTCGTTCCAGCGTCCACACAATGCGCATAAATTTCTGGCAAGATTTTTTCAGATTTTAAATAGACCATATGCAAGGGCCGTTTTTGCATTTTAATTTTTTCTAAATTTTCTGGGCTTTCTAAATTTTTTAATAAATCTTCAGTCCCTTCTCCAGCCGTAAAAATATATTGGCTCGCTTGTAATTTAATATTATTTATTTTTATGCCTTCTAAATTTTTTTTATTCTCAGACCAAAGATATTGAGTACGCTCATCTTCAGCCCATAAAATATTATTTCTATATTTTTCAGACAAAATTTTAATCAAAGACGGCACATCAAAAACAGTTTCTTCGCACTCACATAAACTTCCAGAAAATAATTTATTTTTAAAAACCTCTGGGTAATCTTTAAATTTTAAAACTTGTGAATCACTGGCTAATAACTTCGACGAAATAAAACTTTTTAACCCCGCTGTGAATAATCCACGCGTCCATAAATAATGTTTATTAGATAAAATTTTAACCTGGCTTAAATCAATCTCTCCAGTCCCTTTTACACACTCGGCCCAGACATTCGTCATCTGAGAAATCCCAGCGGCTGCGTCAGAAAGATGGCCCGTCAACGCATATTTCGTGCCCCCGTGAATAATGCCCTGGGACGCCATAGTTTGCACACCGCCGATAGATTTATTTTCTAATAGTGCGACTTGGTAACCCAGCTGGCTTAATTTATTTAATAACCAGAGCCCCATGATTCCAGCGCCAATAATAATTAAATCTAATTTTATATTTTTTAAATTTTTTAAATCATTCATATTTTTAATATCTTATTTTCTTAAATTTAATTTAATAAATTTCGCCATTTTCTCTTCATGGGTTTCTTTAAAATTTTCATTTTCAATAATACATTCGACCGGACAGACTTCGGTGCACTGGGAATTCTCATAATGCCCCACACATTCTGTACATAAATCTGGATTAATTTCATAAATATCTATGCCCTGAGTAATCGCCCCATTGGGACACTCCGGCTCACAGACATCGCAATTAATACAAGCGTCAGTAATTTTCAGAGCCATGAAACACTCCTGTTTAAATTTATTTTTTATAATTTTTAAATTTTTAAATTTTCAATTAATTCTTGTAATAATTTCTCTGGCATCTTTGGCATAAAACTAGAGATATCGCCGTCTAATCTAGCAACTTCACGAACCAAGCTGGAACTAATATGAGCCAGCTTAGAATCCGTCATTAAAAAAATAGTTTCTAGATTTAAATTTAATCCAAAGGCTAAATTTTTATTCACACCCTCTAATAATTTTTCATATTCAAAATCTAAATTTGATCTTAAACCTCGAACTAAATAATTTACTTTTTGTTCTTGAGCGAAATTAATTAATAAACCAGAAAATACTTTGATTTTTATTTTACTTTCTAGGCCCTCTTGTTTAATCAAACTAGAAATCAGCTCAACCCTAAATTCTGAGCTTAAGCCAATATTTTTACTGGAGCTTTTTTTATGGGTCTTCGATTCGACCACGCCAATAATAAGCTCATCGAATAAACCTAAAGATCTTTTAATAATATCCAAATGCCCCAGCGTCATGGGGTCAAACGTTCCTGGAAATAAGCCAATTTTTTTCATACGTGTTACTGCCAATAAGCCAAAACTTCAAAACCGCAAAGGCTAACAAAAGTGTCTGGCTGGAGACAGCAGAAACCTAATAAATATTTTATTAACAATAAACAACATAAAATTATCCAAACAATCACATTTGGAGCATGGTCATGAGCGGAGCTGGAGCTGGAATCTCAGATCGTGAACCCCCTTTGGGCACGCCTCCTGATATCAGGTCTTTGCCTCGGTCTTATCAGCAACCCATCATCCAGCTTGGAAAAGCACTTGGCCTTACCGTCCATGAACCAGGGATGTGTCAGGGGTTTGCCTTGGTCTCTGCCATGGCAGGTTTGGCCCCAGATGCCCGCCTGACTAGTTTTTTAAGAAGATTGGATTTGTTCAAGCAACCAACCAAAAATTTGCTTAGAAAGATCAAAGCGGCTGAGGCAAAAATTCAAGGCATTATTCAAAACACCACACTTTTCCCTAGGGTCCAAAATTATCAAGAAGCCTTCGACAGGGGGATAAGGGAACCTGAAGGAAAAGGCTCAATAAGCCTGGAAGAAAAAGAACTCTTTGAATTAAAACTCTGGATCACTAATTTGGCCTTGCTTCAAAGTCCGGCAAAATTTGAAAAAGTTATGCCGCAGTATCAAACATCTCAATATAAGGCGCTTAACAAAGAGTTCTTAATGCTGTTTGCACCAAAGGGCGTTGAGGCCAATATTTCTAAACAACATCTTATGAAATTTAATACTGCCACCGACATTGTTTCATGGTTGAGCGTTATACAAGAAAAATCGGATACAGATCCTAAGAAGCCTATTTCAGTACTGCTCGATTTTAATGGTCATGCTATTTCCATAAATTATCACCCAGAGAGTCATCAGTGGCATTTTTTTGACGCCAATCAGCAGCTTCATGTTTTTAATACTGAAGAAGCAGGTCTTACTTTATTCGCTGAAAAAATAAGATCTGGTCTTTTCTTTGATGGCGAAAATGGAACCACTTATGTCAATGCCGCTGCAATGGGGAATGCAGAAGCTTCTGAGTTAGAGGCTCTAATTGAACAGTCAGGGGTGTTTTGGACTGCAAAAGACGTGGATTTTATACAAAAGGATTCAGGGGAGAGCCTTTTACATCAAGCTTGCCGCAATGGAAATATTAAGACTGTCCAGGCTCTTATTGCTGCTGGCGCCAGTGTTAATAAGGCAGATAAAAATGGATTAAGTTCTTTAATGTCTGCTGCTATACATGGACAGGCTGGGACCGTATCGCCCCTACTGGAGGCTGGTGCTGATACTAATGCTTTTGATCTCCCAATATATGGTAGACGGACCGCTTTAATGTTTGCTGCTAAAAATGGACATCTTGAAATTGTCGCAGCTCTTATTGCTGCTCATGCTCATGCTCGTACTGGTGTTAATCAATCAATGTCTAATGGACAGACCGCTTTAATGTTTGCTGCTGAAAATGGACATCTTGAAATTGTCGCAGCTCTTATCCGTGCTGGTGCTGATGCTAATCAAGCAATGTCTGATGGATCGACTGCTTTAATAAAAGCGGCTCAAAATGGACATACTCAGATTGTCAAAACACTCATGGATGCTGGTGCTGATATCCATAAAGCAGATCCCAGGGGATGGACCGCTTTAATGCTTGCCGCTCAAAAGGGACATCTTGAAATTGTCCAGGCCTTGCTTCCTCAGGCCCCGTTGAAAACTGCAGAAATTTAGCGCGATAAAAACAAAAAAATTTATAGAGGCAAAAAATGCTCATTTTTTTGAATTTTTATGCGAAAAGTTTCAATTTAGATCGCGAATTTCAATAATTAATTATGACTTCCCGTTTTTC
>CAMCUU010000035.1 GCA_945879065.1 Francisella tularensis subsp. holarctica
TAAGCCCCTAATTCCCATTCTTCTCCTGAGTCTGGATCTGAGTCTGAGTCTGGATCTGAAGCTTCTTCTTGAACTGTCTGTAGCACTGCAGGCCGATGGAGGAAAACAGTAGCAAGGCCCGCCGCAGCTCCAGCTCCAGCAGGCGCTCCAGACCTTGGATCAGAGTGCACATGAGTGTCTAAATCACAGGGCAAATCGGCTTTTAAAATTTCTGGAATAAGGAGCCTTTCAAGCACTAAAAGTTCAGTCTCACTTAAAAAAGCTTCGGTCAATTGAGTTAAATACACACTGACAGATGCATAGTCTTCTGGCCTCATTCTGTGCTCTGGATCGGCATGCCCTAATCTGAAAAAAAGCTTAGAGCAGGCGGTCATATGCAGGCGGATTAAATCAAAAATTGGGGAACTTCCACGCTCACTTAAAGCAGACTCACTTAAAGCAGACTCACTTAAAGCTTCTTTCAAAAATTCAGCGCTAGTCTCTCTCAAGTTTTCTTGCCAAAAAGTTTTTAACTCAAGGAGGCTAGGGGGAGCCTGGGTCGTATCTCCGTCTGGACTAAAACATGAAAAAATTCGATCATCGCCCTCAGGGGGGTAAAAATAATAAATGTAATCATACAAATAATTAACATTATCAATATTTGCAAAAAGATCCATCAGGACCACCCCCAAAGAAAAAGCATCTTTCGCAGGGCTGTGTGTATAAGGTTTTTTATAAAAAAGCGTCTCAATGTCCTCATACGTTGTGCGCCGCACTTTCGTAAAATTTTCAAATTGAAACATTGGAAAGCGAGCATCTGCACAAAGAGCCGCGCCCGCATCTATTAAAGACACCTCAAAACGATCTTTCTCAGGTAAATATTGAACGCAAATATTGCCTGGCTTGACATCCAAATGCGCCCATTTTTCTTCTTGCCATAAATTTCCTAACTGCCCTAAAATTTTTCCTATAAAGCTCAAGCAAATCATCTTATATTTAAAGCTATTTTTTTTAGGAAAATCCGCAGGAAACCCAAGACGATCTGGCACTTCCTTGTCATAAGCTCGACTGAGAAAATGATCTAAATCTCCATGACCCAGGTGAGGAAAAGTAAAACGTATATTAATTATTTGCTCAGTACTGGCCTTTCTACGCATTCCTGAATAATGCCGATCATTGACCTCTAAATATAAACGCTGTGAAGCCCCCGGATTCATGAGGGAAAAAACCCGAAATTCTTTCAGAGCCTCCATTAATAAACGGCCAGACTTTGCTTCTTGTGGCGAAATAAACATGATTTTTTTGACATGAGTCCCAGGATGTTTCTTCGAGGGAATCACCACGCCATAACTTCCCTGTGAAAAAGTGTCTCTATTTGCTCTATAACGACTTTCAGTGACTGAATCCATTCCAGGCTTCGTAATCATTTTTTTACAATTCAGAGAAATTTTTCCTTCGGGATCTTGTTTTATAACAAAAGCATAGGGATAACTTGTTTTTACATGATTAATATTTAAATCAGAAAAAAATCTCAAAAATTCTGAAAAAGAATCAAAACAATACAAGCCCTCATTCTTTGGATTAACAACGCCAGCTCCAGCTCCCGCGCCTCCAGCACTTGGCGTAAAAGCGGCCATTGAAAATTTTAAATAACCCTGTGGGTTTTCTGGAGACCACAAATCTTCAGGATAAAGACGCGCTAATCGATTAATTAATGCCTGAGGTATTTCCAAATCAAACACGGCTGAGTCTAAAGCAGCCCCTGTAGTTATTTTTTCTCTTTGAGACCACATCGCTGCTGAAAAACTTTTTAAATAACGGCCCATGGATTCAAATAATTCTGCGGGTAAGCGCTTCTGTCTTTCAATTTCAACGAGCCATAAAATAACTTCAATCGCCGCCGCCCAATGAGTTTTTAATAAAGGCTCTGTATGTAACTCTAAACTCCCCAGGATAAGCGTTCTGCATTCTTCACGTTGTGATTTAAATTCAGCTTCCAGTGATTCACATTCAGCCTCCAACTCTTCATGAGTCCAAGACATTGGTGTTTTAAAAAATTGCGTGATCCAGTCCAAAAAAATTTTCTTATAATCAAGGCCCACCAGATAATTCAAGGGAGTCACGCCCAAAGACCAGGCATCAACATGCTCATGATCAGGCGTTTTAAAAAACTTCGATCGAATATCAGGGTAAGTAGATCTGAAGGTCTTATCTTCTGCACAAAGAGATCGGGGTAACGCAGCGCCAAAATCAATTAAACGAGCCCGAGGTAAACTAGGTAAGCTAGAAGCGCCACCGGGAGAGCTAATCACTATATTTTTAGGTTTAACATCTAAATGCACCAGTCGCTCTAACTCGGGTTTTTCAGGAGATTGCAAATCCGCCAGCTGGATTAAGACATCTCCCAAAATAGAATAGAAAAAAGCAAATTTTTCAAAAAAATTAGGAGAGTAACAAAGAGATCCATGAGAACGCGCATATTGATATAAATTTTGAGGCCCTAAATCTTCCAAAGTCATGCGGACTGAACAAAGCTCTGTTCTAAACTGCTCACCCTCAAAATCAGATACGACTTCTAAACGCAGTTTTTGAAATTCTTTGTGCGGGTAAATTTTGCAGAAAGTCATGAATTCTTGAGCCGCATTTATCCATGAATCCAGCAGCTCTTCTGTAGAATACTGGTCGTCTAGTTTTAAGACCTTTCTCACCGCTTCACCAGGCTTTGTTTTAGAGCTATAGACGATTCCAAAAGATCCTGAGTCCCGGTACCTTCCAGCTAGATCACTAATTACAGAACTGCTTGTCTTATGGGGCTTCACACGAGCATGAGGATGATTAAACGCTACCCACCAAAAATAATTTCTTGGCTCAAGATTAAAACGAGGCTTAATAACTAAAACAGCATTTTCTTTTGGGCTCACTGGGAGAGCCCTAATAAATTCTAAAAGCCTCTCAGAATTAAAAATACCTAATTGAAATGTCCCGGGTGTGGGTGCTAATTCTGGGAAAGAATCTGGTAAAAAATCTGGACCTCCTGACATGGCCTCTCCTATTTAAATATTTTTATTTAACTCTTTGTTTGATTTCCTGACACCCGCAAGGGGGAAAACTACTCAGACTCTTCTTCCAAAGCGCCTGTCCCACCGACGGTTAAGCCGTTAATTCTTAAAGTCGGTTGACCCACACCCACTGGAACTGACTGACCGTCTTTGCCACAGATACCAATGCCTGGATCTAGCTTTAAATCATTGCCTAGCATGGACACTTTTAATAAAGCCGAAGGCCCATCGCCGATTAAAGTCGCGCCTTTAACAGGGTGGGTAATTTTTCCGTTTTGAATTAAAAAAGCTTCATTAGCCACGAAGACAAATTTCCCAGAGGTAATATCCACGGCCCCGCCTGAAAAATTCTTGGCATATAAGCCATTTTTTACCGACCCAATAATCTCTTCTGGCGTGTGCTCTCCAGGTAATAAATAAGTATTAGTCATGCGTGGCATCACTAAATGCGCATAAGACTCCCGACGGCCATTCCCCGTAGATTTACCACCCATCAAGCTCGCATTGTGCTTATCCTGCATGTAATTTTTTAGCACGCCCTTCTCAACCAACACAGTGCACTGAGTTGGCGTTCCCTCGTCATCCATGGCTAGAGAACCCCGAAGGTTGGGCAAAGTTCCATCGTCGACAATGGTGCACAAATCTGACGCGACTTTTTGACCCATGAGATTATGAAAAGTCGAAGTCTCTTTCCGATTAAAATCGCCCTCTAAACCATGCCCAAAAGCTTCGTGTAATAAAACACCTGGCCAGCCTGAACCTAAAACCACATCCATTTCCCCTGCAGGGGCTTCAATCGCTGAAAGATTAGTTAAAGCAACTTCACAGGCTTCATCGACTAAGTTTTGCCAGTAATTATTTACATTATTTTTTAAATTATTATCTAAAAACATCTGGTAATTTCTTCGCCCACCCGCGCCTGCAAAGCCTTGCTCTCTCAAGCCATTAGATTCTGCAACAACGGTAATATTTAATCTCACCAAAGGCCGAATGTCATAAGCCAAAGTTCCATCGGTTCCCATAATTAAAATAGTTTCATAACTACCTAACAAAGACGCCATGACTTCTTTAATACGCGGGTCTTTTTTGCGCGCATAGCTGTCTATTTGTTTTAATAAATCCACTTTCTGCTCTGATTCCAGGCTATTTAATGGATTGCCTGGCTGATATAGCTGATGGAAAAACTTTGAGTTATTTAAATTATTTTTAATTTTAAAATTATTTTTAATTTTTTTATTATTTAAATTTAATCCAGAAATACCAGAAGCCGCTTTTGACGCTAATTTTAAAGCCTCTAAATCTAAAGAGTCTGCATAAGCAAAGCCGGTCTTTTCACCTTCAATAACCCGAACCCCAACCCCTTGATCCAGGCTAAAGCTGCCGGATTTTACTAAGCCGCCTTCCAGAGACCAAGACTCGCTAATTTCATGCTGAAAATAAAAATCTGCGAAATCAATACGGGGTTTTAACAAGCCCCCCAAAACCAATTCAATAGAATTTAAAGTCAAACCCTGAGGTTCTAATAAAGCATTTTTAACTTCTTGGAATAAATCGCTCATGGGGTTCCTATTAATAAAAAAGGGCGCAATTGTAAAAGATCTATTTCGCCCAAGGCAAGGCGAGGGTTATTTTTTATTATTTATTATTTTTTTGATCTTCAATAATTTTAAATTCTGGGTGATCCCAAGAGCCATACAAATGGTAAAGAATCCCCGTATTTTTAAACAAAGTGTCACTTAAAATATGGTCCGCAACCCAGGCTGCAATGCCAATAATCGGCCCGCCCAAAATACCCGCGACTAGAGCAATGCTGGAGTTCAATTCAGGAGAGACCAAAACTGTTTGGTCCATGGTTTGACTAGGAATATTAATCAGCCCCTTGAGCAATAAATTTAAAGCGGGCCCCTGCATCGATACATTATTGGTCTTAGCGACCCCCTGAGAAATAAAATATTCGCCCTTTAAACTATTAAACGCCAAGCCTTTTTCAGTCATGTCTTTAAAATTAAAACTCAAACGACGTGATAAAGCCTCCAGGCTAAACAAGCCTAATAATCTAGACACCCCTGGATTGACGTTTTTTAAAGCCCCGTTTTTCAAATCAAATTTCACCGATCCGCTTAAAGTATGAACATCCGGCATAAGCCCGCTGTTTTCTTGGCTATTTTTTTCGCTATTCCAGATCAAATTAAGATCAACGATTCCTTGGGTCTGGGTTAAAAAACTCGGAATATTTAATAAATTTAAAAACTGCTCGTAATTTTCGCCTTCGCTATGGGCTTTTATATAAATATTATCGCCAGTCCAAGCCCCCTCTCCTGTTATTTTTATGGCCGGATGGCTAGAGGACCCTAATTGAAGCGAGGCCTGAGTTTTTTGACTGATTTTATTAATATCCACAGTCAGTGTTTGATTATTAAATACACCGGACAAATTGGCTTTATAAACAGCCTGATTATGAATACTGACCAAGCCTGAAAGATTTTTAATAATGGAAGAATTAGGGGAATTAGGGGAATTAAGATCTAAGACCTGGAGTTGGTTATTTAAAAAAGTAATTTGTTCTTGATATTGATTACTCACCGACTCTGGTTTTTCTAAAGGAAAAGTCAGCGAGGCCTGAATGAAATACGGGCCGGTGAAAGACAAGTAATTTAAAACAGCAATTTGATTAATTAAAGGCGTTTTTAATAAATAATCCCGAGCCAAATTATCTTGTGTCTGAATATTTAAATTAATTAAAAAATCAGTCGGCACTTTGGGTAAAATATTAGGAATAGAAATACTGGAAGGCTTTAAGATCAAACCCAGGCTTTGCCCCTGAAGAATATCGGCAGAAAAAGACTGATTATGAAAAGTAAAGCTGCCCTGAATCGCTTGAATCAAAGGCCAGTGTTCCCAGGGAATAATCTCTGCTTCTTGGACACTTGTTTTAATCCAAAATTGCGAAGCTTGATTATGCAAAACCTGATCAAAAGGAAAATCTTTCAAAACCCCCTGGAGTTTAAACTGGGAAGACACCTCAGGGGCTTTGATAATATTAGTTAAGAGCCAAACTTTAAGTTTCGAAGAAATCCCATGACTAGGTAAATAACTAGGCAAAACCTGCTCTAGATTTTTACCCTGTAAATGACCTGAAAGATTAAAAATAATAGTTTTCCAGGAATTTAAAAAATCTTGTTTTAAAACAGGAATATTTTGAATCTCACCCTGGGTGTTTAAATCCATATGATCAGTGTGAATATTATTTTTTAAATCTTGAATATTCAGCACCGGTTTTAGCTGAGAGAGCCCCTCTAAATTCCAGTCAAACTGACTGGAAATATCCATGAGCGGCCAAGGTTTTAAAAATAAAGCATTAGGCCCGATCGTCACGCCCGACAAGACCAGCTGGGCTGGAGAGTTATTTTTGGAAAAATATTGAGTCTTAAAAATAAATTTTTGAATGTTTGAATTTTCAAAATTTAAATCTTGAATCACTGCGTTTAAATTTAAATTTTCTAAAACCCCAGAAGATAAATCTCCCGATAATTTAAAATCCCCCTGGGAAATTTTTAAATTTAAAGGGCCAAATAGCAGGAATAAATTTTCAAGATTCTGGCCTTCTAGACTCGCATTAAAATTAAAATCCGAATGAATTAATAAGCGATAGTAAGGATTAAAAACCTGGAGCCAACTGATTTTTACCCCAGCTTTATGCTTAGTCCAGACAAGATTAAAACTAAAAGAAGCCGGAGAATTAAACTGGCAATGTAAAACATGCCCATAGACCTGATGATTTTTCGAAAGCGCGGTCCAAGTTAAATTTAAGTTTGAATAAGTGACTTTAGGAAAATATAAATTGGCCTGGGTCAGCGACATATTTTTTTGCAAAGACACCCAGTAAATAAAATCTTTTAAACGCCAGGTCTTATCAGTACTGCTATTGGCCCATAAAGCCTGACCGCTGGAAATAATGGGGAGAAAATGCACGTCCAGCCCAGAAAAATTCAGCTGATTAGTGACCAGAGAGAAATGCCATAAAGATCTTAAAAGATTGATTTGAATAGTGGCCTGCTGAATTTTAAAAGCGTCTTGAGAATTATTTTTTGAGTTAGTTTGAGTGGGAATCAGCTGGAGATTATTAATTTTTATTACCGGGCAAAACTGATACCAGCTGGTATGAATAGACCTATAAGACAAGTGATTTTTATAAAAACTCTTAATCCCAGATTCTAAAAGTCCGGTTTGATAGCTGACTAAAATTATTATTAAAATAAAAATTAAACATAAAAAAATAGCTATTAAAAAACCTGAAATTAATTTCAATAATTTAAAAACCACACACACGCTCTGGATCTAGCAAAATAAAAGGGGCGAGAGGCTAGCATAGGGGGGGATTAATCCAAGAGGGAGAGGGATTTTTAACAAGGAGTGTTCAGCTTAATTTTGCAACTAAATGAAACCCTAACGCATTAAATATTCTGCCTAGATTATTGAGCGTGGGATTACCCCTAGGTGAAAGCGTCCGATACAAGGCCTCCCGGTTCAAATTGGCCTTTTGCGCCACCAAAGTCATACCACCCTGAGCCTGAGCTAAATTTCTGAGTGCTAATAACAACACTTCTTTATTATTATCTTCTTGATAAGCGTCTAAAGAGGCCTGCAAATAAGCCTGAGCCTCTTTTTTGTTTTGCAATGAAATAATCAGTAAATCATTCCTTTTAGGAAGATCAGAGACATTTTTTTTAATTGTTTTAGTCATAAGACATACCTCTCTTTAAAATCGTTTAATAATTCGATCGATTTTTTAATATCCCGTTTCTGGGTTTTCTTGAGACCTCCTAGTAGTAAAAGCATCAGAGTTTCTTGTTTTAATTTTGAAAAATACACGCGGTACCCCGGCCCAAAATGTAATTTCAATTCCCAAACACCCTGATCTAAATACTCATGATCTCCCAAAATACCAAACCCTACCCGATCAAGACGCGTATTAATAAACGCCCTCGCCGCCCTGTCTTTCAGTTTATTAAGCCAAATCTGATAAGGCATTTTCCCTTTCTCTGTTTCATAAACCAGCAGTTCCATCCATAAAATCCATTGAAGTTAAAACGTAGCATATATGCTACGTATTTGAAATTCAAAATAAACTTATGTTTTTAAAAATATTCTCACTCCACCCCCACCACCTCACAAACCAAAACCCCTTGGGATAATTGCACCCTGATCTTCTGATCAATCAGCTCAGGAAGGGCTTGATTCAAGACATGCCGATTCTCATCCTGCGCAATGGCATAGCCGCGTTTTAAAATAGTCAGTGGGCTTAAGTGATCCAAAGAAGTTAATAAATTTTGAAATTGATTTTTTTTAAACATTAAATTTTTATTTAACCCTGCTTCGAGATTTTTATTTAAATTTTTAAGCTTTTCTTGCTGGGCTAATAAAATATTTTTGGGATCCTGATTTTTTAATTTTAAATTCAGCTGGACCTGCTTATTTTTTAATAGTTTTAAATAACTCTGCATTAAAAAATCTAAGCGCTGCGTTAAATAATGATTTTGAGATTTAAAAAAATGAATCTGATTCAGCGGCCCCTGACAGCGCTGGTTAAGCTGCGCCAATTCTTGTTTTAATAAATTCATTTTTGAGTTTAATAATTGGCTAATTTGGGCAACTTTTAATCTCATATTTTTTATAAAATATTCCCCATCCGGACTTAATAACTCAGCAGCCGCTGAAGGCGTTGCAGCTCTTAAATCAGCCACATAATCGCTGATTGAAAAATCAATCTCATGACCAACCGCTGAAACAATGGGCAAGTTCGAATTAAAAATCGCCATCGCTAAATTTTCGTCGTTAAAAGCCCAGAGATCTTCTAGCGACCCGCCACCTCTGGTTAATAACAAGCACTCACAAAGCTGATCTTGATTGGCCTGAGTAATAGCTTTAATCAATTGCCCTGGGGCTTGCTCCCCCTGAACCTGAGCGTCATAAACCAAAATATTCATTAAGGGCCAGCGGCGTTTTAAAACAGACAGAACATCTTGCAGCGCAGCGCCTGTTCCAGAGGTAATAATCCCTAAAGTTTTAATCGCTTTTGGAATGGGTTTTTTATTGTTTACATCAAAATAACCCTGGGCTTCTAACTTTTTCTTTAATAGCTCAAATTGCTTTTTCAAAGCCCCTTCGCCCTGCAAGACCAGCTGGTCCACAATCAGCTGATACTCACCCCGCTCGGGATATAAACTGAGCGTCCCACGAATTAAAACCTGCATGCCATCAAAGGGTTTTATATTTAAAAATTTTTGCTTTTGCTTAAAAAACGCACAACGCATCTGGGCTTTATGATCTTTTAAAACAAAGTAAAAATGACCCGAACTAGGGCTAGAAAAATTAGAAATCTCACCAGAGATCCAAATATTTGAGTAATTAGATTCCAGGTAATTTTTAATATTTAAATTTAAATCTGAGACCGTAAAAATAATTTCGTCTTCAGAGGGGCTTATTACATTCATCAGTCAGTTCCTAAAAAATAAGCGCGCATCTTAGTCAAAGCGGGTCTGAGATGAAATTGGAGAATTTAATAAGCATTTAATCCTTGAGATTAATAATGGCTAGGCGATTTGAAATTAATTTTTTAATAACAAGGAGATTTAAAATGAGTGGTCGTAAACGCATGATGGATTACATGACCTCCGGAGATTCTACAGGTCTTAATATGTCTGCTCGAGGCTATACATTAATGCAGTTCAAGGCAGCTGGGACAGTTTACGATGTAGCAATTCCATCGACTGATTATTTTGTACATGTACAAAAGGCTGCTGGTGCAAGGGTGATTTATTCTGCTGCAGAATCTTTTAAATTCCCGCTTTCAAAAGGAGATACGATCTGTGTCTTTAGAACAGAGAAAGAAGCTATAGATAAAGCCCTTTCAGAACCAGAGCTTTCTGGTGTCGTTCTTAGAGGTTAATACTCTGAGTTAAAAATAAATAAAGCGCCCCCTGGCGCTTTTTTTATGCACGTGAGTTCCGCATAATCCGCCGGTTTAAAATTAGCCAAGATCTCAAACCACTATGAACGCTCAAGAAATCAACGCCCTCCTGCCTCAAACCCAATGCACGCTCTGTGGGTATCAAGGCTGCTTGCCCTATGCCGAGGCGATTGCTCAAGGCGCCCCGCATAATCAATGTCCTCCAGGTGGCGCGAGAGTTATAGAAAAGCTCTCTAAATTACTAGGTCGAAAAGTTTTAGATTTAAATCCAAATAATGGGATAGCCCAAGATCCAGAAACTAACCCGACCCTCGCCGCTTATATTCGAGAAGAAGACTGCATTGGCTGTACCAAATGCATTCAGGCCTGTCCCGTCGATGCGATTATCGGCTCTGGAAAGCTCATGCACACGGTGCTTCCAGATTTATGCACCGGCTGTGGCTTATGCGTGGCGCCCTGCCCGGTTGATTGTATTGATATGGTCGAAGCTGAGACCCAATTACCGCTTTTGTCAGACCAGGATTTTTATCAAAAAGCCCAAGAGGCCAAACAAAGATTAAACAGCCGAGAAATCAGATTGAAAAAACGCGAAGATCAGAAAAAACGAAAACATGCTTTATATAAAGCCCAAGAGGTTAATCCCCAAGAGAGCTTGGAATCGAAACAAAACTTTATTCAAGAGGCTTTAAAACGAGCAGCTGAATTAAAAAATAAAAAATAAAAAATAAATAAAATGACTCCAGAAAATATCTCCCAAATTTTTAAGATTTTTAAAAAATCTAATCCCACGCCCCAAACCGAATTAATTTATAAAAATAATTTCGAATTATTAGTTTCTGTGATGCTCTCAGCTCAGGCGACGGACAAGGGCGTGAATAAAGCCACTGAAAAATTATTTGCAGTCGCTAATACACCCCAGCAAATTTTAAATTTAGGGGAAATTAAATTATTAGAATTTTTAAAAAGCTTAAATTATTACAAGACCAAAACTAAAAATTTAATCAAAACGTCTGAGATTTTAATCTCCCAATATCAGGGCAAAATTCCCAGTACGCGAGAAGGCTTAGAGTCTTTACCAGGTGTGGGCCGAAAGACCGCTAATGTAATTTTGAATATTGCCTTTGGTGAGCAGACTATTGCCGTTGATACGCATATTTTTCGAGTGGCTAATCGATTAAATCTGGCCCCTGGAAAAGATGTTCTAGAAGTCGAAAAAAACTTATTAAAAAATATCCCTGAAGAATTTTTAGATCATGCGCATCACTGGCTGGTCTTGCATGGGCGATATATTTGCAAAGCGGCTAAGCCCCTGTGTGGAGTTTGCGAGCTTCGACAATATTGTGAGTTTGAAAATAAGAATTTAGGGGAAAAATAACATGTTCACGCACCAACGCGAATCGCTCAGAAATTTTTACTTAGAAACCCTGGAGAAAATTAAAAATAAAAATATTTTAAGCCCCTTAGAATCCCAAGTGGCCGAAATTTTATTAGCCCATCCTGAGTATTTAAAAGATCTGGAAGATATAAAAATTCTAGAAAAAGATTTTTCAGTGGAATTAGGTGAAATTAATCCGTTTTTACATTTGGGATTGCATATGGGCTTACAAGAGCAAGTGTTAACTAATCGCCCCGCTGGGATTAAAGAGATTTATCAAAATTTATTAATTAAATATTCCCATCAAGACCCGCATGAGATTCAGCATTTAATGATGGATCAGCTGGCTGAAATTTTATGGCTGTCTCAAAAATATCAAACCAATCCGGATGAGCAGAAATACCTGGAGAAGTTGCGGGGGTTGTAGGGGTTTTAGGCCATTTTGACCGATGCTCTTGAGATGCTACAAAAATGATGCAATACTACAAAAGATTTTTAAACAAACTTTTGTAGGTGGATATTTTGGGTATAGCAATACGAATTGATGACGGTATTTATAACGATGCAAGAAAAATTGCAGCAGCAGAATGTCGCTCTATTCCAGGTCAAATTGAATTTTGGGCAAGAATTGGTAAATGCGCTTTAGCAAACCCCGAGCTTCCTACTGAATTTATCTTGGAACTTTTAATTTCTAAAAATTCAGATCGCTCACTGGCGGAGCCTTTTACTTTTGATGATCAACATGATGAAACCAAGTGATATTTCTGTTTGGCAAATGCCAAGCTTCAAAAAAGTTTATAAAAAAATGCACGCTCAAGAGAGGGCAGAAGTAGATAAAGCTATTAAGGCCATTATTCAAAACCCCAAAATCGGCGAGGGTAAAAAAGGGGATTTAGCGGATGTGTTTGTTTATAAATTCAAAATACATCTTCAAGAAATGCTTTTAGCTTATGAGTGGAATGAACGGGAAAGAATTCTTTTAGCCTTAGGCGTCCACGAAAATTTTTATCGTGATTTAAAGATTCACTAATTTCTAAATCTGTAAAAAATACTTGGAGTGGAGGGGCGAATCTTGTATTCGTCCCGTCTTGCCGCTTGGTAAAAAATAAAAAGGGCGAAACCAAGTTCGCCCCTAAATATATTTAGTGAAAAACCTAAGCCGGTTGTTGAACCGTCAAAGTTACTGTGCCGGTGTAGCTACCAGAAACAGGTAAAGTCGCCATGGGTAAACGTTGAACTTGCAGAGCACCTGCATGTTGCACACAAGCCGCTTGGCTCGCATCGCTATAAGGCAAGCTGATGGTTCTTGTTGCGCCTGCGCCTTTAGGGGTAAGTTCCACTTCAGGCTGCGGGGTATTACTGCAACCTTGATAGTAAATATCAAAAGGAATTTCATCGGTACCCGCCGCATTTTTCAAATAGGGATAGCCTGTTTTGGTGTCATAATTACTGGAAACAACCGTAATATTGATCGCCTGATTCGCATTGGTCCAAATACTGAAATTTTCATTATTCGAATTATCTTGAGTTGCATAGTTCGCATTGGTCACAGTGAAGTTCGCTGCATAATTCGGAACATTGACCGCAAAAGGCACACTGGCTGTCATGCTAATTGTTCCATCTACGGCATTCGCATTCATGGCTCCCATGACTGAAATAACCGCCAATCCTGTGATTAAAGAAAGTTTTTTAAATTGAGAATGTTTCATAACGGGCTCCTTTGCCTAAATAAAAATATAAAATTAAAACTCTAAAAAAATCTGTAATTTCTTCCGTGAAAACCGCGCGAGATTAACATATAAATTTCGCTGAATTCAAAAAGAATTACAAAGCATTACACGGGCAAAGCGACCTCCTGATTTTGATGATTTTGCACCGCTGCTTGACCTGGAAAAGCCAAAGCTGAAATGACTTTTTCTGTCAGCTTTCCACCAACCCCACTACCGATGGCATAAGCCGCGACTTTAAATATTTCTCCCATGGCAGCACCAGACATCGCCTGGAGATAAACAGGAATCGCCAGCGCACTGAGACCCAGCCCTAAGGATTTATATAAAAGCGAGCTTTGAGCTGGATCTTGCATTTGAATTTTATTTTGAGCGGTTTGAATTAAAAATTGCAGAGCAATTAAACCCAATCCAAAGCCAAAGCCGCTTAATAAAATGGTAGGGAGATGATTCAAAGTCCCTTCTAAAACAGTCGCTAAGGTTTTTTCATATTGAGCCGCTTTGTCAGCACCTAAATAATTTAAATAGCCTTTAGGTAAGCAATGCGTAATAAAAGCTGAGATTACTATCGCGCTCACGCTATTAGAAACAGCAGCAGAAACTGCTCTTAAACTAAATCCATGCTGAACCAATCCATGACGCAAGCTATTAGCTAAGACGCCTGATTTATCTGCAGCAAATTTCAAGAACTTTGATTCTGGCGATAATTTTTTAACCAGCTGATTAGATAATTGGGAGACAGCGGTGCTAATAGCAGCATCTGCGAAGCCTTTAGTGAACTCTGCTGCATGCGCTGAGCTTGCAAAGTTTTGATACAAGCCCCTTTTCTGTTCCGAAAGAGGAGAGACGAGCGCAGAAGGCTTCGCAGAAGGACTGGAAAGTTCTTTACCAGAGAGCGCTGGAGAAACACCAGCAGCCTCTTCTAATCTTCTGGAGACCGTTGTTTTAAAACTTAGAGTAATACTGCTACTACCAACAACAGTTCCCGTTCCATCTTGCCTGACCTCAACTGGAATCACACACGATCTTGTAAACGGAGAACTAGCCGTACTTTTTGTACTTAATGACTGAGTGCGCCAATCACTCCACTGCGCTAAAGGCACATCGGTGAGAGTTCCTGTTAGCACAGAACAGCTATAAGGGTTTGCATGTAAGGTCAGGCCCGCTGGATTCTGAACCAAAAGCCCCCCCACGGTGAAATTGGCCGTACCTAAATAAGCTTCAGCAGTGTTAATAGGCCGTGTTAAAACCATAGAGCTCACAGAAATCACAATGGGCAAGCTCGTAGGTGAAGGCGTTGGCGAAGGAGTTGAACTTGGACTTGCTGATGCACTGAGCGAAAGAACCGCCGGTGAACCCGTTGCTGAAGCACTAGCACTCGCAGAAGGACTGCTTGAATAACTCGCTGAATTACTGGCTGAATAGCTTGGTGTAACTGAGCTGGAGACAGAGCTGGAATCACTGGCTGAATCACTAGCTGAATAGCTTGGTGTAACTGAGCTGGAGACAGATCCAGAATTGCTCACTGAACTAGAGCTGGAAACCGAGCTGGAAACAGAGCTGGAATCACTGGCTGAATAGCTTGGCGTAACTGAGCTGGAGACAGATCCAGAATTGCTCACTGAACTAGCTGGAGTTGCTGAACTAGAGCTGGAGACACTGGCTGAATTACTTGCTGAATAGCTCGGAGTAACCGAGCTGGAGACAGATCCAGAATTGCTCGCTGAACTAGAGCTGGAAACAGAGCTGGAAGCACTCGCTGAATCACTGGCTGAATAGCTTGGTGTGACTGAAGGACTTGCACCAGGAGAAATCGCTGCTGTGCTGGTTGGAGAGCTACTCGCTGAATAGCTTGGAGTAACCGAGCTGGAGACAGAGCTGGAGACAGAGCTGGAAACAGAGCTGGAAACACTCGCTGAATCACTGGCTGAATAGCTTGGTGTGACTGAAGGACTTACACCAGGAGAAATCGCCGCAGTTTTGCTTGGCGAGCTACTGACTGAAGTACTGGCTGAGCTGGAGACACTGGGTGAATTACTGGCTGAATAGCTTGGAGTAACCGAGCTGGAGACAGAGCTGGAGACAGAGCTGGAGACAGAGCTGGAAACACTGACCGCTACTGTACTTGTAGGCGTATTAGTTGCGCTGGAACTATTCGACGCCAAGGTTCCATTAGGAGGAAGCACAGCAGCGCCTTTAGGGCAATTTGGATCTGTCGGGAAATAACACTTTGAGCTTAAAACAGACAAGGTAATCAAAGCTGCTAAGGCAAATATCCCCAAGATCGCTCCTGTATACGGACGATACTGAGGCTCAATGAAAGGTGCCGTGAGACAATAACAGCAAGAATAAAATCGGCTGTTGTAACCCGCTTCTGGTGCTTGATTAACACCAACAGCAACAGCAACAGCTTGAGTGACGGCATTAGGGCGTCCAAAAGAAGCGGGTTGAACCGTTGAACTTGTTGCTGGATCCGAAGGAAGTTGTTCTACCACTGACAATGAAACAACCGATGCGTCAAGAGCTCCAATCGGGGCTTCATATTTTTTTGACCCACGACGCCCACCTACTGGTCTTTGAAGCAGCGCTCGCCCACGCCTACTTCCACCTGGAGAGCCAGCACGAGTAGAAGCAGACCCTACACCCTCTCCTGCTGCGGCTGGAGCAGTTGGAACGGCAGAAGCTCCGAAAGATCTCCCTGAAGTCTGCTTTTTTTTCTTACCTTTACTCTCAGGGTCAGGACGAACATGCATGCCTCTAGTCATAGGACGACGACCAGCTTCAGGATCAGAAGTAGGATGAGGAGAGCCTGGAGACTGCCAAGCTCCTATGGTCGAACCAGCACCTGCTCCAGCAATGGGAACGCTTGTCCCAGTGCTTGGTGGTTGAACATCCGAAGTCGTTCCTGTGCCCTGGACCGGAGAAGAAGAACGACCACTAAAAATACCAGAGAGTGTTCTGGAAAATCTTTTAACTAAAGAAGGCGTACCGTTTCCATCAACAGCAGGTAAAGAAGATGTACCGTCTCCAGCGACAGAAGCCATCACTGCAGGAACATCAGAACCACCTTGAGCTGGCGCGGCTTGGGGGTTTCCACCAACCCTTCCAGCTCGAGAACCTGCTGATGGAGCTGCCACCCCAGAAGATGAGACAGGCACCGGAACATTTCCGTATGTACGATAAGCATAAGTAGTATCAGTAACAGGCCATCCTTTTCCTCTGGGGCCTTTGTTAAAGCCAGCTAATAAATCTGCGGATGCGGATGCTGATGCCGGAGGAGGAGGTGGTGAAACAGTGCCAGGCGAAGGCGCAGCAAAACCAGCCCCCAATCTACGTTCAGCTTCTCCTAATTTTTGACGCTGCAAGGGATTAAGCCCATCAGAAAAAGAATCTGCTTCTGGAGCTGGAGCCGCCATGGGTGCGCGTGGTCGCGGAGCGCCTGGAGGTGGCGTGGGTGTGTATGTCGGAGCTGCGGCGCCTGGGGATTGTCTTATTGAATACCGAGTGCCCTTAGTGACAGGTTTATCTCCAGTTCCAGGTTTATCTCCACTCATCTAAGCACTCCTTATTTTTATCTTTAATTTTTGAATTTCTCTCCAAGAATTTCTGACCTCGTCTCTCCCCTGGCGGGAGAGACAGACCAAGAGGCCTTTGGCCGATTGGGCAGAGAGGGGGATTTTTATCAATCCAACCCCCTCTCTGTCCTTTGGCTTCGCCTTCAGGCCTGTCTCTCCCGCCAGGGGAGAGACGAAATCCATGGAGCAATAAAACCGCGGGACTTTAACAATCGATTTGCTGGCATTCAAGAAATAAAAAAATAAATAAAAATATAAAAATATTTAAATAATAAACCCACTTTTTTGACACCCTTTATGGCTTATAAAAATAATAAATTTTGACTTGGTTACAGAGGCTGGTTTCAGTACAATGCCGCGATTTTTTCTTAGGCAGATGTAAGCGGAAATATGCGTTCATTTTTTCAATCGATCACAGCCATTGCGACTCGGCTGTCGTCTCTCCCCTTGCGGGAGAGACAGACCAAGAGGCCCTTGGCTGATTGGGCAGAGAGGGGGATTTTTATCAGATCCAGCCCCCTCTCTGTCCTTTGGCTTCGCCTTCAGGCCTGTCTCTCCCGCAGGGGGAGAGACGATGGAACAAATCGAAAAATTAACACTCACTTTTTATGTATATCTTTATTTCTTACTTTTATATCTGCCCAAGCAGCCACCAGCCCCACAGCACCCCAGCCCCAATATTTCATCCCCACACACCAAGCCCCTGCTGGCTTTTCCAACATTAATCCAGACGACCCACAGACGACTTTAATCTCTGTGTATTACGGGAATAATTTATTAATCAACACCCTGGCGAGTTTTAATTCTCAAAATATTACTTTCAAAAACCCTCAAGAAATTTTAAATAATCTGTCCAACTTAAATTTAAATTTAGATTCAAAAAATTTAGATTTATTAAAATTAAATTTAACTCAAACTCAGCCCAATCATCAGAATTTATTATGCACTGATGGCACTGGAAATTTTTGCCAGGCTTTAAACCCTAAAATTATTGGTGTGATTTTTGATCCGAATACTTACAAAGCTTATTTATTTATTAACCCTAATTTTATTCAAATTAAGCCGAATCAAAATAATTTACCGAACTCGACGGCGGGGTTTTCGACTTTATTAAATAACAGCTTGTTGATCTCTCATGATCAGTTAAATACTTACGCTTTAAATACCGAAGGTTTTGTCGCCCAGGGTGACGGCTATTTTTCCAGCAAAATTTATTACACCCATCAAGATTCCAATGGGTCTAATGGATCTAATAACAACCCAGACAGCCTAGATATCACAGAAGCCGCTGAGCATTATTATCATCGTGAGAATTTATACAGCGCCGGTCTTTTACCCAGCAGTGGCAGCGGTTTATTTAATCAATCGGTTTCGATGATTGGCGCGCAATTTCAAAATCATTATGAGCCGGCGGGTTTGAGCTTTGCAGGCCAAGGCTCTCCCGTGGTGCTTTACTTATCCATGCCCTCTCAGGTCCAGGTCTATAAAGACAATAATTTAATTTATGTGAGTAATTTGCCCGCTGGAAAGCAATCTCTCGATACCTCTAGTTTTCCCCTGGGCTCTTACGACCTGGATATTAAAATCACTAATACGCTCCAGCAGGTCCAAGAGCAGCACCAGATTTTTATTAAGCGCGCTAACAGCACAGATTTAAATTTAACTAAATATTCTATCTCTCTAGGCGCCATTGAAAAAAACGACCCCTCGATTCAGCAAAATAATAGTAATACCGGCAATACCCAACTCCCCCAAATCTCAGACCAGGGCTTAATTGGCCTAGATAGAGTCCAAATGCTGAATGATTTTTTAGAATGGGATGAGCATCTTTTATCTAATTTTTCACGCAGTTTCTTAGACTCTGAGCTGACTTATTTTGGGAACCATTATCAGATTAATCCCGCCGCTTTAATTTCTACTAATGGCCAATATGGCTTTGGAGCGTCTGCTAACTATCAATATCAAAATCTCTACTTTGCTTTAAATAGCGCTCGGCTTTATGGCACGGCGCATGAATTTAATACTCAGCAAGAAAATAATAATTTAATTATTGACCCCAATACCGGCTTGCCCATTGAAAACTCTCAAAATAGCAATGCCAGCCAAAGCTTTATGCCCTTGTCTAGCACTGAATATTATCTATCCGCCAATACCAATTTAACTTGGCACGATGATCAATATTCTGTACTCACGCTCTGGCAAAAAGATGTCTTTGGAGATTATTCCCAGTCTTCCAGTTTTTCTTATACCCACCCCATTATGAAATCACCGAGTATTTCTAGTAATTTAATTTTTAATCTCAGTCATTCGACTTATGACTCTTTGATTAGCATTGGAATTCAATTTGATTTCTTAACCCAATATTTCAACGGCGATGCCATCATGGGTTATCAGGATCAGAAAAATAATAATATTAATACTAATAATAACGAAGGCATGATGGCTTCAGCGTCCGTCAATCATCAGGTTCAATTTGACAGCACCCACTTATTAAACTGGTCTTTTAATACTCAGGAAAATCCAGGCTCTTCCAGTAGCGCAGCAGATCTCGACTACACCAGCAATCCCTTTAGAGCTCGCGCGGATTATTTACATTCGAATTTAAATTCAACGTCCTCTCAAGCGGCTTACCAATATGATCTTTATTCTTTAGAGCTGGATTCCAGCTTGGCTTATTCGTCTGGAAAACTAGGCATTGGTTATCCCAATAGTAAAAATTCTGGGGTTTTAATCGACATTCATTCGCCAGAATCGGGCTCTACTGAAATTCTTTCAGATAATCAGCCTATTGCTATTGTCAGCAATAATTTCCCCACGCCAATTTTTCTAGATCCCTATAAAACTTATAATTTAAGCATTAATCCCCTGGGTTCTAATATGCAATATGGCTTTGATACGAGCCCTAAAACAGTCACTTTATATACCGGTAATTTACAAGATTTAGAGTGGACCCTGGAAAAACATAGAATCTTATTTGTGCAGATTATTAATCCAAAACATCAGCCCCTGGGCCAATTATTACTAGATATTAAAAATAAGTACGACACGACAGATGACCAGGGTTATTTACAGACAGAGATTCCAGAAAGTTTAAAAACTCTCAAATTTATTAGTGAATCTGGAGAGCGCTGTGAGATTAACTTACCTAAAGATTTACCCTTGGATCATGGCCTGACGGTTTTAGATCAGGCTTTAATATGTAATTTGAAATGACTGAATTAAAAACCACCCCCGAAGGCTTCTTATTAAATTATTTAAATTGGACAGAAGATTGGGCTCAAAACCTCGCTCAAAAAACTAATTTAAATTTAAGCCCAGACCACTGGGAAATTTTAAATTTCGTACGGGCTTATTATCTCGAAAAAAACACGTCTCCAGGTCTTCGAGAATTAATCAAAGCTTTAAAACCAAAGCTAGGCCAAGAAAAAGCCAACTCACTCTATTTATTTAAATTATTTCCAGACGGCGCGGCTAAGCAGATCAGCCAATTAGCAGGCTTACCTAAACCGGCTAAATGCATCTGAAATCATCCATCTGTTTAATACCTGTTTAATAATTAAAAACAAAAATGCCCACTCTATTTTCAGAGGGTCTCTAAGCGGCTTAGATAAAAAGAAGGGAATCAAAATGTCAGGCATGGAAAGAATAAAAAATAATAGAGCATTTTCTTACAGCGCAAAAAATAAGGCTTATTGGCGCAAGGAAATAAGCAAAGAAGGTAAAACGCTTCTTATATTTCAAAATCCAGACTGGGTTACTGATCCTAAAAAAACTGACAACACCATAAAATCTGAAGCAAATATAGCGACCCAACACTTGCGCCATTACATAAACAAGAAGAATTCTTGCCCTCAAGTAGAAATTACTTCACAACAGCATCAAATAATTTTCTGCATTCCCCTTATCACCGAGGAACAGTATGTCGCTTTTCTTGATTTAGTGAGCCAGAAAGATCAAATGAGTGCTCGCAATATAACTGAGGTTCTTAAAACAATTACACCGCCTATTGCCGCAACCTCTTCTGATGCAGGTGGAGGTGGATCTGCTGGCCCAAGTGATGATTCTAGAGACACTAAAAAAAGAATCGGGGAGCCCAAATTACCAAAACAATTCAAAAGACAATTCAAAAGACAATCATCAGTATTTTGGGGTTCATCTGTGACGGGCACTGGAGAAAAGGCTACAGCTCCTTTTGGCGATTCTCCTGGTCTAGGAGCTATGACAACACCTCCTGCCACTCCCACAAAAGAAGATGAAGAAGTAAACGAAATCGAGAGATCTTGTATCATGTGGCTTGCAGAAAGAGATGTCCGTTTAGGCGCTTTAAGTTTACTTAAGCTCAAGCACGATCAGCGTCCACTCTCTTTTTAAACTGATGAAAAAGCGCTCAGTTGGCGCCTTATCCCAGCAATTTCCGTTTGGCTGCCGCGATCTAAATGTTTTCCATTTGTTAATAAGACTGGCCTCGCGGTAGAGAAGGGGTCTCATAAAAAAACAAAATTAATACCCCTTTAATTAACTTATATAAAAATTCCGTTTATCACTTTTAATTCAAAATTAAAAAAGGAACGGATATGGCTAAGACTAGTCGCATTCAACGTAGACAAAATGAGCTAGAAAAAACTCTGAAAGAAACAGGCGCACTACTTGAAAAAATAGCCCCAAAAAAACCTAGTCAACCGCGCGTTCCTATTAAAAATCCTGATGACAAACGTTCAGATCAAGAAATTTATGAGAGCCTTCAAAGAGCAGGTTCCGCACACCTCAGAGCAGAACAAGAAAAACAAGCCGCATCTCAGAAAGAGACCATTGAATCAGGTTTTCAAGAAGCTCAAAGAGAAAAACTAGAGATCCAAGCCCAAAAAGATCGAGCCAAAATAAAAACACCAGAACAAAGAGCCCAAGCGCTTGTCTTGCACGGCTCAAAAAATCTTCATTCCAGGCTTTATTATTTAGAAAGTTTTCAAGCAGATTTGTTATTAGCAGATCCCTCTGCCAGCTCTGAACCAGCATTTACCGACGCATCTGCCAGCTCTGAACCAGCATTTACCGACGCACTTGCGGCCTATGACTTCACTGGAAATCTCAATCTCAGCGAAACAGAAAGAACAATCCTACTCAGATCTCGGAAAAAAGATTTTGATTTTTCCGAAAAATCATGGGAAGCATTAAAAAAAGAAATAATTCAAAACATCAGCAAAGAAGATCAAGCCGCTATTTTTAGAGCCCTCCCTTATGAGACTAAAAAAGCCATGATCACCAAGCTTCCAGCTGATACAAAAAATAATGACCACATTCGTGCACTGAATTTTCATGCGGAGCTCTTAAGACTTTTAATGTCAACAAAAGGCAAGGTAAGCGGCCTATTAGGTGGCACGAGCGTTGACGGGATCTCTGGGCGATTTCCAAGACATGCTGCTGCCATGTTAAAAATCATTCAAAGTGGAAAAAATAAAACACCAACAGACTTAATTATTGCTTTAAGCCCATTGATTCCAAAACAAGATTCTACAACTCGTTATTTCACTAAAAGAGATCCTGCAGTAACCGCCGCTTATGCAAGTATCAATAAATTAATGACTGAATTTACGACGCCTCTTGCAAGCCACTCTCCAGCAACAGCATTAGTATTTAGCCCAACGAATCCAGGAGAAAGTAGTAAGCGTCACAGCAACCCCATCTACACCGCCTAATTTTTCTGTTTAAGATGCTGCTCCTGTTCAATCACAGGAGATTTTTTATGAGACTAAAAGATATTGATGAAGCGGCTTGGAGTGCGCTTTACGCAGAATGGAAAGCATCCAAA
>CAMCUU010000036.1 GCA_945879065.1 Francisella tularensis subsp. holarctica
GTGGGCTTAGCCATGAGCCAGCGCTTAAAAACAGACTTAGTTTTGAGAGCTGTCAGTCAGGCCGTCACCCGCAGAAAACCTGCACCTGGACTTATTCTTCACTCTGATCGCGGATCGCAATATACCAGCCGTGCTTATAGAAAACTGACACAGAAATCAGGCATCACCCTCAGCATGAGCAGTACAGGTAACTGTTATGACAATGCAGTGGCTGAAAGCTTTTTTCACACCCTAAAAATCGCTGTCGTTCATGGGCAAACTTATCAAACCAGGAACCAAGCAACACGGTCTATTTTTGAATACATCGAACTTTTTTATAACCAAGAAAGAATGCACTCAACCCTCAATTATTGTTCACCCAATGAATTTGAAGAAAAATATTTTAACCAACCTGTTTATCCGTTAGCTAACTGTTTACTAAAACGTTGACAGATCATTTACTTTCAAGGCTCATATATGACTCAAATTACCCACAAAACTCAGTTCAAAACTCCTAGCCTCACGCCAGATTTATTAAATATTATTCAAAATAAACACACTGAAAAACCATTCACAGGCGAGTATGTCGACCCTAAAAACTCAGGGACTTATTTGTGCCGCCAATGTGGCTTGGCTTTATTTCGAGCTCATGATCAGTTTCATTCTGGCTGTGGTTGGCCGAGTTTTGATTTAGAAATTCAAAATCATGTTAAAAAACTCGTAGATCTCGATGGGCGCCGGACAGAAATTTTATGCGCAAGATGCGATGGGCACTTAGGCCATATTTTTCAAGGCGAGAATTTCACCCCTTCGAACACAAGACACTGCGTGAATTCTTTAAGCTTGGATTGGGTCTCTGATTCAGAAATTTTAGACACCCAGGAAATTATCTTAGCGGCTGGGTGTTTTTGGGGCGTCGAATACTATTTAAAAAAATTACCAGGCGTCTTAAAAACCGAAGTGGGTTATACCGGCGGTGAAACCCCCTACCCTCACTACGTCGAAGTCTGTCATAAAAAAACGGGGCATTTAGAAGCGGTCAGAGTTGTTTTTGATCCTGAAAAATTAACATTAAATCAACTTTTACAATATTTTTTCGAAATCCATGACCCAAGCCAAGCTAATGGCCAAGGCCCTGATATTGGCCCGCAATACTTAAGTGCTATTTTTTATTTTGATCTAAAACAAAAATTAATGGCGGAAAAAATCATAAAAATTTTAGAAAGTATGAACTACTCAATCAGCACCCTCCTGCGTCCAGTCCACATTTTCTGGCCCGCCGAGCTTTACCATCAGGATTATTATTTTAAAAATAATCAAGCCCCCTACTGCCATGGGCACACCAAGCGATTCTGATAATCAGTTAATTTTTACACCTTATTATTAATACAAAACCATTATATATCATGTAATTATTATAAATACTTAACAAAATAATTTATATCTATACAAAACAAATAAGTACAAAACAATCATATTAAAAACTAATAAATACAAAGTAGTACAACTTTGTATTTATTAATACAATACATAATTAAATAAATCTATACTATTAAAAACAAGACGGTACATAATATTCTTGTTCTAAATAAAATAGTTTATACTTGTGCTATTCAACGCTGTATTAAACAAAACTAATCACTACATAATTTAATTTAATAAAAGAGAAGGGGACTGTACTTATGAATGGAAAAGTTATCGCCGTCATCCAAGGCAAAGGGGGGGCGTCTAAAACAACGACCTCTATTAATCTATTAGGAGGGCTAGAAGCGGCGGGGTATAAAACCATTTTATGCGACATGGACAAAGATAAGCCTGACGCCATGAATTGGTCCGCCAAAGGCACAGATCTGAAAGATAAAGTTGTGTTAATTACGGAAGATAATCCGACTAAACATATTGAATCACTTAAAAATCAGCATGATTTTGTGGTTATTGATGTCCCACCCAATTTTCAAGGTGCTGCTTTAAAAGCGGCTTTGCTCTCTGACCTTGTGATTATTCCCTGCGCCCCGTCTGAAATAGAAATTGATTCTTTAGCCAACTCCAGTACTTGTGCAGAAATGGCGAATAAGCCTTTTAGATTTTTAGCCACTCGCGTGGTTAAAAATACACGAATTGGCAAAGCATTGATTGACCAAATTGAAAAAACGGGGGTTGGATTTAAATCAGCCATTACTTACAGCACCGCCATGATTGAAAGCCAAAGCGCAGGCACTTGGGTCGGTGGCTATGCCAAATCTTCTTCTAGTACACAGCAAGTCATGGACTTAGTTCATGAAGTCGTTGAAACCATCAAAAATCTTCAAGGAAGCAAAGAAAATGTCAAAGAAAGAGTTCTCGTTTAATTTGGCTGAAAAGATGGCTCAAGCTAAGAAAGAGCTGAATCCTAATAGCTTTCAAACTGAAGAGATCAGCAATACTGAAGAACCTGTTGTGAATCATCCTCAAAAAAACAAATCATCTTCAACCATTAAGAAACAATATAAACAAGAAGAAACAACTTCTGAGCCAAAGCTTTTTGTGAGTGGTCGTTTGAATCGCAAAGATTGCAACTATGTCGCCCGGTCTTTGCATATTGCAGAAGCACTTCTGAATGACATTAATCAACACTGCAAAGGTTCAGAATCTGCCATTTATAACTATCTCTTAAACGAAGGTCTGAAAAAAATTAAAGAGTCTTCCGGAATGATTCATGTGGATATCAAAGAAATGGAAGAGGGGGCTTCTTAATTTAAAATTTTTTAATAAAAAATTTCTATTAACACTTATTCACATCTTTTAATAATTCATCATCCAAAAAATCATTGGGGTTCTTAGAAAAGCTTATTAAATAAAAGCTATTAGATGTAAATAAGTGTTAATCAGATAGTCCATCACTTTTTCTATTAACACTTTTAAACAGTTTTTAAGATCAGTACCTACGTAAAACTATTTAATAATCAAAAAGATATTAATTAAAAAATCCTCGCTTCAGTGTAAAAAAGTGTTAATAGCCAAAAATACAAAAAACAATTAACACCTAATCACACTTATTAAATACTAATCCGCCTATAGGGTTATATTAATCCATTGATAAATCATGAAATTATAAAAAACAGAAGGCTTAAAAGATGTAAAAAAGTGTTGATTCAAATAAGGTCCCTATTGATTACTTTCTAAAAGAAACCATTAACACTTTTCTACATCTGAATTTTATACCCACTATGCACTGACTATAAAAACTTACAAAATCTCCGCCAAGTCTAGCTTTGAGATGTAATCACGTGTTGATATACCGGGTAATTCACGCCTAGCTATTAACACTTATTTACATTCAATCCAGAGCTTCGCTTGGCTATTAACACTTTTTTACACTTAACAGGCCTATAAGACCCTATTTCTTGTTGATAGGTAAGGTTCACTGCATAAATCTAGGCTTCAAAGATGTCAAAAAGTGTTAATGCAGTGTCAATACGTGTGAGTTCGATGTATTTATGTGTGAGATCCAGTGTAAATACGTGTTAGCAACGATGTATTTAAGTGTTAGTTCTGATGTAAAAACGTGTTAGTTAGCTGTTTTTAAGTGTTAATAGGCCTTCAAGAACCGCATGGTGTCTAGGTTTTTTAGAACTGAAAACAATTAAAACAATGTAAAATAATAAAACAATGTAAAGCGATATAATCAACACGCGAAACAATATGCGTGTTGACTAACTCAGGGAGTGACCTCTATTCTCGCGCACTTATTTTATTTTTTTAACCGAGCTGAATCCATGTCTGAAATTGAAGTCGAAGACAAGAAAACAAAGTCCATTGTCTTAGTAAAAAGCAACACCCTTATTAATGCCAGACTCAGTCAGAAATACACACTCAATGAACAGAAACTAATTTTATGGATCTTATCGAACGTTACTGAAAAGCATGCGATTCAAAACGAAGAGCTGGAATTAGATGTCATCGATTTTGCAAACTTAATTAACTCACCCAGAGAAAATATTTATCGGGAAGCTAAAACCATTGCAACTCGCCTTTTATCAAAAACTTTATTACTGGAAGACGAAGACGAAAAAGGCTTTGTGGCCTGTAACTGGTTTTCTGGCATGAGATATAGATCGGGTCGTTTTTATATTCGCGTTTACGATGGCTTAATTCCCCATTTAATTGATCTGAAAAAATGCTTTACGTCTTACAAATTAAGCTATGCGTTAACACTTCAAAGCTCTTATGCCATCAGGCTTTACGAACTTTTATCTCAATATATTAAAATCAAAAATAGAACTTTTGATATTGAAGTTTTAAGACAAAATTTAGGAATTTTAAATGGTGAATTAAAACAATTTGGGCATTTCAAAGAACGCGTCTTAGATATTTCAGAACGAGAGATCAATGCAAAGACCGATATTAGAATCTCTTGGGAGGCCATCAGAAAGGGCCGTAAAGTCACTCAAATCAAATTTTCGATCGAGAGTACAGCCAATCAAGAAAAAGACGTTACAACCTATTTATCGGATGATTTAGAGCAAAAATTAATCACGCTGGGCGTTTCAGAAAGTAAAGTGAAAGAGTTATTGATGACCCATAGCGAAGAGTATCTGATAGAGAAACTCACTTATGTTCAAGCCAAAATTAATTCTGGAAAAATCCCAAAAAGCCCCGCAGGGTTTTTTATTAAGTCGGTTGAAGAAGATTACAAGCCACTCACCCAGAAAGAAGATGCAGAAACGCGGCGTGTCACTCGTTCTTTTAAAAATAAAAAAGAAAATCCAGAAGAAAGCAAAGAAAAACTGGAGAAAGAACTGGAGTCCGCCAAAAAAGGACTCGCTTCAGCGGCCGCTCGCTATTCAGAGGATCTAAAAGAGAGCTTTGAACAGCAGGTTATATTTATTTCAGAAAAGCTGAAAAAATGGGAAGAAGTAGAAAGCTAAAACGTGATTTTTAGTATTTCCAGCAGCCAATCAAATGATCATTAACCATACCAACGGCCTGCATGAATGCATAAATAATGGTCGACCCAACAAAGTTCATTCCACGTTTTTTTAGATCTTTGGATAGGGCATCGCTTGCTGGAGTTTTGACTGGGACTTCTGAAAAATTCTTCCAGTGATTTGTAATCGGCTGATTTTGAACAAAGCCCCAGAGATAAATCTCAAAAGAGCCGAATTCTTTTTGAATGTCTAAAAAAACTTTCGCATTTTGTCGGGCTGAGAAAATTTTCAAGCGGTTTCTAATGATCTCTGAATTTTGGAGTAGATTTTCTAATTCTTGATCCGTCATGAGACTGACTTTTTGAGGATCAAAGTTATGAAAAGCTCGTCGATAGCCTTCGCGTCTTTTTAAAATCGTCTCCCAGCTTAAACCCGCCTGAGCACCTTCGAGAATTAACATTTCGAATAAATGCTGATCACAGTGGGAGGGGACGCCCCATTCGGTGTCATGATATTGGGCATAGAGGGTTTGATTAGGCTTATTGCCGAAGCAGCGGGTTTTCATAGTGGCTCTCTTTTTTCATGATTAAGAAGCCATGATTTTCGTGAAATACCTCCGCCATAGCCACCTAAATCACCATTGGTATTAATCACGCGATGACAGGGAATGACAATGGCTATTTGATTAGCGCCATTCGCATTAGCGACCGCACGAAAAGCTTTTGGCATGTCTATATTTCTTGCTATTTCAGCATAAGAGCAAGTCTGTCCATGGGGAATTTTGAGCAACTCATGCCAGACAGTTTTTTGAAAGGGAGATCCCAGTAAAAAAAGAGGGGTCTTAAATTCGGTGAGATTGCCTTGAAAATAGTCTTTGAGCTCGGATTCAATTAAATCAATGATGGGTGTTTTCCCAGGAATAATCACTGATTTTGTTCTCTGGCGTAGGCGTTCAATTTCTCGCTCTAATCCTCGTCGATCGACAAACTCCAGAAGATATAAAGCTGTTTCACTGGCAATGGCAAGCATGGGGCCCAAAGGCGTATCCAGCCAAGTGGCTTTTAGTGCATGGGACGCTTCAAATTTTGTGGGTGCTGATCCCATAATTTTTGAAAAAGCACATCGAAATCCACTGCTAGATTCATAGCCTGTGCTTAGTTGGGTTTCTATGATGGATTCTCCTGCTCGAATATTTTTCATGGCCAGGCCCATTCTACGGGCTCTGGCATATTGAACGAAAGTCATTCCGAAACGTTTTTTGAATTGACGGCGAGCGGTGGAAACATCCATAGAAAAAACTTCAAAGTCTGCATCTTTCCAGCGTTTTTCAGGATTGGCTTCTACGGCGTCAATTAATTTTTCAATCGTGGGTGATACACGTTTTGGATGACTCAAAGGCTTGCATCGTTTACAGGGTCTAAATGAAGCCAAAAGGGCTTCTTCAGCGGTTCTATAAAATTCACAGTTTTCAAATTTTGGTTTTCGAGCAGGGCAGGTTGGATGGCAGAAGACGCCCGTTGTTTTAACACCGACGTAAAAAATCCCATCGTAGAGGCTGCTTTTAGCCAGTAAGGCTTTGTAATAGTCCTGTTTTTCGAGTTCGCTGATCATGTTTTTTTAAATTCCTAAAAATAAAAATAAAAATAAAAATTGATTGTCTCATTATAAGAATCGAAAAATCCTATGCCGCTGAAATTCAGGCGTTGATTTTTTCAAGAGGCGAAGAATTATCTTTAAGTGAATCAGTGGCGCTATTAGCCAGCAAAAATTTCACAGGGGGTCTTTTTGAGAAAATGATCCTCTTGTCTATTACAGGTGGAGTGCCTTGAAAAAATCAATAGCAAAGTCATCTGATTTATGTGTGTTTTATACGAGCATGAGCTATTTATTCATGTGATGCAGTCCTGATTCAATACCCCTCTGTATTAAAATATTTCGCTAACACATTGAACCTTGGAGTTTTACCATGAAAAAAGTAATTGTTATCGGAGCTTCTGGAGCGATTGGGAAGGCTTTTTCTGATCACTGTGAAAGTCAGGGAATGTCCGTAGTGCGCTTATCAAGACCTGAGATTGACTTAAGTTCTGAGCTATCCATGACTAAGGCAGTTGAAGCACTTAAAACAGAGGGCTACTTTGACTTGATTTTTGTTGCTAGTGGCATTTTGCACACGCCAGCCATCAAACCAGAAAAAAATATTAAACAAATTGACCCAGAAAATTTACATACGCTTTTTCAGATCAATGCGATCGCTCCAATCTTAATACTTAAACATTTTTCTAGTTTACTAGACCCAGAAAAAAGAACCGTTTTTGCTGTGCTCTCTGCTCGCGCTGGAAGCATCTCAGATAATCAACTAGGCGGTTGGTACGGCTATCGCGCTTCAAAAGCTGCATTAAACATGTTTTTAAAAACAGCCAGTATTGAATATCACCGAACCATGAAAAATCTGATTATCGCAGGATTACACCCTGGAGCCGTCGATAGCAATCTTTCAAAACCGTTTCAATCCAACATCCCTAAAGATCAATTATTTAGCCCTGCATTTTCAGCGCAACACTTATTCCAAGTTATTGAAAAACTCAAGACGGAAGACTCTGGCAATTTATTTGCTTGGAATGGAGAAAGAATTGATTTTTAGCTGCCCTCTTAATAATTAATAATTAATAATTAATAATACTAATACAAGACAAGAGAAAATAATGATAAAAGTTTTTTATGACGGCTCATGTGGGCTGTGTTCCAGGGAAATTGCTTACTACATAAAAATAGCGCCTCCGGGTCGATTTGACTGGATCAATCTTGCTAAAACACCAGAGCAATTTACCCAATTAGGCTATTCCGTCACAGACGGATTCCGACTCATGCATGTACAAGATGACCAGGGCAATATGGGCATCGCCCTGGATGCGTTTTTTATTCTTTGGCAAGGCCTAGGCGGTTTTTGGAAGCTACTGGCACAAGTAATAAAATTCCCGGTTATTAACCCATTAGCGCGATTCGCTTATTTGGCTTTTGCAAAGCGCCGTTTTAACAAAAGTAATCGAAGCTGTTATTTGAATTCTGGAGATTAATAATTAAAAAAAAAATTAATCAAACAAATCTATTTGACCCGAATCTGTTTTTTTATCCTTCTGAGATTTTTGTTTTTTACTTTTTTCTCCCAGATACTTTCGACTACCATGTTTGATTAAAATTCTTTCAAGATCTGCGCTCGTCTGGCCCTTTTTTCTTGCCTCAAAAATTTTATTTTTGGCCTCTAAAGCTGCTGATTCCAAATTGATAATCTTCGGTCGAGTCTGAAAATTTTGACCCAACCAATACTCACAAAATAAACCATGGGGATCTTGATCCATGAGCTGTTTTTCAGGATTGTAAATTCTAATGGCATTAATGCCAGTCACCCCTGACTGCATTTGAATCTGCGGATAGTGAATCCCTGGCTCGTAATCAATAAATAAACAAGCTAAATAATGAGCGACAGGACGCCAGTCTAACCATAAATGATAAGTCGCAAAAGAACAGAGCATGGCTCGCATCCGAAAGTTGATCCACCCCGTTTCTCTCAGTGCTTTCATGCAGGCATCGATCAAAGCGAAACCCGTCTCGCCCTCTTTCCATGCGGCCAGGTAATCAAGATTATTATTATCCCTCAAGCCATCTAGTGATCGAGATAAAGCGTGAAACTCCATTTCAGGTTCATCTTCTAATTTTTGAATAAAATGACAATGCCAATAAAGACGCTGCTGAAAAGCCGATAAAGATTTTAAATGGCGATGAAGCCGCAAAGTTTCTGGATTATTATCTTGCGAAGACTTCAAGACTAAATTGATTTCTAATATTTTTGTTTTTAAAGCCTTTAGAATCACTCTCATTGAGATATTCCCATAGCTTAAATAGGGACTTAAACGCGAGCATTGAGAGAACGCACTGACTGGACTTGAGAGTTTGTTTTTATAATCCACAGATCTAAAACCTAAAAAAGAAGAAAGAATCCTATTGGCAATTTCTTCTCCACCAATTTGTCGCCGATACCATTGCTGTCGAAAAATATTCGAATGATCCGGCTTCAAGTTTAACAATTCTTGAGATAAAAAATTGGAACAGTGCAGCTGAGTTAAACTCGGTGCTGCATTAAAAATAAAATTAATCTCTTCATGGAATTTTTTGTCCCAGACCTTTGGAAAACCTAAGGGCTCAATATCTAAAATTTTTCCCCAATAGTCAGTCCAAAGATCCCGTGATTTTAATCGTCGAACCACTGCGAACTGTTGAAACTCTTTGAATAAGACCCCACGATTTTTTAAATAGGATTGAATTCGAAGATCTCTATCAAAAGTAATTTTATTACCGGTCTCTTCATGGGCATAAACGCCCATAATTTCATAAAATTTTCCTAAGTTTTCTAAGACTTCCTCAAGTTCAGCATGAAAAACTTTCAAAGGTATATTTATTTTTTCTAAAGCAATTTTTAATTCTTTGAGACTTTCGTTAATAAAATCTAAGTGCCTGCCTGAAAAATCAGGATAATTAATCACACTCGGCTCATAGCAATAAAAACCTAAAATAGGCAAGCCTACTCCTTGAGCTTCTAGCAAAGGCTCATGGTCAAAAACGCGTAAATCTCGTTTGAACCAGACTAAATTAATTTTTATTTTTGAGCTCTCCATAAAAATCTTGGGTCTCCAGCAAGTTCTGACGAAAATTCGCACTGTCATTCTGGATCATCTGTTTTTGCTCCAAATTCATACGACTAATTTGTTGGTAGACAATCCCTAACCTCGGGTTTTTTTCTAGTAATGGTTTATGCCGAATAAAAAAATCCCAGTAAAGATAATTAAAAGGACAAGCTTCAGGACCTGTTTTTTTCTTGACCTGATAAATACAGCTTTTGCAAAAATTGGACATCTTATCAATATATGCACCACTAGATGCGTAAGGCTTTGAACCCAAAAAACCCCCATCAGCAAACAAAGCCATTCCTAAGGTATTAGGCAGCTCAACCCACTCATAAGCATCTAAATAAACAGCAAGATACCAATCACAGACCTCCTGAGGAGAGACGCCGATTAAAAGTGCAAAATTACCCGTGATCATTAAGCGCTGGATATGGTGACTTTGAGCATCTTGCCTGGTCATCTGAATCACATGGGAAAGACAGCGCATCGACGTGTTACCAGTCCAATAAAAATCAGGAAGAGGCTGCTTGGCATTAAAAAAATTTAGAGTTTTATACTCTGGCATTTTGAGCCAATAAATACCCCGAACATACTCTCTCCAACCAATAATCTGTCGAATAAACCCTTCCACAGCATTCAAAGGCGCCAGAGACTGTTGATAGGCTTCTGCTGCTGCATGACAAATTTCTAAAGGACTTAAAAAACCAATATTTAAATAGCCCGATAAAGTCGAGTGGAAAAGCTGATTTTCGCCCAGGACCATTGCATCCTGAAAATCACCAAAATAAGGAAGTCTATTTTCAATAAAATCTTTTAGTACCAATAAAGCCTGCTCTCTCGTGACTGGCAGCTCAAAAGGTTTTAATTCCCCAAAAGCACTTGAAAAAAAAGTTTGAACTAACTCAAGCACACCAATAGTCACTTGATCTGGGGTAAATTTTAACTCTGATGGAAAATGCTGATTATCTTTAGGCGTTTTACGATTGTCATGATCAAAATTCCAAGCACCGCCAAGCGGACTTTTTTCATCAGTATCCATGAGCAATCCTGTCTTTTTACGCATCTCTCGATAAAAAAACTCCATTCTTAAACTTTTACGCGCCCCAGCCCACGTTTTAAAATCTTTAATCGAACAAATAAATCGAGTGTCTTCCAATATTTCGACAGGGATCTTAAAAAGCCCTTCCCAAGTTTGGATTAATTTTAAAACCCTATATTCACCAGGCTCTGTAATAACAATTTTCTCAAAAAAAGTATTATTTTTTTCATTTAAAAAATTTTCAACAGCCTCTGTAAATGACCGCGGCGTTAATTCATGGGGATTAAAATTATTTGAAATAAATAAAGACCGATCAACTTTCTGCGCCTTGTCAGCTAATAAAGTTTTATAAAAAACCTGATGCCCTTTTTCTGCCAGCTTTAAAGCAAAATGTCGCATCCCTGAAAAAACAAACGCAATCTTTTTGGCATGATGAGGGACATAATCTGTTTCATCCCAAACCTCCATCATCAAGATATGATCTTCAGGCTGAATATTTTTTAAAGCAGACAGTTCTTCACTCAACTGGTCACCCAAGATAATACGAAGAGCACTTGAACATAAGGGGCTTTTATTCAATGGGATCTCCTTTTTTATCAAACAAAAATAAATTATTTTCCCAGTGCTTTCGAAACAATCGAATAGCCTGATCATGAAGCATCAGACTATCTGTCTTAGCCTCATAAGAAGGCCTATCACCCTGCGAAGCCACTACTTTTTGGTCTTGTTTTAAAATCACTTGATTCATGAAGTTCATCACAAGATCTACTAATTTTTTAATCCCAGGATAAATTAAAAATTCTCGATAAGCTCTTAAATACAGCTGAGTCTGGCTTGCATTAATCGGCGCAAAATAAAGCACTAAATTAATTTTTTCACTGATATTCAAAACCCAAGTATTGGGAAAAAAAATTGAATTCTAGGTTTTATCTCTTGCATAAGGATAATTTTAAACCAAAGCGCTCGATCGATAAGATTTTATTTTTTTAATTCACAAGATTGAAAAATGGCATACCAACCAGGAATAAAAGAAGAAAAATTTAAGCTATGAAAAAAAATGGCGAAAAATTCAGACATAAGTCCCTTATGTCAAAATAGCTGCAGTAAAGGCAAGGCAAAAAACCAAAATAATCCCTGATAGAAATAAGCTCGCCATGGCGCTTCTACTTTCAATACTTTGAGCCTATCCGCGCAGAAATAACTGAAAGGAAAACCAAAGGCGGCTAATAAACCCCAAAAAAATAAATTAGACCAATCATTGGACGTAAAAAAAAGCACATATTGCATGGCGATAGCAAAGCTAATCCAGAGCAAGCAAAGCCAGAACGGTATGAATTTTATTTTTTTTGAGCCGCTTTTTTTAGATAAAATAGGGGGCAAAAAAGTAAAATAACCCAGGCTTGTAAACACAGAGTCTATGAATATCCCAAGCAGACTTAATACAATTATTTTAAAATAAAAATTAGAATTAAAATCAAAGTAAAAAGCGTCGGGAAACCCTATTTGGGCTAAAAAAACCTGCAAAATAATTATTAATAAAGAGACCCAGTAGAGCACTCTATTTTTTTGAGCTGCAATATTTTGGGCTGTAATATTTTTTAGTCGAACAAAGTAAGCCAGCAAGACCCAAAGGGCATGATATAAAACAAGCTGAAGAGCAATAATAATTTCTGTTTTAACTAAGAGCATAAGCAGGCTTCACAAATATAAGCTGGGCAACGCTGATATAACGCTCTAAAAAACCGGCCTCACAATAGACCAAATAAAATTCCCACATGCGTATAAATTCTTCACTAAAACCCAAGTCTCTAACAGCAGGTCTCTGATTCATAAAGCGTTCTCGCCAGATAGATAAAGTCTGAGCATAGTCATAGCCCATGTCTTTGAAATCAAAAAGACGTAAATCTGAATGCTTTGCAAATTCTTCTAGTAAAAAAAGCGTTGAGAGTAAGCAGCCCCCAGGGAAGATATATTTTTTAATAAAATCGACTTCTTTATAGACCTGGTGATATTTCTGATCCGGTCGGATAATCGCCTGGATTAATCCCATCCCGTCGCTCTTGAGCAAGTTACTGCACTGCTTTACAAAAGAGTCCATGAACTCATAACCCACAGCCTCAATCATTTCGATAGAAACTAGGCGATCATATTGCCCCGTGAGGCTTCGATAATCTTTTTTTAACAGCGTAATCTGCTGACTTAAATTCAGTTCATGAATTTTCTTCTGAGTAAACTGATACTGCTCTTCTGAGACCGTTGTGGTTGTGACATGGCAGCCATAATTTTTTGCCGCATAAATAGCAAAGCCGCCCCAGCCGCTTCCAATCTCTATCAAACGATGATGAGCCTGTAAGTTTAATTTCTCACAAATGCGCCGTAGTTTTTGCTCAGAAGCGGTTTCTAAATTATCGGACGGTAAAGAAAAAAGCGCTGAAGAGTACATGAGCGATTGGTCTAAAAATAATTTAAAAAAATCATTGCCTAAATCATAGTGGGCGCTGATATTCAGCCGGCCTTGCTCGGGGGTATTGCGTTTGAATCGATCAAGATAGCGCCAAAAGGCCTGATAGATCTTGGCGTAGCCACTGTCCAGTTTGAATAACTGTTCTCGGTTACGAATAAAAATACGCAATAGAACAAGCAAATCTTCAGTCACCCACTCTCCCAGCATAAATCCTTCTGCAGCACCAATACTGCCCCGCTTGATAATTCGGGGATAAACCTTGGGTGTTAAAACCTGGAGACCTGTGTTCAGAGGGCAAGCTGCATCGCTATCTCCGGCTTGAATATTTTTACTTTTAATATTCTCGCTCTGATCCTGCAGAGAGATTCGGCCTTGTTGAATTTCTTTGAGTAAATTTAAAACTAATTTTTTACTGATTTTTTGAAAAAAAGAGAGGTCCTTGGGCATCCTGATCTATTCCAGATAATTTAAGATTGATGAATTTTTGGGTGATTAATAAACGGAACCCGTTTAATAAATAACTTGAGCGCTTGCCAGTAAATGGCTGAAATAATTCTAAGGGTCATCGCGGGATGTTTGATTAAAATTTTTGTGAGATTTTTTGAATTAATCTCCTGTCTTTTTAAAATTAATTTTGCTTCAAAATCCAGCGACTTATTTTTAAAATTTCGCATAGTAATAGCCAATTCAGAGCCTGGTTCAGAGCCTGGTTCAGAGCCTGGTTCAGAGCCTGGTTCAGAGCTAGGCACTGAGAACTGGATTTGATATTCATAGTCCATGGTCATAAAGGGTGAGACATGCAATTTTTTTTGAATTCGATAACTGTGTTTTAACTCAGTCTCTTGATTCCCAGCATGAAGCAAATAACAGTGCCGCTCACCCCAGGGCGTGTTACAGACTTCAGCGACAATATATTCAAGCTCCGTATCTGCCGAGTTAAAAATATAATAAAAACTGACGGGATTAAAACAGTAGCCAAAGAAGCGCAAATGAGTCAGCAATCTAATAGGCCCCGTGGGTTTAAGCCCTACTTCAGTTTGAATAAAGCCCCGGATATAGTCTGAGAGACTCTGGCTGGGACTGCCGATATGATCTCGTCGCCAAAAACTAGCCCAGTTAGATTTTTCGTAAGACCAGAGCCAGTAGGGCTCAAATAAATAGGGTAATTCGTCCAGATCCAAATACATCATGAATAATTGATAACGAAATTGATGAATCTTTGGTCGATAGCGTCGGTGCATCACGACACCTTTATAAATAGCGCTTTGCATCATGCATTTATTCCCAAGGTGTCAGCGCCTAATTGCCGACAGACGCTCAGGGCACTTTGTAAGCCATCTTCATGGAAACCATTGCCTAAATAAGCTCCACAAAAATAAAGATTGTCGCTTCCGTTGTGTTCTTGAATGATTTTTTGTGAGGCCAATGTTTCTTGACTAAAAATGGGGTGAGAATAATTAAAACAATCTAAAATTTTTTCAGGATTAATCTGCTCAGCCTGATTCAGGCTAATTAAAAAGGAACAGTCTGAGTCAATATTTTGCAAACGATTAATATAATAAGTCAGGGTGGAATTTTTTTGATTATTTGAGAGCAAATAATTCCAGCTCGCCCAAGTACGCTTGCGTTTAGGCATCAAATTTTCATCAGTATGTAAGGCAACGTGATTAGATTGATACGGTATTTTTTGCAATGCTAAAGTCAAAGCAGGGGGCATCGTAGGATAAATATCCAAAGCCTGGTCCGAATGTGTTGCGATGATTACGGTATCAAAAACTAAAGTATTCCCCTCTTGATCAGTGACCTGATAGGAGCCCCCCTCCTGCTGAATAATGTTTAAAACTGCTTTCTGAATCAGACTGCCAGAGAACCCTTTCATGAGCGCCTTCACGTACTCTTGAGAACCACCGCTGACTGTTCGCCACTCTGGCCGCTTACTAATATTTAACAAACCATGATTATTAAAAAACCGACCTAAAAACAATATCGGGAATTCAAGAACATCCTCAGGATTCATAGACCAAATCGAGGCTAACATGGGTCTTAAGTAATATTCGATAAAATAAATCCCAAATTTTTCTTGATGAAGAAAATCTTTGAGACTTAGGGATGTTTCTTTTTTAATTAGGGATTTTACCCGTCGATTAAATTTTAAAATATCAGACAACATGCCATAAAAACGAGGGTTAAAAAGATTGCGTTTTTGGGAAAAAAGACTGGATAGACTATGACCATTGTATTCAAAATCTCTGTCCAATTTTCTCACACTAAAGCTCATTTCACTGGGTATTGTTTTGACTTTGAGATCTTTTAGAAGCTGAGTAAATCCAGGATAAGCAGGTTCGTTGTAAACCAAAAATCCAGTATCTAATAAATAATTTTTCCCGGCATATTTAACAGAAACCGTATGCGCATGCCCGCCTAAGTAATTATTTTTTTCAAATAAAGTAACCTGATGGGTTTTGTTAAGTAGATGTGCGCAGGTGAGTCCAGAGATCCCTGCACCAATAATGGCAATCTTCATGAGTTTTTAGCTGTCTTATTATCTGTTTTTTTAGTTGTTTTTTTAATTGTTTTTTTGAGAATCGCGACTTGCCAGCGAACAGGCAGAAAACTCAATGTTTTTAGCAATAGAATTAAAGGCCAAGGAAAAGAAATCTCGGACTTGTAGTGCACAAGGCCCTTTATAATTTTTATTGCCGCCTGTTCTGCTGTTATTAAAAAAGGCATCGGAAAATCATTCTTATGAGTTAAGGGCGTCTTCACAAAGCCTGGATAAATCACAGAGACAGGAATGAAATGGGGCGCTAGGTGTATTCGCAGTGTATTTCCAAAATACTGGACAGCCGCTTTACTTGCTCCATAAGCCTCTGCTCTTGGAAGTGGCAAATAAGCGGCGCTTGAACTCATCATCAGTACATGAGGTTGTTTTGAGTTTTTTAAGAAGGGCAATGTGGCAGCAACGCCATAAACGACACTTAAAAAATTAGTTGAAATCATTTTTTCAAAAATACTGACATCGATGGGTTGATCGAGTGAGTCAATATCTAAATATAAACAGTCCCCTGCATTGAAAATAACAATGTCTAATTGCCCAAAACGCTCGGCAATGATTTTGGCTGCTTCCATCGTTGCCGTTTTATCTGTCACATCGAGAGGCATGATGGCTGGAAGATGTTGGCACTCAGCGGCCACCGCTTCCAGACTTTCTTTCCGACGAGAAGAGATAATTAAGCGACAAGTGGTCTTGCTGAGTTCTTTTGCAAGTGCAGCACCGATACCTGAAGAGGCACCGGTGAGCCAGACAACACATTGTGACAAGTCATGTTTGATCATTTTTTAGTAAACGCAATCGTTAAATAGCCAACGTTAAATCCAAATTTAGAAAGCGTTGATTTATTGATCACTGTCTTATCATTAATGGCATAGAGCCAATCATCGATCGCAATATTAATCTGTTTGCCATTTACTGGAACGCTCAACACATAGTTCATATGAATCGTGTTGCCATACTGCTCACCCTTGGCAATTCCCACAACATCATGAGCTGTGCCTGTAAAATGATGGGCATCAATCATGGTGAGATGCCAGTCTCTGGTTTGTTTTTCGCCGTCATCAAACACAAATTCTTCATGCAGCGTTCCTTCTGTATTATTTTTCCAGATACCTTGCATGCTTACACTAAAGCGGCGGGTTTGTTTTCCTCGCCAGTTTTGCAACATACCCTCAGCGGTCGCTGGTCCATTAAAATATTGCTGAATAGTGAGCAAAGGGGTCTTGGTGGAATAGTCTTCTGCCTTAGTGGAAGAACAGCTAGATAAAATCATGATCAGCGCTCCAGATAGTCCAGATATTAATAAAGTAAGCAAGCGTTTTTTGATGCGCACATGCGATTCCTTTTTAAAATTTTATTTAAAGAAAAAACTAGAAAATCAGGATATCGAATTTGTCCCGTGAAGGGCTGGATGTTATCCAAAAGATTCTAAAAACGCGAATAGCGTTTAAGAAGCTTGATCCATTAGCAGCGCCAGTTCTTCATTGCTTATTCTTTCTCTGGCGGTCAAGAAAATGACGTGGTCACTATCAATCAACTTCAAGTTTTAAGCTCTCGTAAAGGGGGGGGCTGTGGAAGAACCCCCAAAAATGTTAGTTTGAGAAAACCAGCCCCTTCTGGGTGACAAGAAAATCTCTTCACTATCAACTCAATCTTGAAAATTAATCCAAAAAAAATCATCCGCCACTATTGAACAAACCAGCATTGTTACCTTCTGGTATTTGTGCTGTTCCTCCAAAAGTTACAGAGACATCTAATTTGAAAATTAATGGTTTATTCCAGGGCTTATTTTTTATCATATTAAAACACATTCTCTTATTGAACTTGAGTAACGTTTATACTTGTTGGGGTTCCTGTAACTGTACATTGGGACCCACCACTGCAATTAACACTGAATCCAGGTAGCTCAGATGCATTCGTGTAGTAAGTAGTAGTTCCACCATTGGAGCTGATCTGCACATCAACGCACGAAACAGCTCCAGGACCACCTGTCGCATATGTCTGTGCAAGCAAATAAGTTGAACGAGCATTGAGAGAGATGCTCTGATTATTATTAAAACTAATTTGTCCGGTGTTAATTGGTTGACCTGAATTATCGCCCAATAAATTTCCACTACATCCATTTCCACTGTTAGAGGATCCGTTATAGAAATCTATCGTTGCGTAGTTAATAGTGGCACTTGAACCTGTGCTGTTATGAATCGCCCCAGAGCCCCTTCCCAACTGACTATTAACAATAAAGAGATTAGAAATTGGAATGGATGCTTGAGCACCAATGACAAGAGAAAAAGCAACCACTGCAGTTAAGATTTTCATATTTAATAGCCTATTAGATTTTATAAAAATAGGCTTTGATATTACCTTTTGCAGATTACTAATAAAACTTCGCCATCGTGCTTTTTTACTTTATGGGAAGGTCACTGTCATATTATTATCAATAGAAGTCGCGCATGTGGCAGTCCCATTATTAGGACTATTGGCACAGACCCAACATCCTGAGGGAGAAATACTGGCACTACCCGTGTTGGGACTTCCTGTACAATAAACTTGCGAAAGTTGGATGCTTTGAGGGTAAAAATTATTGTACGTATAAAAATCATTGTTAATTTTTGTAATGGCTAAATTAGTTAAATGGTAAGAAGTAAGAGCTTGAAGTATAAAAGAATAGCCTGGGGGATTGTTGATGACTAGCTGGGCGCTTTGCATGGAAAAGCCGCAGCTGTTATTGGGATAAGCATAAATCACCAGAGCGAAGGCCCCGCCATTTTGCAGTGTGCAAGTTGAGTTATGTACACCCTGGGCTGTTGTGAATGAGAAGGGAATGGCGGTATTTGCTGATCTGACTGTTTTTTCTATAAAAGAATTGCTGTTATTAAAGAGCGGGGGTTCTGCTGAGGCGAGCATTGAAATGCTGCTTAATAAGAGCGCTGTGAGTGTCGTGTGGCAGTAAATTTTTTTGATTTTTTTCATATCGTTTTCTCTATTTTTTTGTTATAGATTTTTAGCAGCTTCTTTATGAGATGCCTGGGGCATAAACGTCTGTCTCTGCAAGTCCTGGTGTCGCTCCATTTTTAGTGAAGCTGACTCCCAAGATGCTGACCGTGGGTGAGTGCCAATTTTTTTTTGAATTTTTATCTTGATTTTTAGCTCGGGTGTGGAGATGAGAGGGGCTAGAAACATCATCTTGAAAAAAGCGATTAACAGAGCTCATATTTTTTTTGTGATCTTCAAAGATTTTTAAAGGCCGCCTAAATTAACAAAAGACTTAAGGCCTTACAAGCTGAAGCGTGAAATGGAACAGGGTCTCGAATTAAAAAAAACAGTAAAGAAAAGATTGCTGAGAAACTATTGAGAGAACTTATTAAATGATCACCAACGCTAACCACTACACCCTTGCAGTTACTGATATAGACCGCTCTTTTAATTTTTATAAAAATATTCTGGGCCTCAAGCCTTTATGTAAATGGCCAAAGGGGGCTTATTTCTTAGTAGGAGATTTCTGGTTTTGTTTGAATCTAGATTTAAATAGAACACCAGCACCTGATGCGCACTATACCCATTTTGCATTTGGGATTGCCCAAGAAAATTTTTTAACCATGGTTGAGAAATTAAAAAAAGCTGGAGTTAGCTCTTTTAAAGAAAATACGTCTCCTGGTGATTCTTATTATTTTCTAGATCCAGATGGCTATCGTTTAGAGATTCATGTGGGCTCTTGGCAGAGTCGGATTCAAGCATTTAAAGAAATAGGGCGAGAGGGAGTTGAATATTTTGAATAAAGAAAATTACAGTGTTCGAAAAGCTGAATTAAAAGATCTTCGAAAAATCATTGAGCTGTATGCCGAGCAAGATGAGTTGAGCCAAGCGCGAGAAAATTTAAGTCCAGAGCTAGATCAAGCTTATCTCAAAGCGTTTGAGCGAATTAACCAAGACTCCAATCAATATTTAATGTTGCTTGAATTAGGCCAAGAAATTATTGGGACGTGTCAGTTAACATTGATGCCCTCTTTAACTTTAAAAGGTGCGCTGAGACTTAATATTGAAGGCGTTCGGGTTGATGAGAAATATCGAGGTCAGAAAATCGGTGAATGGATGATGGAACAAGTTTTCCAATATGGGAAAGACCATGGGGTTTCTTTTGTTCAACTGACGACGAATAAGCAAAGACTCAAGGCGAAGAATTTTTATGAGAAGCTAGGTTTTGTCGCTAGTCATGAGGGGATGAAGTTGGATTTAACTTTAAAAACAATAGACATCCCGAGTTTAGATAAATACCAGGATCTGATTGATACAAGTCGAGAGCTGGCTAAGTCCACGGGTTTCTCAGAAAAAGATCTCTCAGAAGCTATTAAAGCAGTTCGGAAAAATTCATAAGGCCTAAAAAATGATGCGCTTTCCCCTATAACTACGGCCGCGTTTTTTCTTGGTTTTTAGCCAATGTTCATGATCCAATGTCCCATTCAAATAAAAATATTAAAACCATCATGCAAAAAGTCTTTTGGGATAATCCCTATCAAACCGTTTTAAATACCAAAGTTAAAGGAGTGAATGGCGCTGAAGTCTTATTCGAACAGACCATTGCGTATTCTTTCTCTGGCGGCCAAGAAAGTGACGTGGCTCATATCAATAAAATTCAAGTTTTAAACTCTCGCAAAGAAGGGGTTTTAATTTATTACGAGTTGCCTACTGACCATGGCTTCAAACCTGGTGATGAAATCGAAATGAAAATCGATTGGGCCAGAAGATATAAATTAATGAGATTACACTTCGCGGCTGAATTTGATCTGGTTAACATTAGGTAGACAGTTGGCTTTCGGATAAATTTTCTAAAAAGCCAAGAAGAGGAAACCAATGGACGCTAAAACTAGAAAATATTATGACCCCGAATTTAAACGCAATGCCGCTGATTTATATCTCAACGGAAAACAGTCATTGGCTGAAATAACCCAATCGCTTGGAGTGCCTGAATCTACGCTTTATGGCTGGGTCATTGAGTTCAAAAAAAATGGGAAAGAGAGCTTTAAGCCCAAAGAGTTATCAGCCCATGAGAAAGAGCTCCTCTTATTAAAAAAAGAGCTCGCTGATATTCGAATGGAGCGAGATATCTTAAAAAAGGCGTTAGCCATTTTCTCTCAAAAAAAATAAAACGTGCTGACGTTTTAGTAAACAGTTAGCTAACGGATAAACAGGTTGATTAAAGTAATTTTCTTCAAATTCATTGGGTGAACAATAATTGAGGGTTGAGTGCATTCTTTCTTGGTTATAAAAAAGTTCGATGTATTCAAAAATAGAGCGTGTTGCTTGGGTAATCCCCCCATTATTAGCAGCATAAAAAAGTAGAGGGTTAGGCCGCGATGGCCAATTTTTGTTTGGGGGTCATGCCGCCGAGCGCCATATTGGGTCGTTCGTTGTTATAAGTCCATAACCATTTCGTCGCACAATCTTGAACTTCAGAGATGGAGCTAAACAAATATTGGGCCAGCCAATCATAACGAACCGTTCTGTTATAACGCTCAACATAAGCATTCTGCTGAGGGTTTCCAGGCTCAATAAAATCAAGGCGAATACCATGTTTATCCGCCCAAGTTTTCATCACATGGCCAATGTATTCAAAGAAATGCTTATTGGTGCCCTCTGAAAAAATGGGATCGCATCGAAAATCTCAAGAGGTCATGATTGAAAAACAAACCAAAGGCAAGGATCTCGACAAGCTGGCAGTGGTTAAACAGCCACAAAAAGAAGCGCCTGAAAAGAGTCAGACTTTGTCTAAATCTGTATCACAGGAGATCCAGCCACAATCTCGAAGTAGGGGTGGGCGGGGAAGGTAGGGTTTAATAATATTTGACACATATGCCACAAAGTGGCACACTAAGTGCAAGTAAAGAATCCTGAGACTTACTGATGAGAATTTTTAAAATCAAGCCTTTTGACGAGTGGATGGAAGAAGTAGGTATCACTGATTCATGCCTGATAAAAGCTGTTCTTGAATTAGACAACGGCCTCTATGAGGCAAACTTGGGTGGCAATATTTATAAAAAAAGAGTGCCTCTTAATAACCAAGGGAAAAGCGGTGGCGCAAGGACTATCGTCGCATTTAAGACTCATGATAAATCTATTTTTCTTTACGGGTATGCCAAGAACAAAAAAAGCAATATTACGGATAAAGAAGAAAAGGCATTAAAAAAATTAGCTAAATTTTATTTTGAATTTAACAACGATCAGATAAAACAAGTTATTAAATCTGGTGAACTGATAGAGGTGAAATCATGAAAAAGACATTATTAGAAACCATTCATGAGACCGCACAGGGTCTCCATAAATCTGGGGTCATGGATCTACAAACGATGAAAGAGTTTGATGCTCTATGTTTGCCTGAAGTGAAAGAGCTCAGCCCAAGGCAAATTAAAGCCATTCGTGTCAAAGCTAAATTAAGCCAGCCTGTTTTTGCAGAGTACATTAATGCCAGTGCTTCAACCGTCAAGAAATGGGAGACGGGCGAAAAGCATCCCACTGGACCTGCGCTGAAATTACTTAATCTCATAGCGTCCAAAGGATTAGATATTTTGTGTGCCTGAGCATGCAATTTATGTTCCAGTAAGAATCCCCCGGTCACTGATCGCCATAAAACGAATCAAGTGCCATGATGGTTATTTTGAAAGTAAGCGTCACACCAAGTACACCCCACCCCTAAATCTAGGCAGAATCTTTCTGAATTGGATTTGTACTTTCAGCTTGTTTGATCTTAGGCAGATGCTCTTTGGCATTGATGGGCAAGAGTTCTGCTAGTTTTTCTTCAGTATCTGC
>CAMCUU010000037.1 GCA_945879065.1 Francisella tularensis subsp. holarctica
AAAAATAATCATGCAAAATTCGGAAACTGATTTCATTTAGAACATAACATTATTTGCCACTTCCCTATTAAGCAGGGACGAATACAAGATTCGCCCCTACACCTGATCCTTAAGTAAGTGCCATTGAATACAAGATTCGCCCGTACACCCAACCCTTTAGGAGAAACCCACCGAGAAGACAGGGAAATACTACCCCCCGCCGGCAATCTTCATGTCGGGAATCAAAACAGAGCCGCAATGCAGCGAAGACCGATCATCCGCATCATTGCCCACAGCCACGATATTTTTAAACATGGTTTTCAAATCAGACGCAATGGTTATCTCTTCGACAGGGAATTTGATCTCACCCTGCTCTACAAAAAATCCAGAAGCCCCGCGGGAATAATCTCCAGTGATTAAATTCACCCCCTGGCCAATTAAATCTGTAATTAATAAACCAGTGCCCATTTGTTTTAATAAATTTTTTAAATCTAAATCTTTATTTTTTTGATCACTCACAAAAATATTATGCGCGCCACCGGCATGCCCCGTGGGTTTTAATTTTAATCTTCTAGCGGCATAGCTGCTTAATAAATAAGCCTGGATTTTTCCATGATCTATTAAAATTTTAGAACTGACCGTACAGCCTTCTGAATCAAAAGGCGCTGACCCTAAAGCTTTTGGAATAAAGGGGTCATCTGTAATAGTAATAAACTCTGGAAATAACTGCTCACCTAAAGAATCTAATAAAAAACTTTGCTGTCTATATAAAGCCCCGCCTGAAATAGCCGATAAATAATGGCCGATTAAAGACCTCGCCGCATCGTATCTAAAAACAATGGGTAAATTTTGCGTGGGAATTTTCCGCGCACCCAATCTAGACAAAACTTGCTCCGAGGCTTCTTGAGCCACGCGCTCTATCGACCATAGATCTTTAAAATCTCGTGCACTGGAGTAAGACCCTTCACGTTGCATCTTGCCCTCTGCTTCGGCAATCAAAGTGCAATCAAAGCTATATCTGGAACTCGCGACGCTTTCTAAAAATCCTCGGGTATGACCCAAGATGCTTAAACCTAAATAATAAGAACTCGAAGCCCCGTCTGAATTAGTAATTTTAGGGTTAGATTTCAAACCCAAAGCCTCACAATCTAAAGCTCTTTTAATCAAGCCCTCTGTAGTTCCAAAATTGCTTTCACAATCACTAGAAGAATCTGGCAAATGATATAAATCTAGATCTAAATTTTTGAGATTTTTTAAATTATTTTTATTAAAAATATACTCAAGATCAGGCAAACCAGAACATGGGTCTTCTTGGGTATATTTCGCAATATTTAAAGCCGCTTGGACCATTTGCTTAATGCCAGAATCTGACAAATCTGAACTACTGGCAGAACCGCGTTTTTGATTAATATAAACAGTCACACCACAGCTTTGATCTAAATAATGCTCGATGGTCTCCAGCTCACCCAACCTCACTTCAGCGCTTTGACCTAAGCCATAACTTAAAGAGACTTCAGCGTCGGTTGCGCCGAGATCCAGAGCCTGATTTAAAATTTTCTGTGTAATATTTTTTAGCCGCGTTTCTTGATCACGAACGTCATTCATAAAATTTCTCTCACTTCTTTGACTAATCTTGGCAACTCGCCGATTAAATATAAGGGGACGGATAATATTTTAGAGCCTGACTTACTCTCAAAAGACAAAGGCGCCATTGAAATTCGAATACCAAAAGGACAATCATGTTCTAATAAATATTGATGCAGAGATCTTAAGCTTCCAGTCGCTCCACTTTTTACTTCAATAGGAAAAATTTGCCCATCAATCACTGTCAGAAAATCAATCTCTGCTCGCCCCCCTTGCTCATCACGGGACCAAAAATACAACTGATGTTTTTCATAATAAGCACTATGAGCCAGCAGTTCTTGACCCACAAATTGCTCAGCCAACGCCCCCTGATCTAGGAGCATGAGATCTTGATTTAATAAGACACTCGCATCCAGCTGATTCATGCGTTTCACTAAGCCCACGTCTAAGAAACAATATTTAAATTTTTTCTCATTTTGAGTTCGAGCTAAAGGCAATCCTGAAGCGGTCGTAGCAATAACAGAGTTAATAATATTCACTTGCTCTAAAACACTCAGGGCCCTTTTTAAGTCTTTCGATCGAACTTCAGGCGCTAATTTACTGTACTTGATTTGCTCACTCACACAGCGAGGCAGCTCCTCAAAACAATGTTTTAACAAACCCAAATCAGCATCTGAATCATAATGACCCAAATCATTACGATAGGTATTTAAAATATCAGCCTGCACCTCTAAAAGATCATTAATATCTGAGCCATTAAGATGGGCAGCCAGCACTGCGGGCATCCCACCTTGTACAAAATAGGCTCTTAAGGCACGCAAAAAATGTTCATGAATCGCTAAAGGGTAAGGCGTTTTTATACTCGCTTCAGAGAAATAAGCGGCCGCCCCAGAATCAAAAGCAGTTAAAAATTCTTTGAAAGAAAGCGGGTGTAAAAACATAAAAGAAACACGCCCAACAGGCATTCGATATTCTGCTTCGTTTAATTTCAACTCCAGTAAAGACCCTGCCCCAATCACATGAAGCTCTGGCATGTTTTCTTTGAAATAACGCAAGGCTCTAATCGCATTCGGACAATCTTGAATTTCATCTAAAAATAAAAGCGTCTTACCAGGAATAATTTTTTGCGAAGACAATAAAGCAATTGCTTTACAAATATTTTCTGGTTTTAAAGTGTCAAAGCAATCCAAATACTCTTTGGATTTTTCAAAGTTCACCGTAATGCAGTTATCAAAATAAGCCTTACCAAAAGACTCTATTAAATAAGACTTTCCAACCTGCCTTGCTCCACGAAGCAAAAGAGGCTTACGAATGGGAGAATCTTTCCATTTTAAAAGCTCTATTTCACGCTGCCGGCTCACCATATTTTAAAATCTCCAGTTCAAGCTGAAAAAGCTATAAAAATGAAATTGGGTGCTAATTTAGCAAAATTTGAAATAATTGCATCCTGTTTTAGCAAGAATAGTGAAATAATTGCATCCTGTTTTAGCAAAACAGGGTTTTTATATAAAAACAGATTCTATTTATTCCTGCCGTATTGATCCTGATATCTCACAATGTCATCTTCCCCTAAATAATCCCCGCACTGGACTTCAATTAATACCAATAAGTTATTTCCTGGATTTTCTAGGCGATGCTTAAATCCAATGGGAATATAAGTCGATTGATTCGCCGTTAAATTTAAAATTTGATCTCCATTGGTTACTCTCGCCTCCCCTTGAACGACGATCCAATGCTCACTTCGATGCGCATGAGACTGCAAGCTCAAAGCTGCGCCTGGCTTGACTTCAATACGCTTGAGTTTAAAAAATTTGCTTTCTTGCAAAACCGTATACGACCCCCAAGGACGATGGACCGTTGGGAATAATTTATAACTCGGGTGATTCTTAGCTTTTAAAATACTCACTATGTTTTTAATATTTTGCGCCTCTGACTGATCCGCAATTAATAGAGCATCAGGCGTATCCGCAATAATTAAATTGTTTAAACCGAGCGTTGCGATAAAACGATTATTTTCTCCATGCACAATGCAATTTTTTGTTTTTTCTAAAAGCGCCTGTCCAAATACATGATTATTATTTTTATCTCTAGGATGCAAAGCGCCAAATTCAATCCAAGAGCCGATATCCGACCAGCCGATATCACAGGCAATAATTCCAATATTTTTTGATTTTTCAAAGACGGCATAATCAATGGATATCTCTGGAACTGCTTGAAAAGATGACTCAGAAATTTCTAACTGACTCCAGTTCTTTCCATTAGAAATACTGGCCTGAGCTAAGCAATTTAAAGTCCCTGTCAAAATCTCAGGACAAAAATTTTCCATCTCTTGCAAGATTAAATTTACTTTTAAACAAAACATCCCCGAGTTCCAAAAATAATTTCCCTGGGCTAGATATTTTTTAGCTGTTTCTAGATTGGGCTTTTCGACAAAAGATTTAACATGGTGCCCTTCAGCATGAATATACCCATAACCCGTCTGGGGTGAATCTGGCTGAATGCCAAAAGTGACTAAAAGATTTTCCTGGCAAGCTAAATTAATAGCCTGATTGATGGCTAGTAAAAAAGCCGCTTGATTTTGAATCAAGTGATCCGCTGGAAAGACTAATAAAATACAATCATCGCCGTATTTTTGCTTCACATAATGAGCCGCTAACCCAATAGCCGCTGAAGAACTACGACCAAAGGGCTCTAGGATAAAAGAGTTTAAGACCCCCTGTGTTTTAACACTGGCTTGCTCATATTCATCTTTGGTATAAAAAAATAAATCTCTATTCGTCACTGTTAAAACTTCGTCAACGCCTGGAATATCCAGCGCGCGTAAATACGCTTTTTGAATCAAGCTTTCACCGTCATCTAGTTTTATAAACGGCTTGGGGTGTGCCTCGCGGGACAAGGGCCAAAGCCTGGAACCCACCCCTCCGGCTAGAATGACGGGGATGATTTTTGGGTTTTTTAAAAAATTGGTCATAAAAATAATATCCAACATTAGTGTTTAAAATTTTGAGAAGCCCAGGCCCAGGCATGCGCAATAATTTCTGAAATATCTGAATATTTCGGCTCCCAGCCCAGTATTTTTTGAGCCTTTTGGTTATCGGCTATTAAAATTTTTGGATCTCCAGGGCGTCTGTCACAAATTTCTACAGGAATGTTTTTTCCAGTAATTTTTTCAGCAATTTTTATAATGGTTTTAACACTGGTCCCCATGCTATTTCCCAAATTAAACTGATCACTGGGGTTGCTTTGATTATTTTTAGCTAAATAATTTAAAGCCAATAAATGGGCAGCGCATAAATCTTCGACATGAATAAAATCTCGAATACAAGAGCCATCAGGGGTTTCATAATCAGTGCCGAATATTTTGATAGATTTTCTAATACCTAAAGCAGCCTGTAAAACCAAGGGAATTAAGTGGGTTTCGGGGTCATGAGACTCCCCTGTTTTTAATTTTGGATCAGCACCCGCTGCGTTGAAATATCTTAAGCACACCGATTTTAAACCGTGCGCTTGATCCAAGTCTCTTAATAAATTTTCAACAAATAATTTGCTTTGGCCATAAGGATTGACGGGAGATTTTGGATGCTGTTCATCAATCGGTGTGTACTGGGGTTCGCCAAAGATGGCGGCTGTAGAAGAAAATATAAATTTTTTAATATTATTTTTAATTAACACTTCTAATAAATTTAAAGTTTTAGAAAAATTATTTTCATAATATTTAATCGGATTTAAAACCGACTCTCCGACCTCAATAACTCCAGCAAAATGCATGACGGCATTAATTTTAAAATCATATTTTTTTAAAATTTTAAAAACAAAATCTTGATCGCCAATGTCGCCGATATAAACGGGAATATTAGATTTTCCTAAACAGGGATTATTTTTTAAATCTAGAACGATGGGGTGATACCCCTGATCTTCGAGCATCAAAGCCATGTGAGAGCCGATGTAGCCCGAGCCTCCAGTGACTAAAATATTGTTAATAGGCATTTTTATTAATAAATCCTTTATACAAAGTCAAAAATATAATTTTAATATCAAAACCTAGGGACCAGTTTTCGATATAAAACAAATCATATTCAATCCGCTTAGCTAGATCAGTATCTCCCCTCCAGCCGTTGACCTGCGCCCAGCCAGTAATCCCGGCTTTCATCATGTGCTTAAACATATAACCTGGAATTTGGTCTTTAAACTGCTCGACAAAGACTGGCCGCTCAGGTCGGGGGCCTACTATGGACATATCGCCTTTCAAGACATTAATAAATTGGGGTAATTCATCCAAACTGGTCTTTCTTAAAAAGCTGCCAAATTTTGTCGCCCTATTCTCGCCCGCTTTGGCCCAGACAGCGCCTGTTTGAGATTCTGTATTCACAGGCATGGATCTAAATTTCAGCATCTTAAAACTTTTATTATTCCAGCTGATTCGCTCTTGTTGATAAAAAACAGGGCCCTTGGAACTTAACTTCACCCCTACTGCAACTATTAATAAAAGCGGCGAGATTAAAATTAAAATCAAAGCAGATAAAAACTTATCTTCACAATATTTTAAAACAGCATTCATGCCACGCATGGGCGTTCCACGTAATTGAATTACTGGAAGACCACCAATTTCAGAAACGGCATGATTGAGCAAAGATAAGCCAAAAATATCGGGGACCAGCTGAATATTAATTGTCGAAAATCTAAGTTGATGCATGAGCTCTTTAATTAAACTTTCTTTTCTTAAAGGCAACGCAAGCCAGACTTCATCAATTTTTAAATTTTCTAAATAACTGGAAAGATCTTGAGGCAGCGGCTCGACTAGTTTTCCTGCTAATAATTCTTGCGAATTTAAACTCACGGGGCCCAATACTTTACTAATCACATACCCCATCGAAGGATTATTTTCTATGGATCTAATCGCCCGCTCAGCTAATTCTCCAGAGCCAATGATTACAATATGCCTGATGTTAAAACCTTTAGATCTTAGAAATCTAAAAATTAAAATTAAACAAACCCTATAAAAATATAAAACTATAAAATCAGCTAATAACCAACTCATCATCCATATTCGAGAATACTCAGCGCCGGTCTTAGTTAAAAAAGCAAACAAACCTAAAATTAAAACCAAAATAACCCAGGGTAAAAATAATCTTTTAAATAAGTGCCAAAAAGATCGACCGCGTAAATGCTGATACACCCCAGAAAGATTAAAAATAAGAAAACTCAAAACACCGGCGGCTAAAATCAGCGCGGTGTAGTTACTTAAATAATTAATCTGGTCGGAAAGTAAAAATCTAGAGGGATAAAATTTAAAAAAATTAAATCTTAAAAAATAAATAAAAAAACCCAGAGAAAAAATAATTATAAAATCTAAAAATCTTAAAAAATTAGAAGTTAGATACGCGTGGGATTTGAGGGAGAAATGGGGCATATTAAAAAACCGTCTTCCATAAAAGAACGGCAGATTATATAGCCCCCCCTTTGAGATTCACTAAGAGCAATGCTCTTTTAATCTTAAATAATCCAAAAGCGCCTCATGCCAGTCTCGAATAGGGCCAATTATTTTTTCTAATTTCGTATTATCCAAAGCACTATAACTGGGTCTCATCGCTGGCGTTTTAAAATCAGAAGCCAAAATCGGCTCCACGCTCGCTTTAATTCCAGCGTGTTCAATAGCTGTTTTCGCTAATTCAAACCAAGTGGCAACACCAGAATTTACGGCATGGTAAATTCCAGCGGGGCCCTGATGTTTTAAAAATTTAAAAATCATATGAGCTAAATCTAAAGTCGATGTCGGAGACATGGTCTGATCACTAACCACTTTTACTTGGCCTTTTTCTTTAGCCAATCTCAACATGGTTTCAATAAAATTACCGCCTTTTCCACTGGATCCTGCCACCCCAAATAAAGACGCGACACGAAAAATAATCACACCTTCTGGATAGATATCTCTAGATAAAACCTCTCCTAAATATTTACTGGACCCATAAATATTCAAAGGCGCTGGAGGGCTTTCTTCAGTCAAGGGCTGATTTATTTTATTTCCGCCAAAAACATAATCTGTACTGATGTGAATTAATTTTGCTTTCTTTGCTTTACACACTTCAGCCATGGTTTTAACAGCAAAAGCGTTAATTAAAAATCCTTGATCCGCATGAGATTCCACTTCGTCTGTTCGGTGATAACTCGTGCAGTTAATTAAGACATCAAAGTCTTTTTCACCCAGCACTGTTTTAATATTTTCTAGATTTGTAATATCTAATTCATCACGAAGACAAGTCTTAAGATCAAAGCCTAGAAAAGAAGCCACCGCTTTTTGAAGATCAAATCCCATCTGGCCATTGGCCCCTAATAAAAGTATTTTCATATTTTTTATTCTTATTTTTTTTATTTTTTTTTATTTTTTAAGATTAATATTTAACAAACCACCATGCATAAAAACAGAATCCGTCGGCTTAGAAACACGCTCGAGTTCTTTATACCAATCTAAAGTAATGGTCTGAATGGTTTTATCTAAAACACCTGAGTCTAATTGATCAACAATATCAGCAACGCCTCGTTCAGCATTCCAAGCAGGAACCCAGCCCAATATATTTTTAATCTTTTCAAAGCTTACTGAGTAACTTCTAGGATCTGGGTCTCCGTACCATTCGACTAAAACTTCTTTGCCAATTTTCTGACTAACTGTATGGGCTACTTTTTCACCTAAAGGACCCAGCTGATAATTTAATTCGGCACCACCGACGTTAAATATCTGACCATTAATTTTCGAAGTTTCTGTTTTTAATAATAAGCACATGACATCCGTTGTATCTTGAACATGCACCATCGGCCTGTACTGCTTGCCATCTCGCATCAAGGGCAGCTTATGCGCTTTCCAGGCTCCAAAAGTCATGCCATTGATGGCTAAGTCAAATCTCATTCGTGGGCTCGCCCCAAATACGGTTGACTGACGCATCACTACCACACAAAAATTTTGATCTGCTAGAGGCAAAACTCCGTGCTCTGCTTTTTCATTAGCTTTCGCATAAGTTGTTAAGGGATTGGTTTGAGCAGTCTCATCGACCATGCCATCTTGAAAACCATAAATGCTGCAGCTCGATGGCAAAATATATCTCTTCACTCCCGCTTTCTTCGCTAAACCTGCGGTTCTGACACGAGACTCATGATTAATCTGCCAGGTGGCTGTATCAAATAATTCTCCACTGGGGTCGTTCGAAATAGCGACTAGATCAATCACATAATCAACATTTTTAAATACATCTGGGTTAATACAGCGTGAGTCTTCTTGGATTTTTTCGAGATTAGGATGAGTTTTTAACTTTTCTTCCCCAAAGAAAAAGCGATCTACTGCTTTAACTTTATAATTTTTTGCAAGCAATTTAGGCACTAATACACTGCCAATATACCCACCGGCCCCTGTTACTAAAACTGTTTCCATGTTCCAATTTTCCTATTTTTTATACACATAATTATTATTCAGCTGACTTAAAGACAGGCCCTTTGCATCTTTTTCAGCCAATTGGGGCTCGCCTGTAAATGGCCATTGAATACCCACTTCAGGATCATTCCAGATTAAACTTTGTTCGACTTGAGGCGCATATTCCCCAGTACATTTATAAAGCAAGTGGGAATCATCTTCTAAGACATACACGCCATGGGCAAAGCCTGCTGGAACCCAAAGCATATGTTTATTTTGCTCTGATAATTCTCGACCCACCCACTTTCCATAAGTCGGTGAGCCTTTGCGAATATCCACGGCAACATCAAATATTTTTCCAGTCACTACGCGCACTAATTTACCCTGAGCAAAAGGGTCTAACTGATAATGCAAGCCTCTTAGAACACCCGCTTTAGATTTCGAATGATTATCTTGGGTATACTCCGTCGGCAAACCAAATTTCTCAAAATCACTGGCTTTGAAACTTTCCATAAAAAATCCACGCTCATCCCCAAAGACTTTAGGTTTGACTAAAACTACTTCTGGGATTTCACAACGTTCAAATTCAAAAGGCATGAGAGATAACTCCTAGGTATATTTATTTTTTAAATTTTTAATTCTCTAATTCTTGTATGAGTAATTATTCTTCTGATCTAGCTGCCGTAATAAATACTCGCCGTACAAACTTTTTAATAAGGGCTTGGCTAATAATTTTAATTCTTCATCGCTGATATAACCCAATCTCCAGGCAATCTCTTCAGGACAGGCAATTTTCAAACCCTGACGATTTTCAATAATTGACACAAATTGCGAGGCTTCTAATAAAGACCCATGAGTTCCTGTATCTAACCAAGCATAGCCCCGACCCATGAGCTCTATTTTTAAATTATTTTGGGCTAAATAAATTTTATTCACATCTGTAATTTCTAATTCACCCCGCGCTGAGGGCTTAATATTTTTGGCTATGTTAATTACAGAATTATCATAAAAATAGAGCCCTGTAACGGCATAATTAGATTTTGGATTGTGAGGTTTTTCTTCCAGAGATAATACTTTTCCAGACGCATCAAATTCAGCGACCCCATAACGTTCTGGATCTTGGACATAGTAAGCAAAGACCGTTGCACCTTGAGATTTTTTAATCTCCTGAGCCACTTTTTGTAATAGCTGAGGCAGACCATGACCGTAGAAAATATTATCACCCAGCACTAAGGCCACTGAGTCAGAACCAATAAATTCTTCACCCAAAATAAAAGCCTGAGCCAATCCATCAGGTCGTTCTTGAATCACATAGCTAATAGAAATCCCCCAGTGGGATCCATCGCCTAATAAACGCTGAAAATTCGCCTGATCCTCAGGCGTCGTAATCATTAAGATTTCTCGAATTCCCGCTAATAATAAAGTACAGAGGGGGTAATAAATCATGGGCTTGTCGTAAACCGGCATCAGCTGTTTGCTAATGGCTTTAGTAATGGGGTAAAGCCTTGTGCCTGAACCCCCCGCTAAAATAATTCCTTTCATTTTAAATATCCCAATAAAATTTATGCATACTGAATTTTTGACGCAACCATAGAGGGAGCAATTTATATTTTCGACCCAGGTGATAACCCAAATATTTCATCCCTGAGTGAATTAAAGAAATAAAAATCATCCCGGATTTTTTATATTTTAAACAAAAATTAATTTCTGATTTCACATAGCTTGCGCCTAATTTTTGAGGACTTTTAAATAAATCTAAAATCCAATGTTCTTCTTGATGAAAGACGCCAATATCAAAATAGCGTTTGAAATCTTGCATGACTGAATAATCATGAGAGTGAAAAACTCTGGACTCAGCGCAGTAATATATCTTCCAGCCTGCTTTTAGCATTTTTGCCGCTGCAATAATATCTTCACCCATGATCACACGATCTGGAAAGCCACCTATTTGAACCAAGGCTGTTTTTCTATATGCCGCAAAGCTATTGGAATTTGCGCAAGTCTTAATTCCTAATCTTTCCACATCATTGATAGATCTTAAATCAGATTTTTCTGGGTAGTTAAAACTTCTTAAATGCGCCCCTAATAACCCAGCGCCCTCATGAGGCAATTGCCGACCATAAGCACAGCCAATCTCTGGGTTATTAAAAGCAGAAATAATATTTTCAAGTGTATTCGTATCCGCCAAAATCGCATCTTGAGTTAAGTAAATATAAATATCAGCGTCTACTAGGTTCAAAGCCAATTGGCGCGTTTTGCCATGATTAAATTCAGCTTTTGGAATCACATGTGTTTTCACACCAAGATCTTGCCATTTTTCTAAGCTGCCATCAGTCGAGCTGGAGTCGATAATTAAAATAGGTATCTGGATAGATTGCATAGTTAAACTAGCAAAAAGTTGGTTGATATAAGTCGCAGATTGATAGGTGGGCATAACCAAAACACAACGAGGTATTACCATGTATTTCTTCCCAACCTGATTCCATCAGTCAATAAATAGGGCGCGGAATTTAAATGGGCTCCCTATAAACGTCAAGCTGTTCTTAGCTCTTGAGTTACTTACTCAAAATCCAAGCAGAATCTCTAAAAACATCGCAATAAACACCTACTTCTGGACTTACAATATAAAAGCTAACCCTCTAGACTTGCTAAAATTTTTTGATTTTAATTATTTAAACAAGTATTAATGAGAATACCGAATGATCACGAATTTAAAAACCATTGGGACTTACGCCAAAAAAATTTTCAAAGCATTTCTTTATGTTTTAAGGGGAGATCTCAAAGGTTTATACTGGAAAATAAAAAAATTAATAAAAGCGAATAGAGATCTTACAGCACTTACTAGAACAGTTGAGAAAACTGGCGTTGATGAATGGGGTGTTATCTCAACACCACACACACTGTTCATTGCTCATCTGATTACTGAACGTCTTAGGGCTCATGGATGGCGTGTTGAAGTAATGACAAGCACTCCAAATGTATTTAGCCATGGGTGGTACATTGTGCTTTGCCCTCAAATATTCAAGAAACTCCCCCCTGGTGAAAAAAGAATTGTGTTTCAACTAGAGCAGTCGGTGAGCACGCGGTGGTTCACTGAGTCTTATTTTCACCTATTGGAAACTTCAGAGGCCGTGCTTGAATATTCTCTTGAAAATATAAATTATTTAAAAAATAAATCTCAGCATTCTCTTGGCTATCCACTTATTAACTATGTGCCGATAGGCGCCTCTGAAACTTATGGCAATTCAACCATTGATAACAACCATGATAATAAATCAGAAGAATATGACATACTTTTTTATGGTGACAGCAAAAGCTCTCAACGAAGACGCACCATGCTAGAAGCGCTCGAAAAAAACTATAAACTGCTTATCGTCAACGAACTCTTCGGCCCTGACATGATCCAAGTGATTAAACAAGCAAAATTTGTGATTAATATTCACTATTATGAAGGCGCACTTCTTGAGCTTCCTAGGATTCAAGAATGTTTATCTCTTGGAGTGCCTGTGATATCAGAAGCAAGTAAAGATCAAAATGATTACCCAGAATTGCAAGGCGCTGTTCTATTTTTCGAAGAAGGCTCAACAAACGACATGCTTTCTGTCGTTAAAAACGCTTTTGATCATCCAATCTCTCAAGAATCCATTAAAAATTCGGTCAAGAAAAGTTCTGACCGATTTACATTTATGTTTGATCGTTTTCTGATCGGAATGGGTTTTTTAGACCCTTCTTATGTCAAAACAATGAAACTTTTACTTCCTCAAGGGGCTGACAACATTGTCCTCTCTCTTCCAGAGACCATTGAACGCAGAAGGTTATTTCAAGAAGAAATTCTTAATACCGATCAATTTATCTTCGATGGAATACGTAGGCTCCCTGGATGGATTGGTTGTGGTTTAAGTTACTTGGCACTTGCAAATAATGCTTTAAAACAAAATCAGGAAGTACTTACTATTATGGAAGATGACGTGACCTTCCCTCCAAATTTTCAAGAAAATCTAAAAATTGTTCACGAATACCTCCACATACACGCTGGCCAATGGGATATGTTCTCTGGACTTATTTCGTCTTTAAATCCTGAAACACAAATTTCCTCTGTTGAACATTTTAAAGGTTTGACTTTTATTACAATTGATAAAATGACAAGTACTGTGTTCAATATTTATGGCCCAAAACTTTTGAAATTACTGGCTTGTTGGGATCCTACAAACTCAGACGTCATATCTAACACCATCGATCGATATATTGAAAAACAAAGCGGATTAAAAATTATTATTACCTTGCCTTTTATGGTTGGGCACCATGAAGAGCTAGATTCAAGTCTTTGGGGCTTTAAAAATACGCAGTACAACGAGATGATCAGCCTCAGCGAGCAGTCTCTCCGTGATAAAATGATGGCTTATCAAGAAAATTTTCAATAATCTAAATCTTTTCGCTAAGACCTTTCGTTCTATCTATTTAAAATCAAGAGCCTATTTCCACTATGGACATTAACATCCGACAAGTTTACTTCGACCCTAGTCAACTCCCTTTACTGGACCCTGATTTTCAGCCCTTTAATCATTGTAAAAACCCCCACCCTGAATTACGTGAATATTTTATTTTCCGAAGCGAATATTTCGCTCATAAAATAAGCAAAGATCCAAATACAGTCACTGGCTATGTCTCTTGGAAATTTAAAGAAAAGACAGGGATTACAGGAAAATATTTTATTAATTTCATTCATCAAAATCCTGGCTATGACGTTTATCTGATCAACCCCTTTCCTCATCAACTGCGCTTTAAAAATGTTTGGCTTCAAGGAGAAAAGTATCACCCTGGAATTTTGGACTTAGCTCAAGAGTTATTTTTAGCTGTTGGAATGGATATGCCACTAGAGAACCTAATAATGAATGAGACTAACACTGCCTATTGTAACTTTTGGGTCGGCACCCCTACTTTTTGGGATCAATACATTTCTTTTTGCGAGAAAATCTATCAGCACATTTTTACAAAACTCCCTCAAGAAAAATTAGATATTTTATTCCAGCGCGCCGACCCCATAATTGATGCTAGTTATTTCCCTTTTATTTTTGAGCGCTTATTTTCAACCCTCTTATGCATGAACCCAAAAATAAAAGCCATTCACTACCCCCTTCCAAAAACACGGATCGGAATACGTATAAAAAATTTCATGCAGAGAGTAAAGAACATAAAAAAATTTCTTTGATCTCTTAACCCCTTTAGAAAAAAGACTATTACCAACGGAAACAAACTCTTCATGCGATCCATAGACCTACTTTACACGCTCTCTCTCAAAGAATTTAAAGTCCGCTATAAAGGCGCTTTTTTTGGTTATTTTTGGGCCCTAGGGACACCTTTATTACTAGCCCTTATTTTTACTTTTGCGTTTAAACACATCATGCGAATACAGACTCCGGATTACACTTTGTTTTTGATTATTGGCTTATTTGCATGGCAATTTTTTTCAAACTCCACCAACGGTTCTTTAGTAAGCTATGTCCAAAATGAACAGCTTATTAAAAAACTTTGTTTTCCTCGGTTTTTACTTCCCATGAGTACAGTACTAATTGAAGGAATCCATTTTTTTCTGGGTATTCCCGTTATTATTTTATTTCTATTTATTTACAGCAAATCTTTATTTCACATAGCCTGGCTCTATCAAATTCCGCTGCTCTGGATCATGCAAGCTTTAACTTGCTATGGTATTGCTTTAATTATTTCAGCAGTCAATGTCTTCTTTCGGGATATGGAACGCATTATTAGTTTAAGCTTGACGCTTGCTATGTATCTCACCCCTGTGGCTTATCCTATTTCAATGGTTCCCCAAAAATATTTGTTAATTTATGATATCAATCCGATGGCTTGTTTAATTACTAATTGGCGAAGCGTGTTTTTAACAGGGCAGTTAGACCTTGCTAATTTAATTTATCTTCCTGGTGAAATTATTATATTGCTGCTTTTTGGATCTTGGGTTTATAAAAAGCTTTCACCTTATTTTGCAGAGACACTTTAAAAAATGACAAAAAACGCAGAACCTATTATTGAATTTATCAATGTCAGTAAATCATTTTCTTTATCCCATGCTTTTAAGGGCGGGATTAGAAGCTTCATCTTTCATTTACCCAGTGCTATTAAATCCTTAAGGGCCTCACAGTTTACAGCTCTTAATAATATTTCATTTTCAGTGCAAAGAGGTGAAAGCATTGGATTGATTGGACGCAACGGCTCAGGAAAAAGCACAACGCTTGGTTTGATTGCGAAAGTCATGCCACCTTCTTCAGGGCAAGTGATTGTCAGAGATAGAGTTTCTCCCATGCTGCAATTAGGTGGTGGATTTCATCCTGACTTACATGCGATTGATAACATCATGCTCAACGGTGTTTTAATTGGCCTCTCACGTCGTGAAGTCCGTTATAAAATAGACGCTATTCTTGACTTCGCGGAGCTTGGTGAGTTTGTTGACCAACCTATAAGAACTTACTCTAGCGGCATGCTAGCTAGGCTTGGATTTTCTGTTTTAACTCAATTAGATCCAAAAATTTTATTAATCGATGAAGTTCTAGCCGTTGGAGATGATTATTTTCGAGCCAAGTGTCAGTCAGTCATGCAAGGATTTAAAAAGAAGAATGTCACTATTTTATTCGTCTCTCATAGCGCTGAAGATGTCAGCCAGCTCTGTGATCGCGCCATCTGGATCCATGAGCATCAAATAAAAATAGACGGCCCTACCGCTGAAAGCATCGCAGCTTATCAAGCGCTTTAAGAATTTAGAGCTCAAGCCTCACCATCCAATTCTCTCCCTCTCCACCACATGCGGCCGATCTTGAATTCTTATATAAATATTCAAAATATATTCACCTAATAATCCTAAAAAAAATAATTGAACCCCCGAGAAAAAAAACAATCCAATCATTAAGGGCGCCATACCCAGACTAAAAGAACTCCAGAAAAATAATTTTAAAATTAAATAAACTAAAGCTAATACAAAACTTATTAACCCCAGGCTAAAACCCGCTATAGTCGCCAATCTCAAGGGTAATTTTGAATGCGAAGTAATGCCCAGTAAAGCCAAATCAAAATTGGTATAAAAATTATTTTTAGTCTTCCCATATTTTCTCAAGGGCTGATGATATGGGATCTCACAGATTTCAAAACCCAGCTCAGCAATTAAACCTCGAAAATAAGGGTACGGCTCTTTGTATAATCTCAGCTCTTTTAAAACACACTGATCATACAAGCCAAAACCCGTAAAATTTTTGATTAATTTAATCTCAGAAATTTTACTGGAAAACCCATAATAAAATTTGCGCAAACTAAACATAAACCCATTTTCTTCAGCGCTGGGTTTCACTCCAATCACTATTTTAAATCCCCTCTCCCATTGTTTTATAAACTCTGGGATTTTCTCTGGTGGGTCTTGTAAATCAGCCACTAAAACAATCACTGCATCGCCTCTTGCTTCTAATAAAGCATGGTAGGGAGATCGGATATGTCCAAAGTTTCTTGCATTAAAAATAATTTTTATATTTGAATATTTCTGGGCTAAATATTTTAATTTTTCTTGGGTCCCATCTTGAGAATTATTATCTATAAAAATATGTTCGAATTTATAATTTTTTAAATTATTTAAATTTAATTTAAAAAATTCTTCGCGAATTTTTTCATGTAATAACTCAATATTATCCACTTCGTTATAACAGGCGGTAACAATGGAAATTAGGGGCATAGGTTTCTCTTCAATTAAAAATAAATATTTCCCAATCAAAGTACAAATTGCACTCTGATGGGGAAGGTGTAGGGGCGAATCTTGTATTCGCCCGTGGTAAATCTTGGATTCATCTCCACAGAAAAAATCATTTTATGTTGCTGAATTTTCAAGCGTGTCGGCCCTGTTCATAAAAAAAATCCATGCCAGCCGCCTACGGGCGAATACAAGATTCGCCCCTACACCATCATTCACTGGAAGAGCTATAGAAATATGACTCATTACACCCACTCCAAAAACACCCAATACTGACAAACAAAATAACTCAAAATAGCTAGTAAACCCGCGCTGAATAAGCCCGAAAAATAATAATTAATATTTAAATATTTATAAAAAATATGAATTAAAAAAATATTTAAAATAAAAGCTAAGCCAGTCCAGAAAATATATTTAATAAAATATTTTTTTTTAATATTTTTAAATACCAATCTGCCCTGTGTATTAAAGCTAATAATCACGCCCAAAATAGTAGAAATTAATACAGCCCAAAAATAATAAAAATTAATAAAAATAAAAAAACAGTAGATCAAATAAGCAATAAAAGTATTAAACCCACCCACTAATAAATATTTAAATATTTTATTTTTAAAAAACATACAAAATGCCAAACAGACTTAAGATCCAAGATCCCACAATACTTAATAAAATCCCATCATGAAAAAGCAAATAAGACGGGTCTGCTGAATTCTTTTTCACATAAATTAACTGCAAATATCTCATGACCCCTGCAATGACTAAAAAAGTAGTGAGATAAAAATAGGGGGATTTAGAAATTAAAAGCGAATGAGAGGTCACAGCACACATGAAATACCCCCCGATCATTAAAGCCATTAAGGAACTCAGTGCAACATCAAATAATCGATTGGAATAGCCTATCAAAGCGGGTCTTGGTGAAATTCTATGAGCCTTGCAGTACAAAAATTCATCATGGCGTTTCCCCAAAGCTAAAAACATCGCTAAGAAAAAAGTCATCATGGTTAAATAAGGCGAGACCATAATCCCTATTGCAAATGCCCCTGCAAAAACTCTCAAAATAAAACCCGCTGAAATAATTAAAAGATCCAAAACAGGTAAGTGTTTTAACCAAATAGAATAAGCGGTCATTAAGGCTAAATAAGCCACTGCAATAATAAAAACAGACCAGTTAATAAAAAAACAAAGACATAAACCAAAAATAATAAAAACCAGCATCATCAAGAAAGCAATCGGTTGAATCACGGACCCTGAAACCAAAGGCCTATTTTTTTTAATCGGATGCTGACGGTCTAAATCTAAATCCATCCAGTCATTAAAAATATACATCGCTGAAGACATGACACAAAAAGCCAGCATGGTTAACAATGCAGGATAAAAACTAGCTTTTGAAAAAAATTGCCCACTAAAAAATAAGGGCGCCAGTACAAATAAATTTTTGGGATATTGATAAATCCGCCAAAGTTTTAAAACAGAGTTCATGAGTTTTTAAGATCCTTTTTTTAATAATAAAACTTTTCAACAAAGCCCAAATTTTTTAATTTTTGAATACTGGGCACATAGTAATTTCGGGTCGTTAAATTTTGAGAAATTAAAATTTCTGCTTGAAATTTTTTCGCTATTTTTTCTGCTGTATTAATAATATTTTCTGAGTGTTCACCGCCAATATTATAAATGCCAGAAATATGAGGATTTCGGCTTAATAATAATAAAAATAAAGCTCTGACTAAATCACCCATGTACATAAAACTTCTTTCTGTACTTTTATTATTAATTTTTATTAATTTATTTTTCTTTGCCGCTTCACACATATCAGCCACTGCAAAGCCCTGGTTAACAGGCTGCCCGTAGCCATAAAAAGCAAAACAGCGGGCAATGATTAAATTAAAATTTTTATTATTTTTCGCAAAATCTAATAAATTATTTTCAGCCTGATATTTAGCTTTTGAGTACCAATCTGCACCCCATAACTCTGGCTTTAAATTTTCAGAAAGCGGCTGATCGGTTCGAATTTTCTTGCCATAGACCGCGCCTGAACTAGTGAATACAAGCCTCGGTGACAAACCTTGTAGGGGCGGACCTATGTGTCCGCCCTGCTGGCTTAAATTTTTAATAAGATTCTCAGTCCCCAGAACAACATCTTCCCAGGATTTATTGCCTGCCATGTGTAAAACAAAGTCAAAAAATACCCCCTCTCTGTCCCTCGATTTCATCTTCGGTCCTGTCTCTCCCTCGAGGGGAGAGACGATAGAAGCAGTTTGAATATTAAAGCTTTTAAGATCCCCCATAATTTCTTTCAGCCACGAAAAATTTTTATTTAAATTTAATTTTTTTCTTACTAAGCAAAATACTTCCGTCTCTAAGCTGTAAAAATCAATAGCCTGATTTAAAACTTCCAAGACCCAAGACCCAAAAAATCCTGAAACTCCCGTAATTAATAATTTTTTCTGGTGAAGATTTTTAAATAAATAGGGCGACTCTCGAATGATTAATTCACAATCTTGTTTAAATAGCTCTGGAGAATTTTCTAGACGCATGGGTTTTACATACTCTTAAACATTTTTTATAAAATTAAAAAACCGTTCATGAATTTCTTCCACCATGAAATTATCTAAAGCTGGATGACAGCCTAATAAAACCCCACCTTCCATCACTTCATCAGCCACTGGAAAACAACTATCTCCAGCACTTTGAATTTGATTAAATCCTGGTTGCTTTAAAATATTTCCTGTAAAAATTGGCCGTGTTTGAATTCCGAAAGATTCTAAATTTTGCTGAACCTGATTTCTAATACCCCTATTTTTTTTAACAAAATCAGCTTTGAAAGTTAAGGGATAAGCTAACCAGGCAAAATCTGAATTGGAATTTAAACTTTGAGGCAAATATAAAATATCTTGGTACTGCTTAAAAAATTCTTGATGCTTCGAAAAATTACTTTTTCTTTTAATTAAAAAATCTTCCAATCTTTTTAATTGCTCCAAACCAAAAGCAGCGCCTAGTTCCGACGGCTCTAAGTTGTAACCTAAAGCACTAAATAAAAATTTGTGATCATAAGAATTATTTTCACCTTCAAATCTATTTTTAATATTTTCAGCTTCTTGAATATCTTGAAACTTGGAAGAATATCGCCCCCAAGATCTTAAGACCCTGGCACGCTCGGCTAATTTTTCACTATTCATGGCTAATAAACCGCCATTTCCAGCGCAGTTAATAAAATGCGAGCCATAAAAACTAGTGGTGACTATATCGGCATAAAATCCATCTTTAATATTTTTAGCTTTGTTTAAAAATCCTCCTAAAGAGTCACAGCTGTCTTCTAATAAAATTAATTTATATTCATCCGCTAGGGCTCTTAGATATTCCCAGTCCGCCAAATTTCCAATCAAATTAGGAATAAACAAAGCGCTGGTATTTTTATTAATAGCCCGCTCTATTTTTTCATGATTAATTAAATAGGTCCCTGGCGTGACGTCTATAAAATGCGGGATCAAGTTATTTTTAATTAAGGGCGAAACCGTCGTCGGAAAAGTTAACACAGGAGTGATTACTTCGGAATTTTTAGGCAAGTCAGCAATTTCTACAGCCAATAAATTCGCTGAAGAGCCTGAATTAACCATCACTCCATAGGATTTTGAAAAAAGATCTGCAATTTTTAATTCAAATTCAGCAACACTCGCGCCCATTTGAGTACTAGTATTTAAAATTTTTAAAACCGCTTGGACTTCTTCAGGCCCATGAATAGCTTTCGCGTAAGGGATTCTCGGGAACATATTTTTGCCTTTTTTTATTTTTTATTTTTTATTTTTTATTTTTTTAAAAAATCCCAAAATAAATCCAAATAAAACCCCTAATAAAATCCCAATAATAAAAGAAGTAATTATTAAAAAACTAACGGGTAAAGAAGTCTTGCCAAAAAAATAAAATAACTCGGCAGGCTGGGTATTTAATAAAGAAAAGATCAAGCCAAAAATTAAGATAATTAAAGCTAATACGGGGAAAAATAAACGCATCAACACCCTCCTGATTATTTAAATAAATAAAAAAAATAAGCGCGCGAGTATATCGACGAGATAAAAAAAAATCCCCCAGAAACTCATCATTTCTGAGGGATTAATATTATCTGGCAGGCTAGGAGGGACTCGAACCCCCAACACCCGGTTTTGGAGACCGGTGCTCTACCAATTGAACTACTAGCCTATTTTTTTATTAAGCCAAGATCTTCGCGACGACGCCTGCACCAACAGTACGACCACCTTCACGAATTGCGAATCTCAAACCTTCTTCCATCGCAATCTTGCAAATTAATTCCACAACCATCTGTATATTATCTCCAGGCATAACCATCTCAACGCCTTCTGGCAATTGAACAGCACC
>CAMCUU010000038.1 GCA_945879065.1 Francisella tularensis subsp. holarctica
GAAAAATAATCATGCAAAATTCGGAAACTGATTTCATTTAGAACATAACATTATTTGCCACTTCCCTATTAAGCAGGGACGAATACAAGATTCGCCCCTACACCTGATCCTTAAGTAAGTGCCATTGAATACAAGATTCGCCCCTACCCCTTTCCTATTAGATAGCTTGATCTGAGCCCGTACAATTCAAGATTTTTCAAGCAAAACTTAAGGCTAATTGGAAGCCAGGGGAGAGATGAGAAATCAAAAAAAGAAGGCGAATGATTCAAGACAGTTGTTACACCATCATTCTTGAGGTGACCCTCTCAATCACCCTATTGGCCCACTCAGGCTCTCAGCGTATCCTCGCGCGTCACTTTTTTTCTCTTAATTACCTGGAGTTTTATTCACTATGTCGGGATCATTCAGCCCAGCGCTAAAACAGCCTCAGATTTTAAGAAAAATATTCAGACAGGCCAGGTGGCTCAAAAATTGGATTTGAGTGCTTAGATATTTTTTATTTGGGCGACCATTTGTTTTATTTATTAGTCTGTGATTTGAGAAAAACCGACAGACAACATTTGAATTTAATTAAGTAGGACCTGCCGCTTTCCCCTCATCTCCAGGTCCAGATCCAGGTCCAGATCCAGATCTGACCGCTCCTTTTTGTAATGGCTCAAAAACTGCAGCAGTTGGAGGCAGAGCAGGCGGCATAGGCGCTGGAAAACCTGTCAAAAAATTAGGACGTGGCGGATAAAAATGCGCTGGTGCAAAACCAGGATGACAATAAGCACTCTGCGGCAAAGGCCTTGCCATTACGCTTTTCAGCACTTCTCCCATGCAGCTTTCTAAAGCCTCTAATCTTTTTGAAAAAGCAATTTTATCTGCCCGCTTATCTGCTTTTTTAAACTCTTTTCTAGCCATTTTTGCAGCTGCTTCTTCTGCTTTTTTTACTTGAGCCTCTTGAGACACCCTGGAAACAAGATCAGAAGCAAAACCAGCCATTAATCCAGCCATTAATTCTGAAAAAATTGGTTTTAAAACTTCTGCACTTAATCCATTTTTTTCTTGAATAATCACTCTCGATTTTTCAAGATCTTCTTTTAATACCCCTATCTCACGCAGCAGCTGAGCTATTTCCATAGCTTTGCTTTTTATCTCAGCTTGCGCTTCTTCATGGGCTGCTTCCAAGCGGCGCAGAGCCACTTTCTTTTGATCGGCTTCTGCTCTGATTTGTTCTATTTCTTTTTTAAGACTGTTAGCCAGTATTTCCAATTTAGAACTTCTAGCAGCCTTCTCATCTAAAGCTTTTTTACTTTCTTCTTGAGCCTTCCGACTTTTTTGCAAATTCGCTGCGATCTGAGCCTTTAAGCGGTTTATTTTTTTTTGTTTTTCATCAAAATCTTCTTTCGTTAAACTTGCAGCTTCTAGCCCAGCCTTCAGACTTAGGATCGTGCGTTCAAAAACAGCAATTTGCGCCTCTAGTGCTGCATTTAAACCAGAAAGATTTGTAATTTGTTCTTCTAGAACACCTACCTGCGCTTTATTCTCAGCTTCTTTTTTCTTAGAGACCCTAGTTAATTCTTCTAAGGTACGCGCAAGAGCTCCTGCCTCTTTCTCTAAGTTTTTATTTCTTACTACAGCGTCTTGAAGCCGCGTGTCACCTAGTCTTTTTTGCTGCTCTAACTGCTCATCTTTCAAACTGATAATTCTTTCTAAAAGACTATTTTTTTCCTTCAGCTCGGCAATTTGCTCCATTAATGCTCTATGATCTTCACCACTCATATAAAAAACACATCCCCTCTTAATTAGGTTTAATTAAAAGCGGCACTGTACTGTTTTATTTGCTGGTAAAAAATATTAAAAATATTAAAAAATTAATAAAAAAACCTCTGATGATCTTTTATTAAAATAACAAATCATCAGAGGCTAAAAGTGAAAAGGGTTTTACGAGATGTTTTAAACACCTCACCCTTTCCAAGGAGTGAGTCGAAACCAAATTGCTCATATCCCCGAACTTGATTTCGGGCGTATGAGACCATAAAGAATTTTTAGATAAAATTGCTTAATTACTCAGGCAACTTGGATATAAAAATAAATCTAAAAAATAACGCGCCCGATTTAAGCGCTTTTTTTAAGATGCTAAATTTAATAAAAATTATTTTTATAAAAAAATCTAAAAAAAATCTAATAAAAATAAAAAGCCCCGTAGCCCACCACTTTATCTTTATCACCCGTCAGATCTCCAGAATTTTTTAAATCTAGACACTCGCACTTCCAGGATTTTTTCTGGGCATAGTGCAAAAGCGCTCGAATACTCACGTCTCCACAAGCATCATCATGAGAAATATCGGCACCGTTTAAATTTAAAATTTGCGTCTTGGTCCATTCATCTTGCTCTCTCGCAATTTGATACGGCTGATACTGAGACAAGTCAGAGCTAATAATAATTAAAATATTATCTAACTCTAAACCATCTAAACAATTTAAAAGCATCAAAACAGACTGAGAAGAACACTCTCCAATAATTAAGGGAATAATAGAAATAGCTTGAGGGTCCAGGGCATATTGTATAAATGGCAAGACCATCTCTACGGTATGCTCTTGAGCAAAGGCTAAATCTAAATAAGATAATTCTTGAACCTCAAATAATTCAGTGATCACTTTTTGATCTAATTTTAATAAGCCCAAAGGCGTTGAAAAATAATCTGCTTGATGCGTCGCAATACCACTAAAACTCAACTGATGCGCAGGTGCCAAAATTACTATTTTTTTGATTTTATATTTATCTTTTTCAGGCAAGTTTTTAATTAAGCTAAATGCTTTAGCCATCACGCTTCCAGAATATAAAAAACCCCCATGAGGAATAATCAGCGCTTTAGGACGCCCTGGTAATTTTTTTTCAAGATTATTTTCTAAACATAAATCTTCTAAATTTTTCAACAGGCTTTCGGCATGGCTGGGATATAACACTCCAGCCACTTGAGGTTTTAATATTTCTGGTGAATTTTTCATTTATTTAAAACAGCCATCGTTAATCTATTAATAGATATCAGCTGATCTTCACTATTTCTAATTTCAATACTCCAGACCTGGGTACTGCGGCCCAAATGATAAGGACACGCTTTGGCATACACGTAGCCTGACTTAATGCTCTTAATATGATTGGTATTAATATCTAAGCCGACACAGTAAAAAATTTTATTATCCACGGCAAAATTAGCCGCGACAGATCCAACTGTCTCTGCCAAAACACAAGACGCCCCACCATGCATGATACCTAAAGGCTGATGGGTTCTAGCATCTACAGGCATTCGGGCGATTAAATAATCTGAACCAATCTCTGTAAATTCAATGCCCAAATGAGTCATTAAGGTATTTTTGCCGCGCTCATGAATTAAATTTAAATTAATCTCACTTTGCCAAATCATTTTTTTAAACACTCCCAAGATATTTTTAAAATTTTAAATATTAATTTTAAATAAATCGCAAAAATTTTTAGTCGTTTGCTCGGCTAAATCCAATACGGACTCCCCACGCAAATCCGCTAAAAATTCAGCGACATGTCGAACATAGCTGGGCTGATTAGGCTTGCCTCTATAGGGCATCGGGGTTAAATACGGCGCGTCGGTTTCTATCAGTAATTTATTTAAAGGAATTTTCTTGGCGACTTCTTGCAATTCTTTGGCATTCTTAAAAGTAATGATTCCTGAAAAAGAAATATAAAAACCTAAATCTATGCAAGCTTCAGCAAATTCCAGGGTCTCCGTAAAACAATGCAAAACTCCGCCGACTTCCTGAGCATTTTCTGATTTTAAAATATTTAAAGTATCTTCCCGCGCTTCTCGCGTATGAATAATCAAGGGTTTCTTGACTGCTCTGGCGGCACGAATATGGGTTTTAAATCTATTTTTTTGCCAGGTTATATCACCTTTACAATGAAAATAATCCAAACCGGTCTCACCAAGAGCAACTACTAAAGGATCAGAGGCTAGTGTTATTAAATCTTGCTCTGAAGGCTCTGGATCATGGGGATCAGCAGGGTGCGCACCAACAGAACAGTGAATCATGTCTGGATATTTTTGAGCCAAATCTCTCACTGATTTAAAATTAGGTAACTCTACACAGACACATAAAAGATGAGCGATCTGATTCTCTTTCGTGGCTAAGATACATTGATCCATGGACTCATAACCCAAAGCCGCTAAATCACAGCGATCCAAATGACAATGGGAGTCCACTAGCTTTAATTCTTTTGGCTTTATTTTATTTAAATCCATTTTTTTCTTTTTCTCTCTCTTTTATTTTTATAAAAAATCATAAATTAAAAAATACAAAAAAATAACAATCTTTCAATTGCATGACTCTATTTTTTAACTTAGCATTCCACCTGCAGTTGACCCAACTGCACACTCCTCCTGAGCCCGGCTAGAGCAATCTGGTCGGGCTCAGTTATTTCTGGAGTTTTTTTAAAATTTAGAACTTAAAATTAAAACCAATAAAAAAAGCCGCTTTATGGGCGGCTTTTTTTATTTTATTAAAATTAATTAATAAAAAATATAAATAATCTATTAAGACAATTTTTCAGTAATACGAGCAGCTTTACCAGTCAAATTACGTAAGTAATACAACTTGGCACGACGAACATCGCCGCGACGTTTAACTTCAACGCTATCAATCGCTCTGGAATGTGTTTGGAAAACACGTTCAACACCTTCACCGCCGCTCATTTTACGGACTGTGAATGCAGAATTTAAACCACGATTACGCATCGCAATAACAATCCCTTCGAAGGATTGCAAACGTTGACGAGTCCCTTCAGTGACTTTTACTTTCACTAATACTGTATCTCCAGGACCAAAGCTTGGAATATCCGTACGCAACTGCGCTTTTTCAACGATCTCTATATATTTATGCATGGTTCATGCTCCCATCTACCTGGCAAAAAAGTGGGCGAATTGTACCGAAGCTCCTGCTCCCTGTATAGCCTTTTTTACAGCCTTTTTTATTTAATTTTTTTTAAAAGATCGGGACGTTTTTTCTGCGTAATTTCCAAGGCTTTTTCTCGACGCCATTGTTGAATATTCACATGATGCCCCGATAGCAAAACTTCAGGAACGGGAAGACCTCGCCAGACAGGTGGTCTTGTATAGTGAGGATGATCCAAGACTCTCTCTCGGTTATTATTTAAACTCACTGAAAAAGAATCTTCCAGGGCTGATTGGCTATCGCCTAGCACACCAGGAATTAATCGAATCATGGCATCTAAGATGCACATTAGTGCTAACTCACCACCACTTAAAACAAAATCACCTAAAGATAATTCAAAATCAATCAAGCTATCTAAAACCCTTTGATCCACGCCTTCATAGCGACCACAAAGAAAAATAAAGTCTGATTTCTCACCCAAATTAATTAACTCTTCGGCCATCGCCTGATCAAATTTTTTCCCCTGCGGTGATAAGTAAATCACTCGAGCATCGGGCAATATTTTTTTAGCTTGCTCAATAGATTGCGCAATAGGTTCAGCCAACATGACCATCCCAGGGCCGCCACCAAAAGGCCGGTCATCAACCGTCTTATGCGTATCAAAAACAAAATCTCTGGGATTAATAAAATCTAAACTCACTTTTTGAGTAGAAAAAGCACGAGACAAAACACCATAATTAATTAAAGAACTAAATATTTCTGGAAACAAAGTAATAATAATAACTCTCAAAAATTCTCGTCCCAGTTCACTAAGATCTTTCGAGCTTTAAGATCCACTGACAAGACATGCGCACTCACATAGGGAATTAAAATTTCCGTGCTTTCTTTTGGGATTTTTATTTTTTTAGAAAGAGCTGGAGATCGCTCTAGAGATGGCTCTGGAGATAGGTCTGGAGATAGCTCTAAATCAGGCTGCTTTATTTTTCTCAGTACTAAAACATCATTAGCGCCCGTCTCAAAAACATGATCCACCTGGCCTAAAGTTTTACCTTCTTGATTAATCACTGAGAGGCCAATTAAATCAACCCAATAAACTTCATTTTCTTCAGGGGCTGGCAGATATTTTTTTGAAACTGAAATTTCTTTATTCACAAAACGACCCGCCAGATCTCGGTCTAAATAGTGTTCAAAACTAATATAAAACCTTCCGCCTTTTTCGCTGATCTTATAGGGTTCAGCAAGCCCAGAAGGCTCAGAATTTAAATTTTGAATGAATAAAGGCGTTTTGGCCTCTTGAAAATCTAAAATTAATTCAGGGTCTTCCATAAAAACATGCAAAACCAAGTCCCCACGAACACCGTGGGGAGCACCAATTTTTGCAATGACTAGCAAGTCTGCTAAATCATGGGTCATATAAATAGCTTTACTATATTTATATCTTTCAATTAAGCCGCTGCGCGTGCTTTGCGAAGTTCTTTCACTAAGCTGCTCACACGATCAGAAGGCTGCGCACCTTGGGAAATCCAATGCTCGATACGCTCTAGATCTAAACGAACACGCTCTTCAGGACCGGCAGCAACAGGGTTAAAAAACCCAACGCGTTCGATATAACGCCCATCTCTTGGACAACGTTTGTCAGCAACAACAACACGATAAAAAGGACGTCCTTTAGCACCACCACGGGCCATACGAATGACTACCATTGAATTAAAACTCCTGAAAATTATAAAAAATTATCTACTCGAAAAACCGCGCGATTATACGCACCTCACGGCCATAAACAAGACCAAAAAATCATAAAAAAATTACTTCTTAACTCGCCCGACTTTTTCTCCACGACGCTTGGCTAAGCGCATCTCTGTCCGCTCTTGTCTGGGGGTTAATTTATTATATTGCTCTTTAAAAGGGTTGACAGACTGCTTAAATTCCAGCCGCATCGGCGTCCCCATGAGCTTAAAATGATCCCTAAAGAAATTAATCAAATAGCGCTGATAAGTCTCAGGCAGTCGATCCGTCTGATTACCATGAATAATAATCAAAGGCGGATTATGCCCCCCCATATGGGCGTATCTTAATTTAATTCGGCGCCCTCCAGACATCGGCGGCTGAAGTGCAATCAAGGCTTTCTCTAAAGCTTTGTTTAAACGCCCCGTTGAAATATCTTTAAACGCTGCATCGTAAGCCTCTTGTACGGAGTCATATAAATTTCCAACACCCGTACCATGTTTTGCTGAAATAAAATGAATGCGCACATGTTTTACAAAATCAAAACGCCAGGAAAGATTGGATTTAATCGTTGTCTTTTGCTCTTCGTCGAGACCATCCCATTTATTAATCCCAATCACCATGGCTCTTCCAGCTTCTAAGGCAAAGCCCAAAACATGAAGATCTTGCTCGGTAATTCCCTCCGTCGCATCTAAGACACAAATAACAACATTTGAATCTGAAATCGCCTGCAAAGTTTTAACGACAGAAAATTTTTCAACCACTTCTTCGACTTTACCGCGACGTCTTAAGCCCGCTGTATCAATCAAAGTATAGTGCTGCTCACGTCGTTCAAACGGAATATAAATACTGTCCCGGGTGGTCCCAGGCAAGTCATACACAATCACTCTATCTTCGCCCAACATGCGATTGACCAAAGTTGACTTTCCAACATTAGGGCGGCCGATAATGGCAATTTTAATCCCATTTTTTTCTCGAGATTCTTCATCCGTCTGGGGAATCACTTCAGGGCAGAGAGGCAAAATAAAATCATCGACTAAAGCCCCAACCCCTCGTCGATGAGAAGCAGCTATAGGAATTACTTTTTCAAAGCCCAGGGTATAGAAATCAATCATGGCGATTTCTTCATCCACACCGTCAGTCTTATTCACCACTAAAACAATGTTTTTTCCAGTCTGTCTTAAATATTTTGCAATTTGAGAGTCTTGCGAACTCGCTCCTGCACGACCATCGACCATGAATAACACTAAATCAGATTCATCAATAGCCAATCTCACTTGATCTGCCATGACAGCATCAATGCCGTCTTCATCCCCACTTAAGCCCCCGGTATCAATCACAATATAGGGATTATTATCATCCGCTAGCGCTTGGCCATACTGACGATCCCGTGTGACACCCGGCTGATCAATGACTAAAGCATTTCTGCTTTTGGTCAGCGCATTAAACAAAGTCGATTTTCCAACATTCGGACGACCGACAATAGAGACAACCGGTAACATGATGCGCAAGCACTCCTGACTTAATTTATTTTATAAACAACCACTTTGCCCATCTCATCCGTGAGATACACATTTTGATTAAACACTACGGGCGCTGCGGCAATGATATGCGAGCCCATTTTTACTCTGGCAATTTCTTGGCCATTTTTTAAATCCAAGCAGTGAATATACCCCTGGTAATCACCCACAATAACCACTGAATTTCCAGTATTATTTAAGCCCGTATTTAATAAAGCAGGCGCGGTTGTAAACCGATATTCAAACCCTGACTGATTCCATAATTCACGACCTGTATCTCGATCAAAAGCCAAGACATCCCCTTGATCATTCGTTGCAATCACGGCATTGCCAGCAGCACTGGGGGAAAGCGCCAAAGCTTTCAAACTAGAAAGCGGATGCTCCCATAGTAAAGACCCATCTACAGGATCAATCGCGACTAAATTTCCATGGTAAGTCACGGCGTACAAAACCCCATTGCCAGCGCTGTCAAAAACAGGATTCCCAACAACATCGACCATCTGAGAAATATCCGTCCCACCGGAAGGAATCGCAATCGGTCTTTGCCAATTCACTTGCCCATTCGACAAACTTAAAGACAGGAGTTGCCCACTATGCGTTCCAATCACAACGTTCGACCCAACAATCACTGGGTTAGCTTCTCCAGCCATGATCAAATTAGGCAAAGGATCTCCCAAATATTGCCAAAGCTGGTGACCATCCAAACTCGAAAAAGCCGTTAGATTACCATCATGGGTATAAGCCAAGACCATGCCACTAGCCTGCCCATTCACACCCCCGCTCACACCAACAGGAGAGGCTAATAAAGAACTACTTAACTTGGCCTGCCAGAGGGTTTTTCCACTGGACTCATCTAAGGCAATTAATTTTCCATCCAAGGTCCCGAGATAAACTTGCTGATTACTCACACTTGGCGTGCCGCCTAAAAATTCATGAGTCTTCACATCCCATAAAATCTTATGGGTATTCACATCCACTAAAACCACTTCACCCCGATAGTCTGCTGTAATTAACTTTCCAGAATCCTGGTCTAACACTGGCCCCAGAGTCACATATTTTTTCTCTGACCCTTGCGTCAGACTCCGACTCCAGACTTGAGTTAATTTAAAATTACTATTACCAGAAGAAATCAAAGGCGTGAGCGCCTTAGGCGCAGGCGTATTATCCGTATCACAGCCTGATAAAACTAAAACACTGCACAAGCTCAATAAGCTTAATACACTCAGAAATTCTGAAAAACTTGCTTTAAAAACATTCCGCATTTTTATAATTCATTCCTATTTAAATATTATTTTCTTTAAGACTTGCTAGGTAAACTAGCCAGCTTCATTTGAATTAAATTCAACAAACCAGGATCTTGATCTGCCTGATCTGCCTGATCTGCCCGACTTTCTGCTTCATCTCCACCCATTTTATTTAACTGCTGAAGACGTCCTAAAGCCGCTTGATAAGCTTGAGTCGCTTGGTCATTTTGACCCAGTAACACATAAGCATCCCCCAGCACCATCTCAGAACTTATAAAATACGTCTGAGAAACCGGCGTTAAAATCTTAATGGCATCCAAAGGCTCACCCTGACTTAAATTAATTCGCGCTAAACGCACACGAGCCACGTCTTTTATATCTTGATTTGTTTGATTATTTAATATCCATTGCAAAGCCGCACTGGCCTCTGGGAGCTTATTTTGATTCACATCCGCACTGGCTAAAACCAAGGCGCCCAAACCGGCATAAGCAGAGTGTGCATTATTAGCCATAAGATATTGTGCTTGTGCACTTAAATTCACCCAATCTTTTTGATTCGCAGAATTCACTAAAGATAAATACATCTCAGAAGCCTGATTTAAATTTTGCGCCTGACGATGTTCCCAGTACTGATATCCAGATAAACTAAAAGCAATAATTACAAATAGGCCAAGAACCCAGTTCCCATAACGATTCCAGAGATTTTTAATTAACTCTACTTGCTCTTGCTCATTCATAAAATCAGCCATGGCTGGTCCTCTTATTATTCTTTCAGTGCGCTCAAAAAGCGGGCGATTATATGGAACTTGGGATCTGAATGACAGCACGGTTTAACAAACAAAAATCAACCCTTCTCTTTACCCGGCCTTTTGGTTATTCTTGGCGGCGCTCTAAAAGCCCCGGTGGCACAGCATTGGATAGCGCGACCCCCTCCTAAGGGGTAGGTCGGAGGTTCGAATCCTCTCCGGGGCGCCAACATACTGCAGAAAAATAAGCATTATTTAAAACCAGTTCTTTTAAATAATACCCCTGATGCTCCCGCTCTTGTGGCTCCTGCAAAAAAACCCCTAAATTCGGATCAATGGCAAATCGATCTAAGCCATAGCTAATCCCCAAACCAATGGCTTTTAGATAAGCCTCTTTATAAACCCAAAGTTTAAAAAATAATCTTTCTTGCTTTTTTAAATCTTTTTCTTGTTTTAAAAAATCAATTTCTAATAAATGAAAAAACCGTTTAGCTAAATTTAAATAATCTAAATTTTTAATTTTCTCAATATCCACGCCAATCTCAGACCTATTAGACACCCCTAATAAAACAAAATCTCCTGCATGGGATAAATTAAAAAATAAGGGAGTTTTTAAATTTAAATCTAAATCTAAATAAGGCTTTCCAGCAGGGCCTAATTTAAAAATTAATTCCCTGGGATCCTGATCTAAAATATCGCCCAAAATTTTTCTTTTAAATCCTTGAGAAATCATCTGGGATTTTTTCACCGACTCTAATTTAATCTTAGAAAATCTCACAAACTCTTCGGGGCTTAAATAATTTGAATAATCTAAATCAGTCACATTAATTAAATTTAGATTTAAAACATACAGATCAAAATCAGGGCTAGAAAAATTAGGCTTCAAAATCAGGCCTTCTAAAAAATAAAAATAATAAATAATAAAAATGGTCGGAGTGAAAGGATTCGAACCTTCGACCCCTGCCTCCCGAAGGCAGTGCTCTACCAAGCTGAGCTACACTCCGCAAAACGCGGGATTGTACTGATCAGCCTTGCTTTGTAAAGGCTAAAAAATACAGACTAAAAAATACTGATTACCCAAACAATAATTTAATAGTCGTTTTGGAACAAAGATATCTTGCCTTGCGAACATAAATTCAAATAATTTTTAAAAAATGATTGTCTTTCGATAATTCACTTGATACACTGCCCCCGCTTTCTAGTTCTTCCAAATCCCTCGATGTTAGATCATCACTTCTGGCCCGGTTGGTTCACGCTAACCGGGCCAGATTTTATTTAAGCCCCTGCTCTCCCTCTATGGACTAAAAATGATTTCGACTATCCTCGGCGCCCTTGCCAAGATTCAATTCAAAATTCAATTAAAGAGAACCTGGTCCCTATGAATAAGATAAAAATTGTCAGCCGCATCATGCAGATCATTTTTCTTTTTATGTTAATTCTCACCCCTATTGCTTATCTTTTATTTTGGTCCACCGAAGGCAATCAAGTCTTCGCCCAGCTCAACTGGAACATGTCAAATCTTCCAAGCTCAATGTGGGACAAAATGATCCAAGGACAAATCCCACAAGACACGCGCATCGTCGCTTTTATTATTTCTTTGATTCCTATTTTTACTTTTATGTTCTTATATTTTTATCTCACCAAACTTTTTGGCGCTTACGCCCGTGGTGAAATTTTCACAGAACAGACTGTTAAATATATTCGCCATTGCGGCGTGACTTTATTGCTCTGGCAATTTTTATATCCGCTGTATCAAATTTTATTAACTTTTACTTTGAGTATTAATAATCTTCCCGGCCAACGATTTGTTGCCGTGAGTATCAGCACTGCCCAGGCACGAGATTTAGTCATCGCCATTGTCATTATTTTAATTTCTTGGATCATGCAGCGTGCTGTATGCCTGGAAGAAGAAGTTAGGTTGACGGTGTAACGCTTATGTCCATTATTATTAACGTCGATGTCATGCTGGCTAAAAGAAAAATGCGATCCAAAGAACTGGCTGAAAGGATTGGTATCACCGAGCAAAATCTTTCTGTTTTAAAAACAGGCAAAGCCAAAGCGATTCGCTTATCTACTCTTGAATCTATTTGCCAGGCCCTCGAATGCCAGCCTGGCGATGTCTTAGAGTATGTGGTCAGTAATAATACTAATCCTGAAATCTAAACTTACCCTTCACTTACTCCCCCTCCGCCATGGGGAATAAATCATGATTTAAAACACAGAGCATTTCACAAGCGGCATCTACTGCATCACGGCCTTTATGCCCATGCTTGCCACCCACACGTTCTCTTGCCTGATCGTCATTCTCTGTCGTTAAGACTCCAAAAATCACAGGAACGGCAAAGTCCATCATGACTTTCTGACAACCCTGAGATACTTGCTCACAGACATAATCATAATGAGAAGTTTCCCCTCGAATGACCGCCCCCAAAGCAATAATCGCGTCATATTCTTGAGACACTGCAATCTCCTGGGCAATCAGAGGGATTTCTACGGCACCAGGAACATGAATAATTATTAAATTTTTAATCCCGAGCTCAGCACAGCGCTCTTTGGCACCTGCTAGTAATTTTCCAGTAATTTCTTGATTAAACCGACTGGTAATAATGGCCAATTTAAAACTTGATAAATCTCCCGCTTGTTTTAAATCCCCCTGATTAATTTCAAAAACGCCCTTAGCTTTAGGCAATGATTTATTTTTCTCATGAAATTTCTGACCAGATTTCTGACCAGATTTATAATCAGGCTTATAAGACATATTTACTTTTCCTTAATTTTCAAATTTTTTATTTCTTATAATTTTTAAAATCTTAAAAATCTTAAAAATTTAACCAATGCCCCAGCTTATTTTTTTTCGTATTTAAATATTTCTGATTAGCTAACTCTGGCTGAATTTCAATACTCACTCTTTCCACTATTTCTAAATCATACCCACCAATTCCATGAAATTTTCTAGGATTATTGGTCATTAATTTAATCTTACCCAGGCCCAGAGCTCTTAGAATTTGCGAGCCGATCCCATAATCTCTTTGGTCATCTTTAAAGCCCAATTTATGATTAGCCTCTACGGTATCACAGCCCTGATCTTGCAAACTATAAGCTTTAATTTTATTGGCTAAGCCAATTCCACGACCCTCTTGATCCATGTATAGCAAAACACCAGCGCCCGCCTGTGAAATTTGAACCAAGGCAGCTTGCAGCTGATCGCCACAGTCGCATCGGGAAGATCCAAACACATCACCAGTAAGACAGGCAGAGTGCACGCGAACTAAAGTGGGTATCACAGGATCACAGATCCCTTTTTGTAAAACCACATGCTCGACTTGGGTTAAAATATCTTTGAAAATTTTAACTTTAAATTCACCTAAATTTTTAATCGGCAAATCCGCTTCAGCCACTAATTCAATAAAACTTTCATGAGCCAGTCTGTATTTAATTAAGCTCTCTATCGAAATAATTTTAATCCCATGTTTTTCAGCAAATAATTGCAGATCTTTTAATCTGGCCATGCTGCCATCTTCATTCATGATTTCGCAGATCACTGCCGCTGGGTTTAAACCCGCTAATTTCGCTAAATCTACCGACCCTTCTGTCTGCCCCCCTCGAACCAACACCCCACCGGTCTTGGCTTTCAATGGGAAAATATGACCTGGAGTGACAAGATCTTGTGGGCCACTTTGAGGATCTATCGCTACGGCAATCGTCCTGGCTCTGTCTGCCGTAGAAATCCCCGTACTCACGCCAGTGCGAGCCTCAATAGATACAGTAAAAGCTGTTTTTAAAGGCGATTGATTATTTCGCGTCATCATGGGTAATTCTAATTGGTCTATTTGCGCCTCAGTCATCGACAAGCAAATTAATCCTCGACCATGAGTCGCCATAAAATTAATACTGTCCGCCGTTGCAAACTCAGCCGCGACGACCAAATCCCCTTCATTCTCACGATCTTCATCATCAACAATGACCACCATTTTGCCTTGCTTAAAATCTAAAATGGCGGATTCAATATCGGACAGAATTTTATCACTCATGCCTGTTTTAACCTTTTTAACCTTTTTAATCTTTTTAACTTTTTAATCTTTTTTCTAAAAAATTTTCCAAATATTTATCTAAATAATTTTCTAGATAAGTATCTAAATAACTCACCATATTTTTAACCATGCTATCCGCCTCGAAATTCAAGCAAGACCCGACTTGATAAAATTTCGCAATTGTCACTGCTTGGGTATGCGGAATCAAAGTCACCCAGAAATAATTTTCTTTTAGATTAACACCCGCAACGGTTAAGCTCATGCCATCTAGCCCTACAAAACCCTTGTGAATAATATATTTATGAAACTTTTCAGGCAGAGCTATTTTAATATTCATAGCCACACCGTCTGGATTAATTTCTAAAATTTTTACCAAGCCATCCACATGCCCCTGAATTAAATGCCCACCGATAGATTTACCAAAAGATAATGAGCGCTCGAGATTAATTTCAGAACCTATTTTTAACTCACCCAAATTAGTTAATCTCAAAGTCTCTGGAACCGCAGTGGCTTTAAATTGGCTTTGAGTTTTAAAAACAACCGTAAGACAGACGCCATTAATAGATAAGCTGTCACCAATTAAAACATCGGATAAATAATTAAAATTATTAATCTCAAATTCAAAACCAATCCCACCCCGCTCCAGCACCTCACACGCCTTCACCACTCCAGTACATTCAACTATTCCAGTAAACATTAATTAATTCACCTAACCCACACAGCCCACAAAAAAATCGCGCGAGCTTACCTTGCTCAAATGGCCTATGTAAATAAGCCAATAAAAAAACATAAAAATTTAAGAGTTTTTTAATTGCATTCAAAATATCGCCTTGTTAAACTCCCGCCGTTTCTATCTGGGGGCGACATTGGTTTCGACGGAAATGGCGAGGCTTATGGTGCATGTCGAGGGTGTAGTTTCCTCGTTAATCTCAACTGCAATTGTCATAACTGGCAACGTAAATAATCGCAGACGCAATACTCTTGTGGCTGCAAACGATGTTAACTTCGCTGCTCGTAAAAAAGCTGCTTAGTCCTCTGTACTAAACCTACAGACATCGGCGCGACCTAGCTGTCGTCTGAATGGCTAGCAATTGCGCTCATCTTGTCGGACTCGTCTTAGCCTATGTTTGGGGGGCTTTGATTAAACTAACTAAACTAGGATTTGGAAAGCTTGCTGATTGAGCTTCGTCAAATCCAAAAATCAAGCAATCAGATACACATGTAGATCCAACGGTTAAGTATTTTCGGACGCGGGTTCAATTCCCGCCGCCTCCACCAGCTCTTGCCTTATTTCTCAGGCAAAGATTTTAAATAATTTTCTTTTGAAATAACTTTTTTCCCTGTTTTAGCCTCTAAGTCCAGCCTGGCTTTCTTAGCAATGCCTCCCCTTTATGGTCCTTAACACTAACACCCGCCCATTCTTGATGAATAATATTGGTCAAGATCGCAAATTCTTGCCCTTCTTTAATATCATGCTCTTTCCAATAATCAGTCAATTTATTGCGAGTTTCTTGCCCCATCATGCGCTGCTGAGTCCACTTTCGCTAGCCATAATTTAATAGGCTCTGCTTTGGGACTGGGGACTGATTGAACTAAGCGCAAGAGTGTTTCAGCGGTTGCCACATCTGTGGCTCGTTGTTTTCCATCTTGAGCCTGCATTTTCAACTGGTGACAATTTGTCACCGACTGACTCCCTTCTTTTTCAAGTCGTTGTTTCAACTTATTCCAATACTTTCTGGCTGTTTGATAATCAAGCTGCTGTGTTAATACCTGAACAATATCAATCACTGAAAAAAACCAAGTCTCTGCTTCTTAATCGTAAATACGACGGATTTTGTAATCTTCAAAAAAGGCTAAATTATTTTTCATAGGGGCTCCATCAATCAAAAAAATTTAAGATTTTTCTTCGCTGCGCATTATCTTTCTGACTGGACTATAAGTTCAACTAAATATCATATTATTACTTAATTTTTATTTTAATTTTTAGATCAATTTTTTACTGAATTTTAAAAAAATAAGAGTAAGATTCCTGCCATTTTTTGACTTGTAATAATCTTGTAACAATGGTGATCTCTTATGGAAATTCTCTCTGACTTCCCCAAAGTCGAATGCCCTTATGTTCGAAAAATATTTAATATTAATAAAGACAATTTTAAAAAACATGGCTCTAGTTTAAAACTCAGAAGTCCTGAGGTTTATCTAGTCACTCCAGAAATTAATCCAGGCTATGAGTGGGTTTTTAACGACCCTGAGACTATTGCGGTTGAAAAATTAGACGGCACAAATGTCAAAATAAAAACTCAAAATGGAAGACTAATAGCTTTGCAAAATCGCAAAAATATTATCGACCCTTTATTAATTCTTGCGGGTAAAGCATTTTTAGTCGAAGGCATGTTCATGGCCATTCAAAAAGGCTATGTCGAAGATAATAAAGAACAGGCTGGTGAGATCATTGGACCTAAATTACAAAATAACCCCTATGAGCTAGATACCCATCTTTGGTACCCCTTTGAAAAATCCATTAACCATCTTAAATATAAATCTTTTCACCAGCATGAACGCACTTTCGAGAACTTAAGCTTCTGGTTTCAAAACCATCTTAAAAGCCTCTTTCATTCTAAAAAAGTCGGCATGGAAAATGCCAGTTTTGCTGAAGGGGTGATTTTTTATAATTTAAAACGCCGCGCTGAAAATAAAACTTATATGGCAAAATTAAGACGCGATATGTTCGACTGGTTTTATACAGATAAGATTGAAATATTAGGTCAGGCTGATGGTTTCAGTGAACCCCTGGAAGATTGACTTAAAGTCATGGTGACAAGGCCTTGCGAAAATCAAGCTCCAGAGTATCCTTTCGCCCCGACGCGGGTCGGTAGGTGTGCAAAACCTTCTGTGATCTTTCTTAGGGTACTGCCCGTTCTGCGCCAAAAAATAAATTTAAAACTTACAAATTAATTTTTTTGGAGAATCTCAGTGCTTCCATCGATCGCTTCTGTGGAGCTTGCACGCCTGCAATTTGGTGTTGCTGCTTCCTATCATTTTTTATTTGTTCCTCTCACCCTTGGCATGGCTTGGTTATTGCTCGCTATGGAATTTTGCTATGTGACCACGGGTAAAGAAATTTATAAACACATGACCCAATTCTGGGGAAAATTATTTGGAATAAATTTCGCCATGGGCGTATTAACTGGCCTGACTCTGGAATTTCAGTTTGGCACTAATTGGGCTTATTACTCTCAATATGTCGGAGATATTTTTGGGACGCCTTTAGCCATTGAGGGCCTGGTTGCCTTTATGCTGGAGTCGACATTCTTGGGCATATTTTTCTTTGGCTGGAAGAAATTATCTAAGCATCAGCATCTCTTTGCGACCTTTTGCCTAGCCTTTGGATCTAGCCTCTCAGCGCTCTTAATTCTGGTTGCCAATGGTTATATGCAGCATCCTGTAGGCTCTTATTTTAACTTTCAAACAATGCGCATGGAAACAGGTAGTTTAATTACCTTATTTTTAAATCCGATTGCTCAGATCGCTTTTGTTCATACCGTCATTGCCGGATTTACCACCGGTGCTGTATTTATCATGGGCATCAGTGCTTATTATTTATTAAAAAATAGAGATCTTGAATTTGCGAAAAGATCTTTCGCGATTGCTGCCGGCTTTGGATTAGTTGCCAGCTTAATATTAATTTTCATGGGCGATAAAAATGGCTTAATTGTGGCTGAAACTCAGCCCATGAAACTCGCTGCTATAGAAGCGGAATGGACCACTCAAAAAGCGCCTGCGAATTTTAATTTAATCGCCTGGCCGGATCAGACAACCCATTCCAATTTATTTTCAATTCAGATTCCTGAAGTGCTGGGTCTTGTGGTGACTCACTCTTTCCATGCGGTGATTCCAGGGATTAATCAAATAGAAGCTGAAAACACGCAAAGAATTCAAAATGGCATGGACGCTTATGGTGCCTTAGTTCAATTACGTGAAGGCAATAAATCTCCAGAGATTTTAAATTTATTTAATCAAAAGCAAGCGGACTTAGGCTATGGCTTACTCGTCAAGCGCTATACCGATAAAGTGACCGATGCGACACCGGCCCAAATCCATCAAGCGGCTGAAGACAGTATTCCCAGTGTCTGGAGTATTTTCTGGACTTTTAGAATCATGGTTGGCTTAGGCTTCTTAATGGCCCTGGTATTTATTTATGCGAGCTTTATGTCTTTTAGAAATAAATCTATTTGGACCCAGAAATGGTTTTTAACCTATGCGCTTTATAGCATCCCCCTTCCTTGGATAGCCGCGCTTTGTGGCTGGTTCGTGACAGAACACGGCCGCCAACCTTGGACTATTTATAATATTTTACCCACAGACTTAAGCTCCTCGGCTATTAGCGCGGTGGATATTGGCATCAGCTTTTTTATGTTCGTGGCGTTTTATACCGCTTTATTTATTGTCGAAATTTACCTCATGTTTAAATACGCCAGATTAGGGCCCAGCTCTTTAGGAACGGGTAATTATTATTTTGAAAAAAATATTGATAAAAAAATTAAAAATTTGGGAGATAACTAAACATGGATCTCATGAATGTATTACAGCTTTTAGGCTGGGCTGCAGTTGGCCTGGTCATGATCTTATTTGCTTTAACCGGCGGCTTTGATTTTGGTGCCGGAATTTTACTGCCCTTTGTGGCCAAAACAGACGATGAACGTCGCGTAGTAGTAAACACCGTAGGACCGACTTGGGATGGTAATCAAGTCTGGTTAATTACAGCGGGCGGCGCGATATTTGCGATCTGGCCGAGAGTCTATGCCGCGTCTTTTTCAGGCTTTTATTTCGCTTTTTTATTAGTTCTTTGGGCTTTATTTTTAAGACCCGTCGCTTTTGAATACCGCTCAAAAATGCCTTCTCAAACTTGGCGATCTTTTTGGGACTGGAGCTTATTTATCGGCAGCTTGCTACCTGCTTTATTAATTGGCGTTGCAATTGGCAATCTATTTTTAGGCTTTCCATTTCAATATGACCCCATTACTTTAAGATTTTTCTATGGGATCCATATGTCTGATACGAATGCGCTATTAGATCTATTTGGCCTACTAAGACCCTACGGATTATTTGTGGGTGTATTTTGTGTCGTCATGATGATCATGCAGGGCGCGTCTTACTTGGCGATGCGCGTGTCCGGCTTAGTTCATACGAGAGTGATCAAAGCTCAAAAAATATCCGCCAAATTATTATTTATATTATTTATTATTGGCGGGATCTGGTTATTTTTTATCCCAGGCTACCAAGTGATTTTTAACAGCAACGCTTTAAATCAGCCTTTAAATAATCTGGTTTCTTTAAGTCAGGGCGGCTGGTTATTAAATTATAAAAATCATCTATGGATCAGCTTAATCCCCCTACTGGGCTTAATAAGCTTATTGCTTGTGAATTTTTTTAGTCAGAAAAATTTATTTCTCAAAGCTTTTATTGCCAGCTCTTGTGCGCTGTTTTTTATTATTTCAACCATGGGCTTCAGTCTCTATCCCTTTATTATGCCGTCGATGACCCACCCGGAACAAAGCTTAATTATTTACAACGCCAGTAGCTCAGAGCGATCTTTAATCGGCATCTTAGTCGTTGCAGTGGTTATGCTTCCGATCATTTTTTTCTACACCGGCTTTGTGTATAAAAAATTATGGGGACGTGGTGAAAAAATGTCGGTTGAGAAGATTCAATCTGAAAGCAAAACTTTATATTAAAAAATATAAAAATTTAAAAAATAGGATTTAAAAATTATGTTTTATTTAGTCTGGATTATCACTGGTTTTGTGGCTGTAGGCTTTGGGGCTTACTTGGCTAAAAAGCTAGATAAATAAATTAATAAAAAAATTAATAAAAAAAATTAATAAAAAAATAATATGTTCTTAAAAAAGTATTTTGATTTAAAAAATTTGAGAAATTATAAAAACTATAAAAATTATAAAAAAGAAATTTTCTTAGTTTTGTTAATTAAAATACTTTTTTTAACGTTGATCTGGTACTGCTGTTTTCGAGACCCTCTGGGCGATCACTTGAATGATCAAAAGATGGGGTCTTATTTGCTCAGCTCAGATTCAGCACCTGCAGGGGGCACCGCACCAGCTCCTGCTGTCGCAAAAAGCGTTGCAACAGAAATTCGTTGCCCTAATGCTCTTTCCTGCCCCAAACCCTCTAAATCCGTTGAACCAACCACACCGGCAGCAGCTCCCTCCGCGTGAGAAGCAGTCTCTTTTTCTTGAGATTCAAGATCATTAAAAAACGAATACAAGCGCTGTCTTCCAGCTTCTAATTTTTCAACCATTGCGGCTAACTCAGCGATGTACGCATCAGAAGACAGTACTTTTGTTTTCAAAGCCTCCAATTGGGATTTCACTACATTTAATTCCGGAACCATCCAACTAAATTGCTCGCGATAACCCGCCAACAGCCCAGCCTGTTGGCCTATAAAACTAAACGCGATGTTCGACTTTTCCGATGACGCAACCTGCTGGGAATTAGCCGCTTGATATCGTCTCTCCCCGGCGAGGGCTTCCAATTAGCCTTAAGTTTTGCTTGAAAAATCTTGAATTGTACGGGCTCAGATCAAGCTATCTAATAGGAAAGGGGTAGGGGCGAATCTTGTATTCGCCCGTGGTGTGACTGCAATTTACTTTCTGAGAATAAGCCATCTGAGG
>CAMCUU010000039.1 GCA_945879065.1 Francisella tularensis subsp. holarctica
GACCAAGGGCTGATGAAAAAAGCAGGCTGAAAAAAAAGATAGAAAAAAGAATGTCAAAAGATGCCGCGGCTTAAGCAGGGACGAATACAAGATTCGCCCCTACACCTGATCCTTAAGTAAGTGCCATTGAATCTTGTATTCGCCCGTAGCCGGCTGGCATGGATATTTTTTTTGTCTATGGCTGACATGCCTTAGAGGCACATCAACACAAAATGATTTTTTCTTCCAAGATTTATCACGGGCGAATACAAGATTCGCCCCTACACCTGATCCTTAAGTAAGTCCCATTGAATACAAGATTCGCCCCTACCCTTTTCCTATTAGATAGCTTGATCCGAGACCGTAAAATTCAAAAATTTTCAAGCAAAACTTAAGGCTAATTGGAAGCCCTCGACGGGGGGAGGGGAAATCTAAGCAGCTAATTCCCAGCAGCTTGAGTCATTGGAAAAGTCGAACATCGCGTCAGATACAATACGTGACCCAGCCCCCTAAACCTCCGCCAGATTCCCCTCTTGCTCCAGCCAGGCTTTTCGATCCGACGCCCGCTTTTTACCTAAAAGCATATCTAAGACTTGCTCGGGATTTTCATCGCCGGTTAATAACAACTGGACCAATCGCCTTGTATCAGGCGCCATCGTGGTTTCGCGTAATTGAGACGGGTTCATCTCCCCTAGGCCTTTAAATCTCAGCACATTAATTTTGCCTTTGAATTTTTCTTTTTTTAATTTTTCTAAAATACTTTGTCTTTCCGAGTCATCTAAAGCATAAAAAACTTCTTTCCCCGCATCGATTCGATACAAAGGCGGCATTGCGACAAATAAATGCCCCGCCCGAACTAAGGGCTTAAAGTGTCTTAAAAATAAAGCGCAAAGTAGGGTCGCAATGTGAGCGCCGTCAGAATCTGCGTCCGCCAGAATACAAATTTTCCCATATCTCAAAGTACTTAAATCCGAATCTCCCGGCTCTAGGCCAATAGCCACAGAAATATCATGGACTTCTTGCGACCCTAAAATCTCTTCGACGGACACTTCCCAGGTGTTTAAAATTTTGCCTCTCAAGGGCATGATCGCCTGAAATTCTCGATCTCTGGCTTGTTTGGCAGACCCGCCTGCGGAATCTCCCTCGACTAAAAACAATTCAGATTTGGCCGTATCTTGCGAGCTACAGTCCGCCAATTTGCCAGGTAATTGCGGCCCTTGGGTAATTCTTTTTCTAATTACTTTTTTACTGGCTTTGAGTCTTTTCTGAGCAATGGAAATCCAGTATTCGACCAAGATTTGCCCAGCTTCCGTATGCTGGTTTAGCCATAAGCTAAACGCATCTTTCACCACACCAGACACAAAAGCCGCTGAGCCCCTGGAAGTTAATCTTTCTTTAGTCTGACCTGAAAACTGGGGGTCTTGCATTTTGACTGATAAAACAAAAGAGACGCCTTCCCATAGATCATCGGGCGTTAATTTAATCCCCCGGGGAAGCAAAGATCTTAACTCACAAAACTCTCTAACAGCCTCTGTCAGACCCGTTCTTAAGCCATTCACATGGGTTCCGCCTTGAGGTGTTGGAATTAAATTCACATAGCTTTCTTGAATTAATTCGCCCCCTTCTGGCAACCAAAATACAGCCCAATCCGCCTCTTCCTTCTGACCTTCAATTTGGCCTTTGGCATGACCCAAATAAGGCTGCTCTTCTGGAAGTTTTATAAAATCTGCCATGGCTTCTGATAAGTACTGGGCTAGGCCATTTTCATAACACCAGCTTTCTGTATTTTTTTCAGTATTTTTTTCAGTACTTTTCTTAGTCTCGTCGATTAAAGTAATTTTTAAATTGGGACACAAAACCGCCTTGGCTCTGAGTAAATAAGCCAGTTTTTGAACATGAATTTTCACCGTATCGAAATATTTTTCTTCGGGCCAAAACCTCACCCAAGTCCCCGTATTTTTCTTACCTACCGTCCCGATTTCTTTTAATTCTTGTTTTTTCAAGCCCTGCTCAAAAGCCATGAAATATTCCAAGCCATGACGTTTAATTTTGACTTCTAAGCGCTTAGATAGCGCATTAACAACGGACACACCTACCCCATGTAAGCCGCCGGAATACTGGTAAGTATCGCTATCAAATTTTCCACCGGCATGGAGCCTGGTTAAGATTAATTCAACCCCAGAGATTTTTTCTTCCGGATGTAAATCCACAGGCATCCCACGGCCATTATCTTCGACAGAGACAGAACCATCCGCATGCAAAGTCAAAATAATTTCAGACGCAAAACCTGCCAAAGCTTCGTCAACACTATTATCTAAAACTTCCTGGGCTAAATGGTTTGGTCTTGAAGTATCTGTATACATGCCAGGACGTTTTTTAACAGGATCTAGGCCGCTTAGCACTTCAATAGAAGACGCGTTGTAAATTTTTGCACTCATGGATTTTAATTTCTCTTTTTTAATAACTCTCAAAATTCTTTCAAAATTTTTAAAGCCCGAATTTAGGCGAGCAAACTTAGACTGAAAGTTTTAATCAGGCACTTAGGCGATGGGTTATTTTTTATTCACCCCAAGCACGCTTTCTAATCTCACCGACTCTGGGACAGGATCTGCCATGGACTCAAATTGATTTAAGTAAACTTTCGCCTGTTTAAAATCTTTTTGTGAATAACTAATTTCTGCCAGCCTCAAATTAGCCAGCGGTAATAAAGGGTCTTCTAATAAGGCTTTTTTAAAATCTATCTCAGCCTGAGCCAGATTTTTATTTTGATATAAGCACTGGGCTCTATTCTGATAAGTTAAGCCCACGGCTAAAAACCCTGGAGATTTCACCGCTTGTGAAAAATTATTTAAAGCTTCTTGAATTTGGTTTTTACTTTGATTTTTATCTGGATTTTCTAGCCCCACTTCACATAAAAACACCCCGCGGGCGTTTAACACATCGGGGTCATTAGGCGCTAATAAATAAGCCTTGTTATAAAAATCTTGAGCTGAATTAATATCTCCTACTTTCCATAAAAAATAACCCATGGCGCTGTTAGCACTGGGAGAATTAGGGCTCAAATCTAAAGCTTTCTGAAATTTTTCTCGGGCTAAATTATTTTGGTTTAAATTAAAATATTGAAAGCCCAGTTGGATATTTAAGCTCACGGCTTTATTTAAATTGGTTTGATTAATATTTTGAGAATTAATATTTTGGGAATTCGCACAGCCAGATAAATTTAAAAAATTTAAAAAATTTAAAATATTTAAAAATATAAAAATATTTAAAAAAATTAAAAATATTTTATTCAGCATATAACCCTTCGCCCTATCTCATGGGACGAATATAAAATTCGCCCCTCCACCCTCATTTTTAATTTTTAATTTTTAATTTTCCCTGCACTTTCTCCAGATGCTTAGCCTGACGGGTTGTCTTATCTTGAACTTGGCCGACTAACTGCCCACAAGCCGCGTCAATATCATCACCGCGGGTTTTTCGAATCGTACAAACAAAACCGGCGTTAGAGAGTTGTCTCTGGAAACGGTGAATTCGGTTATTACTAGACCTTTGATAAATCGCGCCCGGATAGGGATTAAACGGAATAAGATTAATTTTGCTGGGTAAATTATTAGTTTTTAATAAATTAATTAATTCTTCAGCATGCTGTTCCGTCTCGTTGATATGATCCAGCATCACATATTCAAAGGTAATTTCTTTATGCGGGCTGACTTTTAAATATCTCTGGCAGGCATTTAATAAACTTTGAATATTGTATTTTTTATTAATCGGCACGATTTGATTTCTTAGTAAATCATTCGGCGCATGCAAAGAAACAGCCAAAGAAACCGGCAAAACTTCAGCTAAATGATCAATCTCTGGAACAACACCCGAGGTACTTAAAGTCACTTTGCGTCGAGATAAACCATAAGCAAAATCATCCAGCATTAAGCTCATAGCAGAAACGACGTTGTCAAAATTTAACAAAGGCTCACCCATGCCCATCATGACAATATTGGTCACTCGAAACTGCTGAGCGGCGATCCATAATTGCCCGATAATTTCATGCGCGGCTAGGTTTCTGTTAAAGCCCTGGGTACCTGTCGAACAAAAAGTGCAGGTGAGCATGCAGCCCACTTGAGAAGACACGCATAAAGTCCCCCGGTCATCTTCTGGAATAAAAACAGTCTCGACGGAATTTTTATCCGCTGTTTGAATTAAAAATTTATGCGTCCCATCTTCCGAGGGCTTACTTAAAATAATTGTGGGCGGAATAATCTCCGCGACTTGAGTTAACTTATCTCTTAAAGATTTACTCAAATCGCTCATGTCAGCAAAATTAATAACATGTCTCTGGTGAATCCATTTAATAACCTGCTTGGCATGAAAAGGCTTCTCGCCTAGAGACACAAAAAAATCAGACATCCCCTGGAGTGATAGGCCTAATAGATTGATTTTTATATTATTTTTAAGAGCAGGCGCTGGCTGTTTTTGAAACACAATTTCTGGGTTGTTTAACAAATCCGACATAATTATTTCCAGCGCCTTTATTAATTTTTTACTTAATTCTCTAGCAATGATGACAGTGATGTTTCACCGGACGTAAGCAGACTTCTTCTTGCTTGAAAAAATAGACTATTTCATTCGTTGCATTGTCCAAAGAATCCGAACCATGAACGGCATTGGCATCAATGCTATCCGCGAAATCTGCACGAATAGTCCCAGGCGCTGCGTCTTTAGGATTCGTCGCACCCATTAAATCTCTATTTTTTAATACGGCGTTTTCACCCGCTAAAACAGAAATAACCACCGGGCCTGAAATCATGAATTCAACTAAGGCATTAAAAAATGGACGTTCTTTGTGCACAGCATAGAAACCTTCGGCTTCCTCACGGGTCAGCTGCTTCATTTTAATAGCAATAACTTCCAAACCTGCCTGTTCAAAACGGGACAGAATCTGACCCACCACGTTCTTTTTCACCGCATCTGGTTTAATAATCGACAAAGTGCACTGTATTGTTTTACTCAATTTAAAAGCTCCTAAATAAAATTAATAAAAAATAATAAAAATTAATAAAAAATAACTAGCCCTATTAACTAGCCCCTTAAAAAAGCGCGCGATTGTACCAGGGACACCCCCTTTAATTCATCACTTTTTTATAGAATTTTTAAGCACTCAAACTAATCCCTTTAATTAATCTTTTTGCCCCATCCATTTTTTAATCAAGGGACTTAAAGAAAAACTTAGAAAAGCGCAAAACAAACCAATACAGCCCAGCACCCAGAAAGCATGGCCGTAGATATTTAATATTTTTACAGGGTCTTTTAAGCCCTCTGGAATTTTCGCTAAATCTGCTAAATGGCTAGCTAAAGCTGCCCCCATCGCTGAAAAAAAATACCAAGAACCCATCATGACGCCGAACATTCTAAAAGGCGCAATCTTCGTCACCATGGCCATTCCCAGGGCACTGATTAATAACTCTCCAGTGGAATATAAAAAATAACATAAGACAATCCATCCAAAAGAAACCACGCCTGTCTGGCTATTTAAAACAGTGGCGAGTTTTAAACTAAAAAATCCTAAAGAAATAATTAAAATTCCCATACAAAACTTGGTCGCAATATTTAAATCTTTTCCCCGATCCCCCGCTTTATTATAAAAATGGGCCAGCACGGGGCTGAGAAACAAAATCCAAAAAGGATTTAAAGATTGAAAGATGGGTGTGGGAATTAAAATCCCTAGTAAATTTCTATCCACACTGCGATTAATAAATAAATTCACCGACATAAACGCCTGGTAATACAAAGTAAAAAAGACCATACCCATCAGCATTAAGCTCAGGCAAATTAAAATTCTCTGGCGATCTTTAGAATTAGATTTAATCAATTCAAATAAATAATAAGCCGCGACTAATAAAGCCGAGCTGATAAAAATATAAGTAGTTAACTCAGCGTGCTTCATTAAGAGCATGGCAATAAAAATAGCCAGCGCAGTCCCTAAAAATATTTTCAAATAAGTTAAAAAACTTAATTTTTTCAAACAAGCCGGGACCCCAATGTCTTTAATCACATAGCGATATTTTAAAAATCCTAATAAACCGATTAATAAACCTAGAGAAGCCCCGCCAAACGCCACATGCCATCCAAATAGTTGAGATAAAACACCTGCTGAAATAGTCGCTGCAAAAGAGCCGATATTAATACTCATGTAAAACAGCGTGAATCCACTGTCTATTCGAGGGTCATTTTTTTTATAACTTCGGGCTAATAAATTCGCTGGACTAATTTTAAAAAAACCATTTCCGACAATTAAAAAACCTAAGGCTAAGTAAAAAAATTGAATTCCGGGTAAAGCCAACAAGCCATAACCAATGGCTAATAAAAACAAACCTAAAATTAAAGATCTTTTTAAGCCAAAAAAATGATCGCCAATATATCCGCCAATAGACGGCGTTATAACTACTAGGCCACTAAACACACCAAACTGTAAAAAAGCTTGAGAGTCTGTGAAATTAAACACTTGCTGGGTATATAAAACCATGAGATAAGCCAGGATATAAAACCCAAAACGTTCCCAGATCTCTGAAAAGCACAAAAGAAAAAAAGACTTTGGCTGTTTAAAGCTTTTTTTAATTTCTTGATTTATTTCTTTATTCACAATAATTCTTACTTATTGTTGGCAAGGTCGCGCAATATGCCAGATCTCCAAGTTGGGCTCAAGCTTTTATTTTTGCTTTGTTTTTGCTGCTTGTTTTTTATTCAGATATGTAATACATTTGAAAATAATTGTATTTTTTGCAGGTCAATAAATTATGAATAAAATTAATAAAATCAGCAGCATACGATGGAACGACCCGGAGCTTTTTGAACATGCCCATGCTTATGCTGAAATGCACCACGAAAAAATGAATTCTTTAATCATGAACGCGCTTTCTGAATACTTAAAAGACAAAGCGGGGCAAGTTTCCAGATTGAAAGCTCAAACAGCCGCCTTTTCAGAAGACACCTCCCAAACAAAAGCCTGGAGTCAGGGCCAAGATACAAGGGGCTGGGAATAATGCGCAGAGGATCCATTGTACTCTGCCGCTTGGAAGGCCCTTACACATCAAAACCACGCCCTGCTGTGGTGATTCAAAGTGATGAAGTGGCAGAAACTTTTCAAAGCGTCACGCTCTGCCCCATTACTTCTTGCGCGGTTGAAAATGCAGACAGTTTTCGAATTCTGGTTAAACCAGGAAAACAAAATCAGCTTCAAAAGACCTTGTATGTCATGATTGATAAAGTAGCGACTTACCCCAAAGAAAATGTTTGTCCAACAGAGGGCTATCTCTCTCCGGCGATCATGACGAAAATTGATGAAGCCTTATTAGATTGGCTACAAATACGCCCAATTTGAGATTTGGCTACGTATAAAAAATCATACCCAGCCAAATCTTTTGTGTTATTTATGATTTGGCTGCGTATAATAAAACATAGCCAGCCAAATCTTTTTAAAAAATTTAAAAAATAAGTAACACTATGATTAATAATCAAAAAATTAAAACAGACACTTCTTTAACATTCATTGGCCGCCGCGCAGAACTCGAATTATTAGAAACCATTTGGACTTCTAAGTTTCCAGAATTCTTAGCCGTTTATGGCCGACGACGGATTGGGAAAACTTTTTTAATTACCGAATTTATTAAACGCAAAGGGCCTGATCTCAAACATCTTAAAGTCACTGGGAGCAAAAACGCGCCGCTTTCGGAACAACTTACTAATTTTATGGACGCTTTATCTCATACTTTTTATCAAGGCGCTCCTTTAGCCACGCCTAAATCTTGGCGAGAAGCTTTTAATTTTTTAACAAAAGCCGTGAAAGAACAGATCGCGCCTGGCCAGCCCTTTATTTTATTTCTCGATGAATTGCCTTGGCTCGCTGGCAAAAAATCCCGACTTTTAGAAATGCTGGATTACTTCTGGAACACCGAATGGTCTCTTATCCCGCAATTTAAATTAATTGCCTGCGGCTCTGCGGCCTCTTGGATCTTAGAAAACCTGGTCCAAGCAACAGGAGGCTTACATAATCGCTTAACCAGAACCCTCTTACTCAAGCCCTTTAATTTGGCTGAAACCTATGATTTTTTAAAAGAACTGGGATTTAAATATTCCCCTGCTCAAATTTTATCAATCACGATGGCAACAGGCGGTGTCGCCCACTATTTAAAATTACTGTCCAAAGATTTATCTCCTGCTCAAAATATTCAGGCCTTATGCTTTAGCGAACAAGCGCCGCTTAAAGACGAATTCCAGAAAATATTTAAAGCCCTATTTGATCAAGCACAAGATAATCAAAAAATTATTCAGGCTCTCGCCCAAACTCATCAAGGGCTTCAGAGATCTGAAATCGCTAAAACAACCCAATTAAACTCTGGCGGAACTTTGACTAAAAGACTGGAAGAGCTGGAGGCCTCTGGCTTTATTAAAGGCATTGTTCCCTATGGCAATGATAAAAAAGAGCAGCAATTTCGAGTCATTGATAACTATTCTCTTTTTTATATGCATTGGATTTTCCCTCTATCCCAGCAATTAGCTTTAAGACCAGATTATTGGCAAGAGCAGCTAAATACGCCCAAATTTTATCAATGGTCTGGTTATGCATTTGAAAATATTTGCTTTCAAGAAGCCTGGCCCATTGCCCAAGCCCTTAAAATTAATGATGTTGTTTCTTTCATTAATAACTGGCGCTCTAAATTAAATAAAGGCGCCGAAATTGATTTAGTGTTTATTCGCAAAGATCGCATGGCGACTTTGTGTGAAATTAAATTCAATCATGAATTACTTACTATTGATAAAAACTACGCCGCTAATCTCATGAATAAACTAGATCGTTTTAAACAAGCGCATCCTGAACTCGAAGAAGTAGACTTAGCTTTTATTACTTATAAGGGCCTGAAAGAAAATATCTGGTCTAAAGAGCTCGTAGATCGACAGATTACTATTGAAGATTTATTTAAATAATTTATTTAAAACTTACTCACTCCGGACAACACTTTCGCCTGAATATTTTTATGATTTAATAAATTTTTTAAACAAAAATTTCTTAATTTTAAGTAAATATCCGAGTGGGGCTTAATTAATTTAAACAATCTTTCTGAGTGATATAACAATTTTAAATTAGCCTTATACCGATGGTCATGATACTGGTCTAAGCACTCATCCATGGTCATGGCAGCCAGAGTCACTGCATCTTCTAAGCCCATACTTAATTCTCGACCATCAATCGGCAAATGCTGATGTGCCGTGGATCCGACAAAAAAAATACGACCATATTGATAAGATCTTAATTGATGAGTGACGACTCTTCGCTCTGACTGCCAGACTAATTCCTCTGGCTGAATTCTCTGGGGTAATAAACTAAACGCATTGGGCTGATTAGAGACCACGCGATATAAATTATTTTTAATTCTTTGGACATATAAAAAACTATTATTTAATACACAAAAAGTTGCATCGCCGTAGTCATGGTCTGTTTTCAAATCAATCAAACTAAAGTGGTGTGAATATTCTGTAAGGCCAAAATTAATTCTTAATTTTTGGCGTATTAAAGAAAACTCTCCATCCGCTGCGACTAAAATTTTTGACTCAATCCATTCTTCCCCCTGAGGGGTATTTACACAGGTATTAATCACAAAATCGGTCTGATCTTGGGCCATAAAATAAGCATTAAACTCAATAGAAACACCCAATTTTTTTAAACAATCCACCATGATTTTTTCTAGCTGGTCTTGGGATAGCGCTAATAAGAAATTAAATTTATTTTTGTTTTTTAAATTATTTACACTTTCAAAATTTAAATTAGCTATTTCACAAAAATCAGGACCGCGTAAATTAATCTTTTTAATTTTATAACCCTGGGCAATCACTAATTCTGCCAATCCTAAAGCGTCTAATAATTCTAAAGCTCTGGAACTTAAACTCACGGAACCTGTTAAATAAGACAAATCCGAATGCTGCTCTAAGACTCTGACAGCAACACCCAATTTGGCATAAGCAATAGCGGCTGCAAGACCTGCGGGCGTTGCGCCTAAGACTAAGACATCCGTGCTTTTATTTGGGCTTTTATTTGGGCTTTTATTTAAATAATTTTCAGGCATTTTTTTCGTTTAAATAAATATAATTAAACGTGATTATAGTGATAAATTTATAAATAGATTTTTAATAAACCTAAATCTCTGAAACTTCACAAATCTCTGCCTGACCCAGCTTTTTTAATAAAACCAAAGTTAATTGATGCCCCTCTCCAGCATTTTTCTTGTCTTTTAACATGGCATTTAACATATTTTCTGGACTGAGTATTTTGTTTAAATCTTCAGGAATCTCTCTGGGTAAATTAAAAAATTTTAATAAATCTAAAACTCTGGGCAATAACTCAGGATCTAAATTAAAAATTTCCATGGATTTTCTTAAAGCCAAAACCATACCCATAGATACAGCCTCGCCATGCAGAAAAGTTTGATACTCCGTGAGTAATTCAATAGCATGGCCATAGGTATGCCCAAAATTTAAAATGGCCCGAATCCCAGATTCCCGTTCATCTTGGCTGACTATATAAGCTTTAATTTCACAAGATTTTTTAATGATTTTTAATAAAATTTCGGGGTCTTTGTTTAAAATTTTAGTTTTATTAATTTCTAAAAAATTAAAAAACTCTGGGTCAAAAATCAGGCCATATTTAATAATTTCAGCCATGCCCGCAGAAAATTCCCGACTAGGCAAAGTTTTTAAAAAATCTATGTCTATTAAAACCATTTTGGGCTGATAAAAACTCCCAATCATATTTTTACCCAAGGGATGATTAATCGCTGTTTTTCCACCGACTGAAGAATCGACTTGAGCTAATAAAGTGGTCGGAATTTGAATATAGGGAGCACCTCTTTGATAAAGACTGGCAGCCAGGCCAGCTATGTCCCCAATTACTCCACCGCCCAGCGCTAAAATTAAAGTTTTTCTCGGCATGTTAAATTTTAATAGCTCGGTAAAAATTAAATTTAAAGACGCCCAGTTCTTTGCACTTTCGCCATTGGGTAAAATAATTTTAATAATTTTTAAATCTTTATTATTTTTATTTTTTTGATTTTTTAAGCCCTGGAGATAATCCAAAACTTGCTGGCTATATAAAACATCCACCGCTTCTGAAGTAATTAAACAAAGATGATTTAAATTAAAATCATCTCCTGTTATCACGCTTAAATTTTCAAGATTAAGTAGGCCTGACTGGATATATATTTTATAAGATCGATCTTGCAGGCCCAGCTCTAAAATTTCTCTAGAGGACATGATTTAAAACGCATCTTCTTCTAAGAGTTTCATAATAGAAGTCGCAACAGATCTTACAGTTCCAGCATCGGTGTCTACGACTAAATCTGCGACTTCTAGATATAAAGGCTCGCGCTCTTGAGCTAGCTCTATGATTTTTTCACGACGGTCTTTGACTTGTAATAAAGGCCGGCGTGTATCTTTTTCTGTTCTCTCGACTTGCTGATCAATGGTCGCACGAAGATAAACTACGGTACCGCGCGCGCTTAATTTTTCACGGCTGGATTGAGATAAAACCGCCCCGCCGCCAGTGGCTAAGACAATGCCTGATTTTTCTGTGAGTTCTTCAATCACTTTTTGCTCGCGAATTCTAAATTGATCCTCGCCTTCGATATCAAAAATCCAGTCAATACTCGCGCCGCAACGCTCTTCAATTTCGCGGTCAGAATCAAAAAATTGTAGCTTTAACAAATCAGCCAATTGGCGCCCTATCGTGCTTTTACCAGCGCCCATTGGGCCCACTAAAAATATATTACGTGACTTGATCATAGTGTCTTGGATTCTCGTTTTTGTGATATGTGTAATAAGTATTTTGTGATATTTAAAATTTAAAAATAATTAAAAAAATTTAAAAAATTAAAGGCCCCTGCGGGAAGCGGGGCATTATAGACAGATCGATTTTATTTTCATACGGGGGTTTTTAATACAAAACTAAAGCCCCTGGAGTACTTGAAGCGTTGCTTTTAATAAGGGGTCAATTAAGGGGAACACACCCCGACTTACAAAAAGCAAATTAAAAAGCAAATTAAAAAGCAAATTAAAAAGTAAATTATAAAAAATTAATATTTTCAATTTTCTTCAATCACTGGCGTGATAAAAATCAGCATTTCAGATTCTTCATGTCGATTATTTTTACTCCGAAATAACCAGCCGATCCCTGGCATTTTATCTAAAACGGGAATACCTCTTTCACTCTCTGAATCTAGGCTTTCCTCAATACCGCCTAATACTAAAGTCTCGCCATTCTTAACTTTCACCGACGTATTAATTTCTCGTGTGTCTATCACGGGCGTTCCCTGAGCATGGGCTGAGATAGTTGATACCTTGTCTTTATTGACTTGCAAGCTCATCAAAATTTCATGATCAGCCGTCACTTCTGGCCGGACCCTCAGAGACAAAACTGCTTTTTTAAACTGAACTTGTGTGGCGCCATTTAAAGCTGCTGAAAGATAGGGCACTTCAGACCCCTGCTGAATCACCGCCTCTTGATCATTCAAGACTGTTAATTTTGGCGCTGAAATCACCTGGGCTTTGCCCTCTGATTCCAAAGCCTGGAGCTGTAAATCTAATAACAAACCTCCAGGTAATTTCTGCAAACTCAAACCCAAAATTCCAGCAGGATTATTAATCGGATTAATCAACTGCCCGATAGCCCCCGCGGCAACGCCTGATTTTGAAAGATTATTATTTCCAATCACCATATTCGGCGTGGGCTCTCCGGAGTCTCCAATACCTTGCGTCACGCCCAGCTCTTCCAGGGCTGATTTCTCTACTTCAACGACGCGTGCTTGAATTAAAATTTGAGCGACGGGGACATCAATTAAATTAATTAATTTTTTAATTTCTAATAAATTTTCAGGGCTATTAGAAATTAATAAAGTATTCGTCCGCTCATCAAAACCAATCCCACCACCCGGGGAAATCAGCGCTGGATCTTGTTTAATCAAGCTCACTACTTGTTGAGCCTGCGTATTTTTCAAACAAATCAGCTCAAAAACCAAGGGGCTGATTTTATTTAAATTTAAACTTTCAGAAATATTTTGATGGGCGCCATCAGGACCATCAGGACTATTAGGCACACCAAAAGGGCTAGACCGACTATTTAAACTAGCCATCACGGCAGGAGAGAGCGCGGCGGCATAAAGATTAAAATTAATAAAATTTAAAATAAAAAAATTCAAAACAATAAAAATATAAGCACGCAAAAAATTAAACCCATATTCATAAAAATTAATACAAACAAGACATTATTAAATCTAGAAAAAACTCTCAAGCGCGTCACAATTTTTAATTAAAAATTATTTACTGAAAAATTTGCTGCAAGAACATTGACTCCCATTTTTAAAATGAGGTAAGGTCAGCGCTCTTAAATTTTTAATTAAATATATAAACACTATAAAGAGCCTTATGACATGAACCGCGCATTGAACCAAGAAAATCAAAATTTCTTATTCAATCCAAGAAAAAATCAAAACTTCTTGGACGCCGCGGCTTTGCTTGCTTTATTAATGGGTATGCATTGGCCAAAGGCCAATATGAAACACACCAACGCGTAAGAGTCGCGTTTTCTTAGCTCTTAAATTAATCAAAAACTTTTTAAAAATTTTTTATTCTCAAAAAAAGGAGAACAGCCATGTCTTATTTTTCAAATTTATTTTTAATTTCAGCTTTATCTGGCGTCACACAAGCAGTTCAATCCAGCCTGCGTGCTACACAAGAAGAATTAGCGGGCTCTAATACGGGATTTTTCCCGCCTTATCGTCCTAATCCTTCCCCAGGTCCCACGACGAATAACCTAGAGCCAATTCCTAACAGCCTGCTGATTTTTGCAGGAGTCACTCTTTGCGTAATCACCTTAGGGGCTTGCTTTGCTTGTTATTGCTATAAGCCCAGAGGGTCAAATCAACCCACAGCACTGCGTACTATCAGAAGCAGCTTGACGGGTTTAGGCATCCCTTTACTCCCAACCATTCCTGAGGGCTCTCAACTTTCAACTGCGGCACCTTAAGGCCACCAAAAAAAACACCCAGAATTTAAATTGAAAAATCTAGATTCTGGGCTTTTTATTTTTTTAATTTTTCTAAAACAAAATCTAAAAATAATCTTCTATTCACTGGCTCATAATGAGACGCCTGGTAAAAACCATAAACTATAAAATTCTCTAAGGGATATTTGGCCAATAGCTGAATTAATTTTCCAGAAGTTAAATATTTCTCAGCATCTCGCTGGGTCAAAATTAAGATCCCAGCCCCCGCAAGACCTAGTTTTATTAACACCTCCATATTGTTAATAATTATCTTGGGTGAGGGCATAAAAATTTCTGTTCCATTTTTAAATTTAATTAAATTATCTGGATCGCGTGCTGGATGATTAATTAACTCATGCTTTTCTAGATCTTTAGGGGCTTTAGGTTCTCCATGTTTTTTTAAATAACTGGGAGCAGCACATAAGACAAAACAAGATTCTTCCAATTTTCTCTGTTTTAGCTGACTGGTTATTTTCCCTAAATGCCGAAAGCCCAAGAGCAAATCAAAACTCTCTTGGCCTAAATCTGGATGCCGATCACTGATCTCTATATTTAATTTAATCAGCGGGTATTTTTTCTGAAATTCAAAATAATATTCTGGCGGAAATAAACTCGAAAAATAAAAAGAGCAGATAATTTTTAACACCCCCTGGGGCTCTAACTTATAACCTTCAATAAACGCCTCGGTCTGCTCTAAATTGAGACTTAGATCAACACAATGCTGATAAAACCGCGCGCCTAATTCAGTCACTTCCATCTTTCTAGTCGTTCTTTTAATTAAAGGCTGCCCTAGTTTTTCTTCTAATTGTTTTAACTGCTTACTCACGGCCGTGGGCGTTAAAAATAACTTCTGCGCCGCTTTAGTCATGCTCTGCTCTTTCATGACTTCCAGAAAAGTCATCATGGCTTTGACTAGGTTAATTGCCATTTTTCACCTCTTTTTAAAAAAATAAAATTATAAACTAAAAGTTCATAATAGATTTTAATTATTTCAATAATTTCTTTAATCTTATTTTTATATACTGGGCTCTCTCATAAAAAATAAAATAAAAAATAAAATAAAAAATAAGAGCATTCTCATGAAAAAAACACCCACCCTCTCTTTTATAACCCTGCTATTACTCGCTGCCTTCGCGGCTTTTGGCGCCATGTTGCCAGTCGCTGTCTCGCACAATATTGCGGATTATTTTCAAATTTCGCTCAGTCAAGAACAGGGCGTAATGGCTTGGTATTTAGCAGGCTACGCCCTAGCACAGTTATTTTATGGGCCCTTAGCTAATTGGCTCGGCCGGCGGAAGGCTTTATTAATAGGCGCTGGCCTTGCTTTAATAGGCAGTGTTTTAGGCCTACTCAGCACAGATCTCAAAATTTTTGAATTTTATTTAATCTCCAGACTATTAAGCGGGCTTGGCGCTGGATCTGGCTTAATTATTGGCATGATTTTGATCAAAGATCTTTATGAAAAAAATCAGGCAAGAAAAATTTTCTCACAGATTGTTTTAAGCTTTTCTTTTGTGCCTTTTTTAGCCATTGCCTTAGGGGGCTTATTAGAAAAATACGGCTCTTGGGAAAATTTAAATTTTATTTTATTGGCCTACGCCGTGTTAATTTTAATATTAACTTTAAAAATTCCAGAAACCCTTCAAGCCCATCTTTCTATTCAGCCTTCTATTTACTCATTGGGAAGATCTTATAAAAAATTACTCTCAACGCCTGCTTATTTAAAATTCATGATTGCTTTTGGATTAGCCAGCAGCATTAGTTATTTATTTAACAGCTTGGCGCCTTTGTACCTCATGAATATTTATAAACTTTCAGCCCAGACTTACGGCTATTTAAGTATTTTTCCAGGGATGGGCTTATTAATCGGCGGCTACTTCAGCCAAAAATTAGCGCATAAGATCAGCGCTCAAACCATGATGAAGGCTTCTATTATTTTTATGCTCATTGCCACTTTAGGTCTCAGCGTCAGCGTTTATTTAAATAATATTTGGGGCTATTTAGGCAACTGGGGTGGCTTTAACAATCTTACTTTTTTTATTTTTTATCTCTCAGCGATTTTATTATTTATAGGCCAAGCCCTGATGGTCTCAAATTCTGGAATGGAAGCCTTGTCCCATGTACAAGATCATGCCAATGGTTCTTCCCTCATGAATGCCCTGGCATTAGCCAGTGGAAGCCTGATGGTTGCTGGAGTCAGCCCCTTATTTTTATTATTTAATTTGAGCCTGCCTTTAACACTTTTACTCATAGTCTTGATCAGCCTAGGTTTAATCAGCCGAACTCAAGCATTAAAAATTTAAATACAAATATTACCCACTAAAAAAAGTCAAAAAAAATAATAAAAAATCTGCTGGAAAAATTTGACCTAGATTTTATAAATCAGTTAAGGTCAAGTCAGATTTTTACCTAGCTCTTCAAAAAGCTAAAAAACTAAAAACTAAAAACTAAAAACTAAAAAAGAGAACCCTCATGAACCGCGTATTGAACCAAGAAAATCAAAATTTCTTATTCAATCCAAGAAAAAATCAAAACTTCTTGGACGCGGCCTCTTTTAGTCTAATTTCTTTGATTTCTTTGCCAGCCTCAATCTCCCTGGCGCTTTTAATTAAAATTATTAGCCGAATTCTGGCCTAGGCCAGAACATACACACACACTCTCTCTATTTTTTATTCCAAAATTTTAATTAAAAAAATATCTCAAAAGGAGAATCACTATGTCTTATTTCACAAGCTTTAATTTTAAAAGTGCTTTATTTACAGCCACTGCTTTTGCCATGAGCGCTGTGACACAGGCTTTAAACCCACCTGTTGTTCATCCATCACCCAGACCAGATTCTCACCCGATGTCCGCTGGTGATGTAGGTGCTCTTGTGGGCGCCGTTGTTGGAGCCGCGGCTTTTGCAGTCGCTGCTTACTTTGCAGTGAAGCGTTGCCGAAGGAATCAGACTCCTGATCAGGCTAATAATCAGGCAAATGCTAATGCTGCAACCGTATGGCTCTTAAACAATCCCACCACCCCTGTTGTTAACCCTGTTGTTAACCCTGTTGTTAACCCTGCCACCAATACTTTTGTAGCAGTAGAAATGACTGCAGTTTAAGCTCAGGGGTAATTTAAAATTTTAAAAAATTTTCACCCAGGATTTAAGTTTAAAAAAACTAGATTCTGGGTTTTTTATTTTTTAATTTTTTAACTCAAAGCCCCCTGCAAAACAGAGAGCAAAAGTGGATTGATAATTTCATAAGATTGGCCTGGATTTCTCTCAATATAATCGCGCTCTAATAAGCTATTAATTGCCGTCGCGGCTGAACTTGCGGGTAGGTCGATTTTTTTACCAACCTCATGACTTAAAAGACTGGGCATGCTTTCAGACTGATGAGATTGAGATTTTGCAATATGGCTCAAGACTTTCCGCTGCCCCATGGGCAAAACAGACAGCTCTTTCAGCGCATCACTCCACTCTTCTTCCAGTACTGACAACCAAGCATTTTGGACCTCTGAAACTCTCGGAAGTTTTTCAGATTTTTCGCAACGCGCCCAGATCTCATCACAGAGATAGTTAACATAGTACGGGTGGCGATTGGATAGCCGCATGATTTCTTGAAAAACCTCGGGACTTAAAGTTTCCCCAAAAGATTTTTTCGCAATCTTTTGAATATGTTTTTCGTATTTTTCAAATTCAATGCGCTCTAATTTTATTTTTCGACAAAGTTTATATAAAGGCCGGCTCTCATCTTCAAACATACTGAGTAATAAAGACCGAATGCTGCCCGAAAAAATAATACTTAAATGCGTCATTTCTTGAGCCGCGGTTCTAAACGCACCCTCTAGTTGATGATTATTTGAAATTCGAGAGATTTCTTGAAATTCATCTAAAAATAAAACGGCTTTCTGGCCTTTTTCTTTTAATAATTTTTCTAATAACAATAAAGCTTCCGTAATTAAAACTGCTGGATTTTCACCCTGTCTTTTAGGCGCTAGCTTCAATGAAGCCAGCTCATTTCCAAAGGATAAAAGCGGCTCAAAATGGGACACATATTTTTTAATCTGCTGCATAATTTTTTCGACGGGGCCAATCGCAGAGCCAATTAATTTAATCATATGATCTGTCACTAAATCAGATACTTCTTGCTCTGACATGCACAAATGAAAGTTAATTCGAGCAAAAGGATAGCCAGACACTTCAATGGCTTTCTCAGCCAAACTAGATTTTCCATAACGCCTTGGGGCTATCAATAAAGTATGTTTTCCGCTTTGAAAATTTCCGATCAGATCTTCAATTTCACTTTCTCGATTACAAAAAGCAGCGCCGTAGGCTTTGCCCAATGGAAATAACATCCTGTTTTTCATAAGAAAATCTCGCTGTTAATATAAAAAATAATTTTAAAATACATGGGCTTATACTATAACGTCCTGAGCCGCAACGCAAACAACCGTTACGCAAACAACCGTTACGTTAAGAGCCGTTACGGTTATAACCGCAACGCCATTATTTTTTAATACATCTTTAAATAAGATTTTAAGACAGGGTCAATGACATAAAATACGCCCGTGTCACTATCTTGTATGACAATTTCTTTTTTGATTAAGCCCTCTTCAAGCGCTCTTCTTAAACTGGTGGGAGATAGCCCCGCTTTCATTGCGTATTCCATGCTATAAGGCTGATCTGTTGGATTAGCACACATCCAACGCAATAATTTTCGTTCGTTCATTTTGAGCCCATCAAGCTCTGTATGGGTGTCATCCTTGCGAGAAAAAACAAAATCCTCCCACAGCACTTCTACTAATTCAGCCGTTGGCTCCAGGGGATTAACCCAAATTTTGCCGCATAGCGCGTTGACGTACTTTGGGTAGCATTCCGTATATCTCAGTATTTTTTCAATCACCTCAGCACCCAATTCATGACCCCAGCGCTCCCTCGCTTTTTCTTGAAGATATTGAGAGTAATACGCCCCGCTGATGCGCTTTAAAAGCATGAGGTCACATAATTCATAAAGCGGATTTTTCTTACCCGTAAACAAAGTTCTGAGCGCTGTATGTCGACTCCCTGAAAACAAATAAGTCAGGCTTTGCGCCAATTCAGCCGCATGGCGAATAGACCCTTGAAACGCATTGCGCTCATCAATGCTTAAAATTTCTTGAAATTCATCAAAAACAATCACCGCCCGTTTTTGCATATGCTGGGCAATTTGATCAACCGCAATCAGCGTATTGACTAGATTTTCTCGATTTTTAAAATCAGGACGGAAAGCCAAATTCACCACTGAATGAATATTGACTGAAAGCTCTGGCTGCATAAATGCCAGAAATTTTTTAACTAATACTTTGATCTTATCTTCTGACCCACCTATCTGAATAATCAGCTGCGCACATTGAGACAGAATACCCTCCTCCGCCTCCTCTCTCGACGTGAAAGTCATCAAATCAACCCAGACATAAGGAT
>CAMCUU010000040.1 GCA_945879065.1 Francisella tularensis subsp. holarctica
GACCAAGGGCTGATGAAAAAAGCAGGCTGAAAAAAAAGATAGAAAAAAGAATGTCAAAAGATGCCGCGGCTTAAGCAGGGACGAATACAAGATTCGCCCCTACACCTGATCCTTAAGTAAGTGCCATTGAATCTTGTATTCGCCCGTAGGCGGTTGGCATGGATATTTTTTTGTAAACAGGGCCAGCATGCTTGAAAATTCAGCAACACAAAATGATTTTTTCTATGCAGATGGATCCAAGATTTCTCACGGGCGAATACAAGATTCGCCCCTACACCTTCCGTAATAGGGATTATTTAAGCCCCTGGGGCTGAATTTTGGCCATCTCTTGTGAATCCCACCGTCGACAACCCAGAGACGCTGCACCGTTTTGAGAAACCTGAGGTGCCGGGGCTTGGGGAATCGCTGGAGCTGTCGCTGAATTAGGGCTCTTAACCCCTGATGCCAATAATCCCAGATCGGAAAGAAAACTATGTTCCCGAGAAGGGGCTCTAAGCTGACTCAAACTGTTTTGATAAAAATTATGGGTATCGTTTGAGCGACTCAGCGGCTTTGATTTTCCAGCACCCGCTTCTTTTTCCAGCATTTGCGTCACTGTCTCTAAAATTCTTTCTTCCGATAGAGGATGCTCGTGAGCTCTAGCACCTTGAATAAAGTTATAAATCTTCGCGGCATTCTTAGGCACACCCGAAATAGACTGGCCATTATGAGTAATAGAAGACCCTTTACCCTGAATCTCCCATTCTTTTGATTCAGATTTCCATAAAATATTGATGCACAAAAGATCCAATTTTGATTTCGCCTTAGCCTGAGTAGCAGAATCAGCGGTGCTTGTAGGATATAAATCACGACAGATATTAAAACGATGCTGATGAACCGTTTGAATAGCTGAATTCCCTAAAGAACCTGCGGCCTGTTTTTGGGTAGTCGCATCATCATTCAAAACACCATAAAGACTCATGGGTGTAATTTTATTAGAAACCCGACTCACGCTCTGGACCCCTGCTTTTTTCAAAACTTCACAGGCAAGCTGTGAACAAAACGCAACCCCACCCTCGGACAGAGGCGCCTGTGTAGAGGCAGGTAAAAGGCTCCGAACAGCCCCAGCGGTGCTGTACCCTGTTAATTTTTCTGCCAGAGCATTCGCTTCATTTACAATCTTTTCTGCTTGCTTGGGAAATCTCAAAACTTCAACCTGCAAGCTTTCATCTCCAAAGGCATAGGCTTGAACCAATGCACCCTGCACTGATGGCTTATTAGCAAGACGCAAGGTCCTAACGCCCTCGCCTTCCATGGCTTCTGTAATCAGTGCATAGCCCTCAGTGTCATAACCAGTCACCACAGCAACATGAGTCACTCTTTCATCTAAATGATCATTGCGTGCTGCTTTTTTAGAGACCGCTTGCCCTGCAATAATGCCCCTTTGAACGAGGCTCGGGGAGCGTCCTGTATTCCTAAAAAACAACACATCCCCTGGCTCCAATGGTTTAGCTGTACCAGGTGCTTGAGCCTTTGGAGTGCTGGGCGTCTGAGCTGCCATAATTCAGATCTCCAGTAGTTAGATATTGGATTGGATATTAGATTGATAAAAATATTACGTGCTTTATAGCCCATAAAATTTAAATCAAAATCAAAATCAAAATTAAAATTTTCAGGTCAGACTAAATTCAGACTAAATTCAGACTAAATCACATACTTTTCAACCCTATGTCCCCCAATCAAATGCTCCTGAATAATTTCTTCTAAAACTTCGGGCGTACACGAGTGATACCAAACGCCTTCTGGATATACCACGGCGATGGGGCCCTGGAGACATACTCTTAGACAATTGGCTTTGGTTCTGAAAATAATTTTTTCACTGGCTTCCAGAGAGGGTCTATCTAAACCCAACTCCTGCAATCTTTGCTTTAAATAATCCCAGCTTAGTAAACCTAACTCTTTGCTACAGCACTTGGGATTAGTCTGATCCACACATAAAAAAATATGGCGTTTGATTTGATTAATGCCCAATCTCTCAGCTTCTTTTTGTAATAAATTTTTATCTAAATTATCTTCCATTTAAATTCCTTAAAATTCCTGTGATTTCAAAAATGCGAACTCTATAATATGCGCCGATCTTAATCTCGAGCTTCCTCCTACACAAAGATAAAAACCCATGAATGACAGTATTACTTTTGCTTTTTTCTTAATATTTTTCGGCGCCTCGGTCTTAGCCACCCTGGCTTTATACACCCGCCAATCCATGCTGGTTGCTTATATTTTTCTAGGCTTAGTCGTTGGGCCTTATGGTTTAAAATTTATTCCCGAATCTAAGACCATTGAAGAGATCTCCAGCATTGGCATCATGTTTTTATTATTTTTACTGGGCCTGGATTTAAAACCCAAAAATTTAATCAAGATGCTTCATGGGGCGACTTTTGTAACCGCGGCGTCTTCTTTAATTTTTGCTTTGTTCAGCGCCTTAGTTTTCAAATTTTTTGGTTTCTCTTGGGTAGACTCACTCATTGTCGGTATTTCCATGATGTTTTCGTCGACCATTATTTGCTTAAAGCTTTTACCAACCACGGCCTTACATCATCAGCACATTGGTAAAGTGGTTGTCTCTGTTTTATTACTCCAGGACGTTTTAGCTATTTTAGTTTTAATGATTTTAAATCTCTGGAAACCCGGCACCACCGGTCATATTAATCACCTAAGTCTTTGGGTCATTGGCAAAACTTTAATCGCCATTCCTGTTTTAATTACTTTGGCTTACTTCGCTGAAAAATTTATTTTGCACAGATTATTTAGAAAATTTGATCGCATTAAAGAATATGTATTTCTAGTCCCCATTGGCTGGTGCTTAGGCTTTTCTGAATTAGCCGGGGCCTTTGGTTTGTCGACAGAAATTGGTGCTTTTATCGCCGGAGTTTCTTTAGCCGCTTCCCCTATTGCCCAGTACATCACAGAAAATTTAAAGCCCTTGAGAGATTTTTTCCTGATTGTCTTTTTCTTTTCAGTCGGGGCCGGATTTAATTTTAGATTATTACCCAGTGTCTTCTGGCCCGTCTTAGCCTTGGCTTTATTAATGATCTTATTAAAACCCCTGCTCTACCGATTTTTATATCGCTCAATCGACGAGAATAAAAGCAAGGCCTGGGAAATTGGGTTTCGCCTAGGCCAAGCGTCTGAGTTTTCTTTATTAGTAGGATTCTTAGCCTTTAGTTTTAGTTTGATTACTCAGCAGGCTTATATCTGTATTCAGGCGGTTTCTATTATTACTTTTATTGTCTCGTCTTATTTAGTCGTCATGAAATATCCGTCGCCCATTGCGTTTAATAGCAAGCTGAGACGGGATTAATTAATTATCAAAAAAAATATCAGCCCCAATTAAGGGAATAAGCCTCGTGAGCACAGCCTCTATAACGCCAGGTTCTGCTTGCCTGATTAATTTCACTTTGCGCTCTTTCCATGAAAGCGTTTGAATGATCCCTGAAGCAACGACACAAGGCTCTTCTAAATTATTGACAGCCACTTCTGTTAAATGACCTCGAATACTCGTACTCACAGGACAGCAGATTAATAAGCCTGTCTTTTTGCTATATAAGCGCGAAGACAAAACCAAAGCAGGGCGATATTTACCAATTTCGGGGCCCTTGGTTGGCTCAAAATCCAACCAAATCAAATCATTTCTGTCAGGGATATAAAGATCTTTCATAGCCACTCTTGTGCCAATGGTTTAGCCAATTCATCTGCATGTATTTTTCTTGGAGTGATATTTTCTAGTAACTCAGCTTCTGTATACTTTTTAAACGGTGGTGTTTTCTTAGAAACAAGCTTTTTCACTGAAAAACCCTGCTCAGTCACTTGAACTTCCACCTCATCATCCGCCTGAAAACAAGGGATATCACGTAAAACACCCGAAACTCGCAAGCCCAGGCCGTTACCCCATTTTTGAATGTGTGCATGTATTTGCATCGATTCACCTAGCATTATTTTTAATATAAAGTGTATACAAAGTTTATACTTTTTTCTCTAGAAATCAATAAAAAAAACGGGCGGTTTTATATTAAAAAAACAGCCCGTTTTTATTTAGATTTATTTAAATTAACTAAACCACCAGCTCTTCTGCTGGTTTATTAGCTGGTTTATTAGCCATTTTATTAACTATTGAACCAGGCTCTGGCTTTCTTTGAACCCCGGTGATTTTTTCAGGTAATAGAACATTTAATTCTAAAATTTGACGCTCACCTTTTTGCGCAAATTCAACCACGACTTCGTCTTGATTAACTTGAACATACTTAGCAATCACTTCCATGATTTCTTGTTGTAACTTGGCTAAATAATCTGGATTCTGACGACTTGCAGACAAAATCACCTGAAGACGATCTTTAGCCACGGATGCTGAAGATTTTTGCTGTGTTTTAAAAAATTTTTGTAACCAGTTCATGTTTAGTCTCTCCCCTATCCTGCTTTTTTCTTGCCAAAGAGACGCTTAAACAAGCCTTTCTTTTCAACATTAATAAAACGATGCGCCCTTGTTTCACCTAAGAATCTATCCACCGCGTCTAAATACGCCTGACCTGCATCGGACTCTTTATCTAAGCTGACTGGCACGCCTGAATTCGAAGCTTTTAATACAGCTTTGGATTCAGGAATAATGCCCAATAATGGAATAGAGAGAATCTCTTGAACGTCTTCGACGCTGAGCATCTCGCCTTTTTCCACACGCTCTGGGGAATATCTAGTTAATAATAAATACTCTTTGACTTTCTCTCTGCCCTCTTCAGCTCTTTTAGTTTTGCTCGCTAAAACACCCAAAATTCGATCTGAATCTCGAACGCTCGAGACTTCTGGATTCGTCACGACAATGGCCTCGTCAGCAAAGTACATAGCTAATAAAGCACCGCGCTCAATCCCTGCTGGAGAGTCACATAAAATATAATCAAAAGTCTTAGACAATTCGTCCAAGATTTTTCCGACACCTTCAGTCGTTAAAGAATCTTTGTCTCTTGTTTGAGACGCAGGAAGAACATAAAGATTCTCAACGCGCTTATCTTTAATTAAAGTCTGGGTGAGATTGGCCTCGCCGTTAATCACATTAATTAAGTCGTAAACTACGCGACGCTCACAGCCCATAATTAAATCTAGATTTCTTAAACCCACATCAAAATCTATGACTACTGTTTTATGCCCCTTGAGGGCCAATGCTGTTGCAACAGCGGCACTGGTCGTAGTTTTTCCTACGCCGCCTTTGCCTGAAGTAATGACGACAATCTTTGCCATAGTTATTTCCCTTATTTCCCTATAAAAATAAAATATTAAAACCCATAAAAAAAAGCGGGCCGATTATAGAGACCCGATACACAACTGGCCATCTTGCAGATACAGCTGTTTATAAAAATCATCGTCATCTGCACGAACTTCTTCAAAGACTTTGTAATGTCCCGCAATGGCCACTAAATCTGCCTGTAATTTATGACAAAAAACACGCGCTTTGGTATCGCCATTAATTCCCGCCAAAGCACGGCCTCTTAAAGTCCCATACACATGAATATTGCCATCGGCTAATAATTCTGCCCCAGGACTAACCGACGCGACGACCACTAAATCTCCCCCTTGGGCATAGACTTGCTGGCCAGATCTAATCGGCGAGGTAATTAATAAATTCCCAGGTTTTTTGAAATCTTTTAGCTCTTCTTTATTTTCTTCTTTGATTTCTTCTTTTATCTCACCCGTTTTATTAGCCACAGGACTCACTGTTTTTCTATTGGCTAAATTGGGCTGATTTTTATCCGCTTGGGTGTGACTCGATTCAATCATCACCGCAAATCCCGCCGCTTGAGCCGCTTGATGCATAGAAGCACTGCCCCCTCGAACACCTACTGGAATTAATTGATGTCCGCGCAAGACTTGATTACAAGCTTGAAAGTCAAAATTCTGATTAGGATTAAGACTTAATTTAGATAAATCTATAACCACCGGCGCGTAGTGAAAAAACTTAGGGGCTAATCTAATTTTTTCTGATAACTCTCGACCTAATTTTTTCAGATCAGCGTCTAATAATTGCAAAACACTCAGCGTAAATAAGCTGCCTTTTAATACAAAAGCAGGCGAATTAGCAATCGAATTAATTGAATTAACCGTATGGTCCATAGATAAGTTTCTCCCGAGAAATGGCGGAGCTTTATAAAGGTCTTTACGGGGTTTTTCAAGCAGCGGGTGTGTGAAATGTCTGGGCTTATTTTTAATTTAAAAACTTTCAAGAAACCTCGTCCAAAACTTCGACCAACCAAGCATTCAGACTTTTTCCCAAAGTCTGAGCTTTAATAGCCACCTTTGCATGAATCTCTGGAGAAACACGCAATAAAATTTTCCCTGAATAAGGCTTCTGAGGATCTCGCTCTAATTTTTCACAAGTCTTCAAGTAATCATCAACAGCTTCTTCAAAAGCCTGACGCAATTCTGAAACTGACCGACCATCAAAACCAATCACATCGTTGATTCCTGCAATATGACCAATAAAACAATCATCTTCCGCACTGTATTCAAGATAAGCGGCATAGCCTTTGTAACTCATATTTTTCATTCTGAAATTTCCTTTAATACACCAGATTTTTCTAAAAAAATTCTCGCATCTTTAAGCTGATAAGCTTTGGCTTCTTTCTGCGGATGCGGCCTGTGGAATGTAGCGACGACATCATTTAAGACAAATCTCACACGAGACCCTGCACCCTCTATTAATTCGGCACCACAGGCCAGAAGTAGCGCCTCTACACGTCGCCATTCCAGTGAAGCTGGAAGAGGTTTTTGAAAAATAGCGTCCAATGTCTTTTGATGTGATTTATTCATGGCCTCTCCAAAAATGATATCTTATTATGATATCAAACAAGGCTGATTTCAACACGGAAATAAATAAAAAAACAAAAAATCACCCATAGGGAAAGCCCCCGCTGTTTTGATAGCATGCCCGCCTGTTTTTTCTCAGCCAAAATCACACCATGCCAAATACTTCAAATACTTCAAATACTTCAAATACTTCAAACACTTCAAATTCTTCTCCCATTATTTTAATCGACGGGTCGTCTTATTTATTTCGGGCCTTCTATGCCCTACCTAATTTAACGAACCCCCAGGGTCAGCCGACTGGAGCCATCCTGGGCATGATTAACATGCTTAATAGCTTGCTCACCCAATACAAACCCCAGTACATGGCCGTGATTTTTGATACGAAGACTAAAAATTTTCGCCATGAAATTTACCCAGAATATAAAGCCAATAGAGACCAAATGCCTGACGCTTTAGCTTCTCAGATCCAGCCTATTTTTGATTTTATTAAAGCCTTAGGGCTCCCCTTAATTAAACAAAACGGTATTGAAGCCGATGATTTAATTGGCACCCTCGCGCATGCAGAATTTATTAGCTCACAGCCCGTCTTAATTTCAACGGGTGATAAAGACATGGCCCAATTAGTTAATTCAAATATTAATCTAATAGACACTATGAAAAACCAGGTTTTAAACCCTTCTGGAGTCAAAGAAAAATTTGGGGTCTCTCCAGATCAAATAATTGACTACTTAACCCTCATGGGCGACAGCTCTGACAATATTCCAGGGGTTCCTGGAGTGGGCCCCAAAACCGCTGTCAAATGGCTAGAACAATACGGCAGCTTGGATTTAATTATTCAAAATTCTGAGAAAATTTCAGGCAAAGTTGGAGAGAATTTAAGAGCTTATTTACACCAATTTGAACTGGTTAAAAAATTGGTAACTATTGATTTAAATATTCCAGGTTTAGACCCCCAGTTTTTAAATTTAAAAGCTTTAGAAACTTTTCCCCAAGATACCCAAAAATTAAGATCTCTTTGCGAGCTTTATAATTTTAAAAGCTGGCTGAAAAATTTAGCTTTACCAGATCTGGGACGAATACAAGATTCGCCCCTACACCCAGAAACTACGGCGCCTAAAAATAATCCAGATAAAAATTACCAACTGATCTTAGATTTACCCACCTGGAATCAGCTAATTTTAACTATTAAACAAAATAAATATTTAGCTATAGACACAGAAACTACCGGCCTAGACCCCCTACAAGATCAATTAGTCGGCATCTCTTTTTGCAGCCCTATTAATAATCCAGTGAATACCCAAACTCACCAGGCTTTTTATCTTCCCCTCACTCATGATGATTTAAGTGATGAGCTAGTCCCCCAGCAGCTTAAAATTGCGCAAATTTTTCCAGATTTAAAATCTATTTGTGAAGATAAAAATATTTTAAAAATCGGGCACCACTTAAAATTTGATATTCAAGTTCTGCAGAATCTCGTCTCTCCCCCTGCGGGAGAGACAGCCCTGAAGGCGGAGCCAAAGGGCAGAGAGGGGGCAAAAAATATCACCTTCCAGGGGCCTTTATTTGACACCCTATTAGCCTCTTATGTTTTAGAAGCTGGCCAGACCAGACATAGCATGGAAGTCTTAGCCGAACGGCACTTAAATTTAAAAACTATTTCTTATGAGCAGGTCACTGGAAAAGGCGCCAAGCAAATTAGTTTTAACCAAGTGTCTATTAATCAAGCCTTGCTCTATGCCGCTGAAGATGCCGATATTACTTTCCAGCTGTATCAAAATTTTTCTCAAAAATTAGAAAAAATTCCCAGCTTAAAAAATTTATACACCCAAGAAGAAATCCCCATGCTGCAAGTCCTAGCCCGCATGGAATCTTATGGCGTTTTGATTAACCCCACTGAGTTAAATTCACAATCTCAAGAACTTGGCCTGGCGATTTATAGTCTCGAACAGACGGTTCAAAAATTAGCAGGACTGGAATTTAATCTGGGCTCACCTAAGCAATTACAAATGGTTTTATTTGAAAAATTAAATTTAAAACCTGTTAAAAAAACAGCCAAAGGCCAGATTTCTACCGACGAAGAAGTTTTACAAATATTGGCTGAGACCCATGAAGTGCCAAAATTATTATTAGAACATCGCCATTTAATAAAACTTAAAAATACCTACACAGACAAATTACCCAGCATGATTAATTTAAATACAGGCCGGATTCATACGAGGTACCATCAGGGTCTCGTCATTACAGGCCGCTTGTCTTCTTCAGAGCCTAATTTACAAAATATTCCCGTTAAATCTCCTCAGGGAAGAAAAATCCGTCAGGCTTTTATTGCCCCAGAAAATTATTTAATTCTCTCAGCGGACTACTCCCAAATAGAATTAAGAATTATGGCGCATTTGTCTCAAGATCCTGGCTTGATTCAAGCGTTTAAAGATAAAAAAGATATTCATAAAGCCACAGCCTCTGAAGTGTTTAATACCCCGCTAGATCAAGTCACTCAAGAACAAAGACGCAATGCCAAAGCGGTAAATTTTGGCCTGCTTTATGGCATGAGTGCTTTTGGTTTAGCCAAGCAATTAGGCATTGAAAGATCTTTAGCTCAGGACTACATCAATACTTATTTTGCAAGATACCCAGGCGTGAAAAATTACATGGATGAAATTAAACAAAAAGCTCAAGTTCAGGGCTATGTAGAAACGCTCTTTGGCCGACGTTTAGCCCTCCCAGACATCAACGCTAAAAATAGCTTAATCAGACAAGCCGCTGAGCGTGCCGCGATTAATGCCCCGATGCAGGGAACCGCCGCGGATATTATTAAACGCGCCATGATTAAAATTGACGAGGCGATTCAAATTCAAGATTTAAATTCTAATTTAAATTCGAGTTTAAAAATGACCATGCAAGTCCATGACGAATTAGTTTTTGAAGTAGAAAAAAATCAGGTCAAACCCATGCAGGACTTGGTTTCCAGGCTCATGATTGAAGCTGCTGATCTTTTAGTTCCTCTGGAAGTCAGTATCAATACGGGACTAAATTGGGATGAAGCACACTGAGAAATATAGAAAAACAAATAAATCTGTTGATAAGTCTAATAAAAAACCCCTTGTTACTTTCCTATTTTTAACCCTGTCAAGCCCCTGGCTTAGTTTTTCGAAGACTTTACTCACAAGAGCAATAATTGATCATGATTATTTTTGTAATTTTTAAAATTGAAATTATTTAAGCTAACTACTTGAAATAATTCAATAATTAAAAGATAAAACTCAAGATCTCAAATTTTAATTAGGACCTGTGCACCGACTTGAAATATTTTAACCAACAGTTTTATCCACAGAATTTAATTTTTTATTCGAGTCAAAAATTTCTGTGGATAACTATGTGAATAAGCTTTTAGTACTTGAAGGAACCCCTGGAAAACTATGGAAAATTTCCCAAAAAATTTCTCTGAAAATCTTTCTCAAAATTCACCCCAAAAACTCAATCTTCGAGTGGCTATTCCAGGGCCTTTTTTATATGGCTTAAATTACAGTCTGGAATTAGCCAATCTAGAAAACCTAGAAAATAAAAATTTACAAAATTTAATAGGCCTAAGAGTCCTGGTCCCTTTAAGACATCGCGAGGTGATTGGAATAATTTTAGAAGTAGTAAAACTAGAAGATTTAAATAAAGATTTAAAAAATTTAAAACCCATTATTAAACTCCTCGATCAGACCCCTATTTTTCCAGCGCCCATGCAAGAGTTATTAAACTGGGCCGCGCGTTATTATCACTATCCGATTGGCGAAGTTTATTTTACGGCTTTGCCCAAATTTCTATGCCAGGGCAAAGAATTTAAATTCAAGAAAAGTAAAAAAATCAGCGCTGAAAAACCCCTGGATCTCTCGCTTATTTCACCTCTCCCCCCGCGGGAGAGGTCGAGGACTTTGTCCGAGGGAGAGGGGGTATTCACTCTCACCCCCGCTCAAGACGCCGCTATTTCAAACATCTCCAAAGATTTAAATCACTTCTCAGTCAGCCTCTTAGAAGGCGTGACAGGAAGCGGCAAAACTGAAGTGTATTTACAAATTATTGAAAAAATCCTGAGCAATCAGGATTTATCTCAAGCTCAAAAACAAATTTTAATGCTCGTCCCCGAAATCGGCCTAACCCCTCAAACCCTAGAAAGATTTAGAGCTAGATTTAAAACCAGATTTAAAAATATCCCCATTCTGGCTTATCACTCTGAGCTGTCAGATTCTGAAAAATTAAATATTTGGGTCCAGGCGGCCCAGCCCGAATCTTTTATTTTAATTGGCACAAGATCTGCTTTATTTGCGCCGTTTAATCATTTAGCCCTAGTGATTATTGATGAAGAGCATGACTTGTCTTTTAAACAGCAATCGCAGTTTAAATATCACGCCAGGGACTTGGCGATTAAACGCTGTCAGCTGGAAAATATTCCTTGTTTACTCGGCTCTGCGACGCCCTCTCTAGAATCTCAATACCAGGCCCAGCAGAAAAAATATTCACACTATTTTTTACCCACTCGACCTGGAGAGATCCAGATGCCGACTTATTTTTTAATAGACATGCGCGCCCAAAATAAAAAAGTTCTTTCAGACCAGCTCATTCAAGAAATTAAAAAGCACTTAGACAAACATCAGCAGGTTTTAATTTTTATTAACCGCCGAGGTTATGCACCTGTACTCACTTGCTTTGAATGCGGTCATATCGAGCAATGTACCCGCTGTGATGCCGCGATGACTTTGCATACGCAGCCTTTAAGACTTTCTTGCCATCACTGCGGTCGTAGTACCAAAATCCCTAAAATCTGCCCCCAGTGCGAACAATTAGAATCGCTCTGCGATGTGGGCATAGGGACTGAAAAGATTGAACAAGCTTTAATTCAAATTTTTCCCGATAAAAATATTATTCGCATTGATCGATCTAATACGCAAAAAAAAGGCGAATTAGAGCAAAAGTTATTATCTATTCATGATCAGAGCGCGGATATTTTGATCGGCACCCAAATGATCGCCAAAGGTCATCATTTCGAAAATGTGTCTTTGGTCGGCATTATTAATCTCGATGACAGCTTGGCCAGCGCGGATTTTCGAGCGGTTGAACGCGCGGGGCAGCTCCTAACCCAAGTCGCCGGACGAGCAGGGCGGGCCAAATTGCCAGGCAGTGTTTTAATCCAAACTTATCATCCAGATAACCCCTTATTAAAAATTTTATTAACCCAGGGGTATCAAGATTTTTCTCAACAATTATTTAAAGAGCGCCAAGAAGCCGGCTGGCCGCCTTTTAGTTATTTAGCTTTATTTCAAGCGGAGGCTAAGCAAGCCTCTTTGTGCCTGGAGTTTCTAGAGCAAATTGTTTTATATCTTTCTCAAACCCCTTTAATTTTACTGGGCCCTGCCCCTGCGCTCTTACAAAAGAAAGCTGGTTTTTACCGATATCAATTATTAATTCAATCTCAATCTAGAGCCGAATTACATGAATTATTAAACCAGCTCATGCCCAAGCTCTATGGCTTAAAACAAAGCAAAGTGAAATTTTATTTAGATATAGATCCACTGGAGTTGGGGTGATGAAAATCAGACAATGCACAAAAAAATCCAGCCTCCAATTCAAATTTAAATTCAAGCTTAGAGAGAAATCATGATTCACAAAAAACCATTTGCCATTCACCCAAGCTCGCTGAGACACCCGCCAATCATCCAGAAAAAACAAGATTTAATTTAAAAAATCAGTATCGCAAGATGGCGAAAGATTTAAAAAACAATGCTGACTTACAAGAAGAGTTCATGATCTGGGATCACTTAGCTGGAGAAGGGCTCAATAGCGAATACTGCTAATTTAAGCAATCAATTTTCACCGCTCGTAACCATCATCGGGCGTGACTAAAAGTGCGGTTTTTATGACATCGTCTCTCCCCTTGCGGGCTTCCAATTAGCCTTAAGTTTTGCTTGAAAAATTTTGAATTGTACGGTCTCAGGGTAGGGGCGAATCTTGTATTCGCCCGTGGTGTGACTGCAATTTACTTTCTGAGAATAAGCCATCTGAGGCCCATTTTTCTGGGTTATGGCTGATGTACTCACGAATAAAATACAGCTCATATTCGTTAGTAATCACATGCTCCCAGTAATTGCGCTGCCACAATTTTCCAGAGAACGATGGCCAATTTTTTTGCTTTACGCCCTGAATATATTCGTGCGTGGTGATTGATTTGAAAGCCTGAAAAATACGACCAAGTTAAGTTTATTTTTATAGGTGCGAGATCCGATAGAGGGCGAATACAAGATTCGCCCCTACCCTGAGCCCGTACAATTCAAGATTTTTCAAGCAAAACTTAAGGCTAATTGGAAGCCCTCGCCGGGGAGAGACGATATCAAGCAGCTAATTCCCAGCAGCTTGAATCATCGGAAAAGTCGAAAATCGCGTAAGCTATAGGTCTCAGCTAGCGCATTGAGATAAGCGCAAACGTCAAAACAACTACCTACTAGGTGCTCTTCCTGCTGAGTATTTTTTTAGTATTTCAGTAAAGTAGTACTTGGTATAAATATCAGCCTTCACCGCATCTTCTATCTCAGAAGCACTCGATATTTTACTGAAAATTTTTTTTATATCTTTCCAAAAATCGATCACTCTTTGTTGAAAGTCAATCAGATAAATTTTTGGAATTGAGCAACCTTTACCAATGGCAAGCCCAGCATCTATCGCCCTTAAGCTGGCTGTCGTAATTAAAGAAAACGGACCATCAATAAATTTAACAGGAGGGCTGACTTCATGGATTGTTGGGCCATTTCCAATTGGCAAAAAAGAGTATCTTGTTTCGTGGAATGCTCTTTTAGGTAAAGAAAATTTTCTTTTTGCAGTGTACCCTCTCCAGAAAGCTTGAATAGCTATCACGGAGAATAATATTGACCCCGAAAGTTTTGATCCTGACAATTCTAACCCTGACAATTCTAACCCTGACATGTTTAAAATAGCCCCCTTTTTCTTACCATTATTAATTCTTGCTCAAAAAAAAAATTCTTCTCTATACTCGGGCCCGGGCATTTTACCAATAGGAGATAAACGATGAAATGCATATTTAAAGTTCTATGTTCTTTAGGCTTCGCTTTGGGCGTTTTGATTTCGATCATGTACGTTCATGGAATGGAACCTGCATGCGCTGCTAACTGGATGGTATTTGCTTGGGGCTTGATTGGTTTCGCAATCGGTGCTCTGATCTCCATGATAGTTAACAGGGCTTGTGGCGGCGGTTCTTGCGACTCCCACCACCATTAATTTTTTAGATTTAAAATTAAAATCTAAAAAAATTAGTATAATAAAAAACCGCCTCCAGGCGGTTTTTTTATGAGGATATTTTTTTAGCATGCGTGATTTTTTTTCTTCTATTTTAATTTCTATATTCGCCCTACTGGGCTTTATTTTATTTTCTTATTTTTCCCAGAGAACTCACAGTTTAAATATTAATTTAAATCTTATTTTAAATAACTTAAGCACTGTTATTTTATTAGCCATTCTTGAGCTTTCTATCAGCTTTGACAACGCCATTGTGAACGCCAAAGTTTTAAAAAAAATGTCTTATTTTTATAAGAAATTATTTTTCTGGATAGGCCTACCCATCGCCGTTTTTGGCGTGAGATTTTTATTGCCATTTATTCTTGTTGACCTCAGCACGCCTTTAAATTTAACACAAGCTTTTATGCTAGCATTTCATGATCCCAGCCAATATCAATTAGCCGTCACCCAAAATTCTGGCGTTTTATATAGCTTTGGCGCCGGGTTTTTAATCATGGTTTTTTTAAGTTTTTTAAAGCAAATTAATTCAGAAAAAAACTTCTGGTTAAGTCTAGAAAAATTAAAATTATTAACTTTATTTTTTAAAATCCCTGGGGATTTATTATTACTAGGTTTAATCTTTTCTTTCGTTTTATTTTTATTAAATAAATTTAATTTAAATCTAGCCATTGCTTTTTATTTAGGGGTCTTAGTTCAATTAGGATTACACGCCCTGGGCTTTAAATTATCCCACTTAAAACTTTCTGGCGTTTTATTATTAATTTACCTGGAAATCTTAGATGCCTCTTTCAGCTTAGATGGCGTCTTAGGTGCTTTCGCCTTTACTCCAGATCCTATTATTATGATGACTGGCTTAGGCATTGGAGCCGTGTTTGTTCGATCTTTGACTTTAAAATTATTAAATAAAAATACATTGCAAAATTTTATTTATTTAGAACACGGCGCTCACTATGCGATGGGTATTTTGGGCTTAATTTTATTCGCAGAAATTTTTATCCATGTTCCAGCAGCGCTCTCAGCTATTTTGAGTTTTAGTTTTATTGGCAAGGCGTTTTATGACTCAAAAAAATATAATAAAAAATTTAAAATATAAAAATTAAGACAGTAAGCCCAAAGAACAATTACCACTGGAATCTATAGTTAACTCATAAGCCAAGCTGGAGCTTAAAGTAAAAGTAAAGGCTGTTAAGTCATAATTAGACCCAACACTGGAAGGACAGCTTAAAAAATGGGTGGCTGTCTCATAAGTCGCTTGGCTATTAAATAAAGACTTGGAGAAATACACCGTAAAATCAGGATTCCCTGGGGTAGAAATCCCACCCGTTCCCACACAGCTGTCTATATATTCTTGCGTACTAGCAGAATTAGTTAAGCAAGCCGCCGCTCCCCAGGTCTGATTCACCGAACCCTGGATATAGACATAAAGTGACTGGGAAGATTGGTTATTCATCGTGAAGCTAAAACCTGAACCCCCGCCGCCTGAATTATTATTTTGAGGATAAGAGTCACTTTCAGAAATAGTCCGACTAGCGCTTGAATTTAATTCAAAACTAGAGAACACCAGGGGTAAGTAAGTATGATTTAAACTGGTGCTACCTAAAATAGCTGAGCTTTGTGAGGGTAATTCTGCAACATATTGATTAATAGAAGTGGTTTTTATATCAGCTATCGCAAAAACAGGGGCCATATAAATCATGCTAATTAATAAGATCCCAGTATTTTTTTTCATATTCGAATCAACCTCTTTATTAAATTAAAAATTTTCATTCTAAATTAGGCAGGGTTTCTAATAGATGATCATCCAAAGTAATTAATCTCTTTTGAATATCTTCTCTGGATAATAAGCCCGTTTTAGCATCGGGATATCCGACGACTGAGGCGCTATTAAGAACTCCAAATCGAATGCTTTCTTGTAAACTGGAGCCCGTTAAATAAGCACCTACGAAGCTGGAACCAAAGGCATCTCCAGCACCCAAAGTATTAACCACCATGACTTTCAGCGCATGATGAAATAGCAAAGTCTGACCTTCGCAGACATAGACACCTTTAGAACCATTGGTGACCACAACGACTTTAGGACCTTCTTTTTGCACTTTCTTAAAAAATTCGATTAAAGAAAAAGCCGATTGGGTTTGATTTAATAACTGCTCATGAGCGGGCTGATTTTCTTTTTTTTCTGGATTGTCTGAATTTTTTTCTAGATCACTTTGCTCTTCTTGAAGCAAAGAGCTCATGAGTAATTGAGCCTCTTCGTAATTTAAAATCAAAATTTCAATACCAAACAAACTCTCTTTTAAAAATCCAGATCCCCGTTTGAGCTGGGAACTGCCAGGATTAATAGCGACCAAAGTCCCATGCGTTTTTGCCAGTTTTACAATTTCTGGAAGATGCGCCGCAGAAGCTTTAGAGAGCGAGGTAATATACAAAAAATCAGCGTCCAAAATAGCCTTCTCTGGAAGCTCTTCTGCTAATAAAGTCGAGTTAGCGCCTCTATACGCAAAAATAGTACGATCACCGCTTAAAGAAGGCACGACGAAAGAACTCGCCGTTCCAATATGACCCACTCGGCAGATATAGTTGGGCTTGAGGCCATAAGAATTTAATTCTTTAAGAATAAAATCTCCTGCAGGATCTTGGCCAATTTTGCAAAATAAATCAGCTTCTAGACCTAATTTACTCAAAGCCACCGCGGCATTGGTCGCCCCTCCACCACTGAACGACTGCTGTTCTGTGACTTCAATTTTTCGACCCTCGGCTAATAATAAATAAGCCTCTTCAAAATTATTTTTCTGATGAACCAGGGTTTCCATTTCTTCATATTTAATAATGGTATCCAGTGTCGCCCCACCAATGGCCAACACTTTTTTCATGGCTCTATTATTTTTAGTTTTATTTTCTTTCATATTTTTTAATAACCAATTGCTCAATAGTATTTTTAATTATTTTTAATCCAGAATTACCTGACAAAGACAAGATAGATTCTGGATGAAACTGAACCGCCATGAGGGGTAATTTTTTATGCTTAATGGCCATAATATCGCCCTGTTCATTTTGAGCCAAAATCTCTAAACAATCTGGAAAGCTGTCTTTATCAGCAATAATCGAATGATAGGCGCCCACTAAAATATCTTGATCTAAGCCTGCCATCAGATCCGTATTTCTATGGGTTAGACACCAGGTTTTTCCATGTCTTGGATTAGCTAAATAAACCAATTTTCCACCGAAAGCTTCGACCATCCCCTGAAGGCCCAAACAGACGCCAAATTGCGGGATATTTTTCTCAGAAAATTCTTGAATATATTCAGGCACTTTAAATTCAGAAGGCTTTCCAGGACCTGGAGAATGAATAATTAAATCAGGTTGAGATTCCAAAATTTTTTCAACAGACACACCCGACCGATAAGTTAAAACCTCCAGGCCCAGCAATCTAAAATAACCTGCCAGGGTATGCACAAAAGAATCCTGGTTGTCGATCATAATTGCTTTATAGCCCAGGCCTATTTTTTCAAACTGCTCAAATTTCTCACCAATTTTATTATCTTTATTTTTTAAATTTAAATTCAAACCTAAATTAAGCGCATGATAAAAAGGCGCTGACTTTGTCTTAGTCTCTTCCACTTCTTCTATCGGCACGGAATCCCAAACTAAGCTCGCCCCAACACGATAAGAGGCTTTAAAATTCTTGGGATCATCTTGGGTATCATCTTGGGTAAAATGCACGGTCCTAATGGTAATAGCCGTATTCACATCGCCATTCAAAGCTAAACAGCCCACCGCCCCACCGTACCAACGACGAGAGCTGCCTTCAAAATTCTCTATTAATTGAACGGCATTTTTCTTCGGTGCGCCTGTTAGCGTCACTGCCCACAAATGGCTTAATAAACCATCGATGCCATCAAACTCAGGTCGCAAAATTCCCTCTACATGATCCACGGTGTGAAATAAATTCGAATAAGTTTCAATCGATCTTCTAGAGATTAATTTAATACTTTCAGGCTCACATAGGCGAGATTTATCATTACGATCGACATCCGTACACATGGTGAGTTCTACTTGGTCTTTTTCAGAATTTAATAAAACCCGAATTTGAACCTCATCTTCCATTGCATTCTGACCACGTCTAATAGTCCCAGAAATAGGGCAAGATTCTATTCTTAATTTAAATTCTTCCCCTATTTTTTTAGACCCAACTCGCACAAACATCTCTGGAGAGGTCCCAATTAATTGCTCATCGCCAAACTGGCAGAATAATTCATAAGGACTCGGATTATTTTTTTTCATTCGACGAAAGATACTAGAAAAATTTTCGCTATTTCCAGCTAAATTTTGGGATAAATCAGCTTCGAAACCGCGAGATAAGACCAGCTCAAAAATCTCGCCTTTCTTCATAAATTCTTTCGCTTGATCAACCCATTGCTCGTAAAGAGAATCCGAAATTAAAGAATTAATTTTAAGATTATTTAAATTAAAATTTAAATTTTTTAATTTTAAATCCTCATAAATTTTATTATTAATTTTTTTTAAATAATTATTATCAAATTTTATCTCTAAACCATATTTAACAGCCGTCTCCAGCCGTCTATTAATAACTAAAACTTCATCTGGAAAATAAAGATGAAATAACTTAACAGGCTTATCTTTCTTATCTTTCTTATCTTTATTTTTATCTTTATTTTTATCTTTATTTCTATATTCAGCCAAGACGATGGGATCAAATTCAAAAATAAGCTCATAACCCAAGGCGCCATAGAATCCAAAAAAGTTTAAATCTAAATTTTTAAAACTTTTAAAATTCTTAAAACTATTAATTAAAGACCTAATCACGGTCATGACAGAAGGCTGCAAAGAGCGCTCTTCTTCTGAAAAAAAATTATTTTTATTTTTAATAATTTTTATTTCTAAG
>CAMCUU010000041.1 GCA_945879065.1 Francisella tularensis subsp. holarctica
TTAAAAAATAAATAAAAAACAATTTTAATTAACCAAGGTTTTACTTTACGATCTCCCGCTTATTTTTTGCTTATTTTTTGCTTATTTTTTTAATGGAGATCGTATTTTCGTGCGTAAAATCATTCCAAAAATTTTTACTCCCCGCCTCTTATTTTTACTCTCTCTCTTAGGCCCTGGCTTAGTGGTCATGCTCGCAGACACTGACGCTGGCAGTATTATTACCGCCGCTCAAAGCGGGGCTGTGTGGGGCTATCGCTTATTACTACTCCAGCTGGTTTTAATCCCTATTTTATTTATTGCCCAAGAGCTCACGGTGAGATTGGGCTTAGTCACAGGACAAGGCCATGGGGAATTAATTAAAAAACAATTTGGATCTTTCTGGGCCTGGGTTTCAGTCTCGACTTTAATTATTTGCTGCATTGGCGCCATTATTAACGAATTTAGTGGCTTAGCCGGCGTCGGCGCTTTACTGGGAATCCCCGCTTGGGCCGTCATGATCCTAGTCGTCGGCTTATTAAGCACGATGGTTTTAACAGGGTCTTATAAATCCGTCGAACGCATTGCGATTTTTATTGGCCTATTTGAATTCTTTTTTATTTTACTAGCCTGGATGGCTCACCCGTCTGTTAAGCAAATTTTAAATCAGATTTCTCATATGCCCTTGGGTAATTCTCAATATTTATATTTAGCCGCTGCCAATATTGGCGCCGTGATTATGCCCTGGATGATTTTTTATCAACAGTCGGCCGTCGTTGATAAAGGCTTAAATGCACAGCATTTAAAAATTGCCCGCTGGGACACGGCTATTGGCGCAATTATTACTCAGCTGGTGATGGCCGGTGCTTTAATCATGACCGCGGCAACGTTGGGCCAAGCGCATTTCAGTCATGCTCATCCGAATGCCCCCCTGGAAACCGTCCAAGAAATCAGCCACGCCCTGGCGCCTTATCTAGGTTCTAGCTTTGCCAAACTTGCTTTTGCTTTGGGAATGATCGGTGCTGCGAGTATTGCAGCCATCGTTGTCTCCCTCACAGCTGCTTGGGGATTGGGTGAAATAACAGGCTATAAAAGATCTCTAGAACACCATCCCAAAGACGCCCCCTGGTTTTATTTGACTTATTTATTGGTCTTAATTTTTGGCGGAATCTTAGTCGCCTCAGGCTGGGTGAATTTAATTAACTTAAGCGTCGGCGTGAATGTCATGAACGCTTTGCTATTACCTATTGTTTTGGGCTTTTTATTTTTACTCAGCATCAAAGCCCTTCCTGAGCCTTATAAACTTAAGGGCTGGTACGCATATTTATCTGGAGCAGCTTTATTAATTACCGCGGCTTTTGGCGTGTATGGCGGGATCTCTGGAATTTTTAGTTAATTTTTAATTTTAATAACAATCTAACTTCTAACTTCTAACTTCTAACTAAGGACTACTTAAACATGACCCCTTCAGAAACCATCGAACAATTAGTAAAAAATAAAATTACCGATCAAATTAAAAACAATCCTATTTTACTTTATATGAAAGGCACGCCGGATCATCCTCACTGCGGCTTTTCAGCCCGCGCTGTTCAATGCTTAATCGAATGCGATGTGGAATTTGCCAGCGTGAATATTTTAGAAAATCCAGATATTCGAGCCACTCTACCCAAGATGGCTAACTGGCCGACTTTTCCTCAACTTTGGGTTCATGGCGAGCTCATTGGCGGCTGCGACATTATGCTGGAGATGCATGCGACGGGGGAGTTAGAAAAATTACTAAAGCCGTAGTTTTATTATCCGGCGGCTTAGACAGCTTAACCTGCTTAGCCCTCGCCCAATCTCAGGGCTATGAGACCTATCCCATTAGTTTTGATTACGGCCAGAAACATCGTGCCGAATTAAAAGCCGCTGAAGTTATTTCTAAAACTTATCAGCGCCCACATCGAATCATTCAATTACAAGATCTGGGCCGAATGGGTGGGTCTGCGCTCACAGATGGAGAAATCTTGGTAAAAAATTCAGAAGAAAATTTAAGCCAAGCTATTCCCAACACCTACGTGCCTTCTCGTAATATTATTTTCTTATCTATTGCCGCTTCTTACGCTGAGATCATTCAAGCCAATACTATTTTTATTGGGGTGAGTTCCGTGGACTATTCCGGCTATCCCGACTGTCGCCCAGAATTTATCCAGGCTTTTTCAAAAGTCTTAGATCTAGGAACTAAAGCGGGTATTGAAAATCAGGGACTTAAAATCCAAGCGCCTTTATTAAAACTCTCTAAATCAGAAACCATTGCCTTGGGGCTCTCTTTAGGCGTGGATTATCATTTGAGTGTCAGCTGTTATCGCGCCAATGAAAAAGGCGAAGCTTGCGGCACTTGTGATAGCTGCAAACTCCGCCGATTAGGATTCGAAGCCCTGGGGCTTCCCGAACAGACTAGATTTTATTGACCAGGAGCCTGACCAGGAGCCTTATCAGGAGCCTGACCAGGAGCCTGACCAGGAGCCACCAGAACTGCAGCAGCCATTGCGCCATAGCGTCTTCCTTCGCTGCGGTTACCCAGCCCTCCTGCCAGAGCTGCTCCGTCTTTTTTTCCTGCTGGTGTCCTTGTACTTGCGACTCTAAGCGCCCCAGGAGTTTCATGAGCCATTTCAGGCATCCCTTTCGGTGTCTGATTAGGTTTACCATCAACTGAACCAGGAAGACCTGGAGCTTCAGCACCGGTTGGATCTAAATGTGGGTCTGCTAATAACGTTGCTGCTCTACCACCTCTTCCTTGAGCTCTATTGGTAGATGGAGCACCTACTACTCTGGCCTCTGGCCAAGGGGACGGAGCTCCAACGCCCGAACGTGATAGAGGCACTTTTGGCACCCCGTCAGTGAGTCCAGATCCACCGCCATCACTCAGATTACCAGAGCTTGCAAGATGATCAGCTGCAGCACCCGTAGATGCTGAAGCCACTGGAGCCACCGCGCGTGCTGCAGCCCAAGCGGCAAGAGTCGCAAGGGTCGCGGCCACTAAGCTCGCACCCATGACGGCATCCCAAAAATAACTACCCGTCGCACTGCCTGACATCACGCCATGTGAAGGAATATTCATCAAGCCCACTACGCTAGAAGCTAAAGCTAAGACACTTCCCACCACTAATTTTTGATCGGGATATTTAAACCACTCCATACACCACAGATAAGCACAGCAAGATGAAACCGCTGTTGTTATTTTTTTAGAGACTGGAGTTGTTCTTCGGCTATTTCTAATGACCTTTGTCTGGCGCTTAAAATTCAACACATTACGAGCCGCTGCTGCAGCAAGAACTAGACCCAAGCCTAAAGAGCCAAGAACCATCGGCATGGCGGCATGTTGCGCTTTTAATGTTTCAGCCAATAAACCTGCGGGATCAGAATGAGAGCCTTTTGTTTGAGCAAAGGAAGCCGCTAAAAAACCAACTTCTAATAATAAAAAAGCAAGTATCCAAACTCTTGGCGCACGCTCGCTAGGGAGCTTACCAAAAATACGTTCTTTACAGGGTTTGCTTGTTCGTGCACTTGGGTTGGCGCTGACGTCAAGCGCCGTGTCTCCAGTTTGAGATGAACCATAACCTCCAAATCCAGCTCCAGCTCCAGCTAACAAAGCATCTCCTGCTCGAGTGGCGCTAGCTTGCAGCATTGGATTATCTCCTGGTCCACCTTTATCTTCTCCACGCATAATTCAACTCCTGATTATTTAATGATTTAAAAATTATTTCTGGATACCGGCCTTCGCCGATATGACAAAAAAAACACCTGCGGAAATTACAGAAGCAATTTGGTGAAATCAATTAAAAGAAATTAAAAAAATAACCTGCCCAGATTTGGAAGATTTTTGGGAGGTGTTAGATGATTTTTTTACATTGGCTCAGCAAAATTGAGAATCTGGTCAATATGCATATCATGCATATCGTCCCAGTAGATAATTCGAAAATCATGCTTCGCTGATAAGAAAAACCCTAGATTTAAGAGTTTTTTATAAGCCGGTGAATTCAAGAAATTTCTCATATTTAATTTAAGCTTTCTGCCGTCTGACAAAATAAGATCAATAGTGTAATCATTATGGGGCGTCATGCTTACGATTCTTGGTCGGTCTAACATGGTTATGATTTCCGATTTTTAAATCCTTAAATTTTTAAGCGCCAAATTTTAACACAAGTTTTGGTGAACGAGTTTTCTATTTTTAGAAGATACGAAAAATTACAAAAAAATTAATTGAGCCCAACGCCTAAAGACTTTAAAGTGCGCGACTTCAAATTTTTAAAATGATGAAAGCCAGAAAAAATGCTAGAAAAAAATCAAGAAAATAATTTATATAAAAATCTATTTAATTTGACTATAGAGATGGATTTTTGTGCATCGCATATTATCCACGGTCACTTGGGTAAATGCGCCCGGCTTCATGGGCATAATTGGACGGTAGAAGCTCATGTCAGTACTGAAGTATTAGATAAAATTGGCATTGGCATTGATTTCCAGGATATTAAATCGGCGCTGAGACCCATTATTGAACGACTAGATCATTATCATTTGAATGACCTCGCAGAGTTTCAAGATCAAAATCCCACGGCGGAAAATGTTAGTTTTTTTATTTACTGGGAATTAAGAAAAAATCTCCCTCCAGATATTAATTTAGATTCTATAACCCTCTGGGAAACCGATCGTTCTCGCGTCTCCTACCAGCCGGTGTTTTAAAAAATGAAAAATTCCAATTATTTAAAAGCCTTAAGACAAGAAAAAGTAAGTTACACCCCAATCTGGATCATGCGTCAGGCGGGTCGGTACTTACCCGAATACAGAAAGATTCGAGAGCAAGCCGGCAGCTTTATGAATCTTTGCACTAATCCTGAATTAGCAGCCCAGGTCACCCTTCAGCCCTTGGAAAGATTTGACTTAGATGCCGCCATTATTTTTTCAGATATTTTAACTATTCCAGATGCCATGGGCCTGGGCTTAAATTTTAAAGAAGGCGAGGGGCCTGTTTTTAAGCATAAGATTAAAAATCTAGAAGATATTAAAAATTTAATAAAATTTAACCCTTCTGAGCAATTAGCTTATGTCGTAGACGCTATCAAAATAACTAAGAAAACCCTGGGAAACTCTAAACCGCTCATTGGCTTTTCAGGCAGCCCCTGGACGCTGGCTTGCTACATGATCCAAGGCGAAGGATCTAAAAATAAAGACTTCTCAGCGCCTAAGAAAATGCTGTACCAAGCCCCTGAAGTCTTACATCAATTATTAGCTATTTTGACTCAGGCCGTGACGGATTATCTTTTAGCCCAAATACAGGCTGGGGTTGATAGTGTCATGATCTTTGATACCTGGGGAGGTTTATTAACACCCCATGCGTACCAACACTTTTCTTTGTTTTATATGACCCAAATTATTAAAAATATTAAATTTAAATATCCAGAAATTCCTATTACTTTGTTTACCAAAGGCGGCGGATTATTTCTAGAAAATTTATCTAACTCTGGCGCTGATTGTCTGGGCCTGGACTGGACCATGGATTTAAAAACTGCGCGGGAAATTAATTTAAACAGAACGGCTCTCCAGGGAAATTTAGACCCCTGTGTTTTATCCAGTTCTGAAGATCAAATTCACCAGGAAGTATCCAGAATACTTTCTCAAGCAGGCTCTCACCCGGGGCATATTTTTAATTTGGGTCATGGGATCACCCCAGATATTGATCCTGGAAAAGTAAAATTTTTAGTCGACTTAGTTCATTCCATGAGTGCGCATTATCATGAGTGATATTAATAATGATATTAATTTAGTTTTATTAGTTAATTTGGGCACGCCGGACTCTTGCTCCAAACCTTCTATTAAAAAATTTTTGAGAAAATTCTTAATGGACCGCCGGGTTATTTCTTTACCTTATTTTTTAAGATTTATTTTGGTCAATTTTTTAATTATTCCCTTCAGGCTTTCTAAAGTTCAAAAAGTTTACCAAGCCGTCTGGACGGGGCCTGAAAATAACTCAGACGGCTCGCCCTTATTAATTCACATGAAAAATTTAGAAAAAAACTTACAAGAAAAACTGGGAAATAATTATTTAGTAAAATCTTGTATGACTTATAGCAAGCCGAGTATTTTTAATATTTTAGATATCAAATCACCCATTAAAAAAATAATTATTTTGCCCCTCTATCCCCAGTTCTCAGCAACCACCACAGCGCCAGTTTTTGATCAAATTGCTCAGTATTTTAAAAATAAGAATAAAATTCCAGATCTTGTTTTTATTCATTCTTATTTTAACCATGCCTTATATATCCAAGCGCTAACCCAATCCGTTTTGGCCTATCAAAAAATTCATGGCACACCCGAGCTTTTAATTTTTTCTTTTCATGGCCTGCCCGAAATTAATATTCAAAGAGGCGATCCGTATTATTTTCAATGCCAGGAAACAGCGAGATTATTAGCTGGAAGTTTAAATTTAAAGTCTTCTGATTATTTAGTCACTTTTCAATCCAGAGTAGGTGCGCAGGCCTGGTTAAAGCCTTATACAGATCAAGTTTTACAAGAATTACCCAGAGAAAAAAATATAAAAAATATTCAAATCATCTGCCCTGGGTTTTCCATGGACTGTATTGAAACCCTGGAAGAAATCGCCCTTCAAAATAAAGAATTATTTTTACAATCGGGCGGGGAAAAATTTGGGTTTATCCCTTGTCTAAATAGCACACCAGGGCAGGTGGGCTTGTTAGAGGGTTTGATTAGGCCGCAATTTTCTTCAAATGCACGTGCTGCTGGGCTGCATGCCAAAGATCCCAGCTAGATTGTAAATTCAACCAAAACTCAGGCTCCATTCCAAACGCATCTGCCAAGGCTAAAGCAGACTCTGCCGTTAGCCCCCTGCGACCATTCACAATTTCACTGAGCTTGGCCGTGGTCCAACCCAAATGCTCTGCTAATTGTTTTTGAGTCAAACCCATAGGACTAATAAATTCCTCCCAGAGCATTTCGCCAGGATGGGTTGGTTTTCTATTTTTAGGTAAGGTCATTTTTATTCTCCTTTAGAATATTAAACATATTATTTTTAAGATTTTTTATGGGTGATAATCAAGAATATCGACATCATGGGCATTACCATCAACCCATCTAAAAATAACGCGCCACTGCTTATTAATTCGAATACTCCAATAGTCTTTATAATTCCCAACTAATTTCTCAAGATGATTGCTAGGCGGTACTCTGAGGGTTTCCACATCTGTAATAGCATTGATCTGATCAAGAAGTCTGACCGCTTTAGCCTGTAAATCAGAATGTAACTTTCTCGAATTTCTGGACTCAATTCCATCAAAAATATCTTCTGCAATTTTTGTTTTAAAACTTTTAATCATGCGCAACTCCTCACTGAAAATTATCATATATCGATAACCAGTATCTTTCAACGACCCCGCAAAAATAATCCAAAAAATCTTGACCCCAGCACCCCATCTGATTAAGTTCGCGAAATCCATAATAAATCAAGAATACAACTATGAGCGGAGCTCCTTACACTGCCCAACCAGAGCCAAGATTAACTCTAAGATTAACCCTAGGAGATGATCCAGCCATTCGAGGTCAAGTTGAAAAAATTGTTCTTGATTTAATTAAGAGCAATCCTGATTTTGAATTTTCAGATAGCTCCGACTTAGAGAACCTAGAACCTTCCCCTATTTACCCTGACCACCCTAAATTAGCGTTCTTAGCTCGACCCAGAACCTTGCAAATATCACAACCTAGTGCGATGGGTAATGATGATTTTCATGCATTTTTAATCCAGCTTTTAGCCCAGCTTCAAGCCGCTCATATTGCTTTGAATCAAAGCATTGATTTTGATGATGCAGGCTACCCCCTGGAAGCCAGCTTAAAATTGATTGATCTTCAAAGCCCTGAAGACATAAAGAAAAAACGACAAGAAGATGAAGAGGCCGAGCTTCCAAGCTCAAAGGCAGATGGACCTCAATTTAAAGCTTTCTGCGTCACCTCTCCCTGGAATCGCCTCCATATAAGCTACGACGAAGATGACAAGATTATTGGCGCTCCTTTTGATCTTCGCCGTGATTGTTTAGAAGCCGAGGGCTGGTCTTTATTAGAATTTAACGCACAAAATCAGCGCAAGATTGAGCAAATTAATCAGATAATTGGGGATATTAAAAAATTTGTTTTAGAAAATTTAAGAACTCTTGCCCCCATAGCAACCCCCAGCGCCCCGCCAGCAGAAAAATTTCGTAGCAAGTTCACTGGTAAATTGTATGACTTAGATGAAGACAGCTTTGTTAAAAAAGACAGAGATCCTAGATCATTAGATCAACTATACGAAGAAACCAAATTCCCGGTGATGCATGGCTTGGATGAGGAAATTTTTACCAGTGACGCTGAATATCTTGACCGGCCAATTTTTTCTTATCTCACCAGTGGTTGTCGCGCTTCGGAGCTTCCAAAAATAAAAAAAACAGAAAAGCAAAAAGAAGCTCCTGGAGCTGGAGCTGGAGCTGTAATTTTCGAAGACTCTCTAGAAGAAGAACCAGCCTTCAAACTTTCACAACTTTTCATTCAGTATTTATTGCCTGCTGGAAATACAGCGGGAGCTGGAGGAGCCGCTGATCTTGCTGATCTTACAACCGCTTTCAGGTCACTTTTAGAAACTCCAGGACCACTGACTGGCGTGATTTCTCACTTATTAGAGATTTCAGAAAAATTGGGTGATCTCCAGCAAGATTTAATCAACAGCAATCACGCCATCGCTACGCATCTCATTACAAATGCCATTGAAGCTGCTGAGAGTTACAAGGGACTGACTACTAGCCGAGGTTTAGGCCGGCATAAAAAATTTATTTTCGAAAATGAATTAATTTATAAAATATTGAAAAAAAATCTTTCGGAAATTCAGCTCAGTTATTTAGGCGACTCCAGGGATTACTTAGAATTAACAAAAGCTAGTTTTATACAATGGCAAACAAGGCATGGTCATGAATTAGCCCATCGGCGTTTTTTCACTTGCCGCTCCCCAGTAAAACACCCCACCGATGCTATGAAAATCACGGGAGAAATTGCAGCGGTGTTTGGCATGCAAACTCGAGCAAGCGGGTCCACTTCAGGCGCAGCACGAGGCTATGGATCGATGGGCTCTATTCAACAAGAACGAGCTAAATCTACCGCAGGATCTGAAATGGAAATGGTGGCCTCAGGACCGAAACCAACAGACGACTGTTTAACACCTCTGCTTCAACGAAACCAGCAGTCCGGCCAGACTCCGACTGTTTAACACCCCTGCTTCGAGAATCAAATACTGGCCCTTGATGCCCAGTAAAGTACTTTCAAGACGGGGGGTTTTTAATAAATTTAGCGACGTAATTTTCTCGGGATAATTTAAAACTGGGTAATTAATTTTTATTTCTTTCTCTTTTTCTTTCTCTTCTTCTTTCTCTGGCCCTAATAAAAAATCTAAAAACCCCTGTTTTTTTAACTCTAATTCAGCCTGGTTTAATAAATTATTTTTTAATTCGATTAAATTTAAATTTTCCCCAGGGCCTTTGAGCATCTTTCTCCAGTCAGTTTTGTCTTTGACATACTGGGCCAGAATAATTTCTATTTTTCCCGAGATTAATCTATTCGGGACTTTAAAAATCGGTAAAGCTTGGCTCGCTCCCTGATCAATCCATCGGCTGGGGATATTTTTCTCTCGGGTAATTCCTACTTTTAAACCAGACGTATTGGCTAAATAAACCATATGATTTTGCAGGCAGTGCGCCTCGCCCCACTGGGGTTCTCGGCAAGTCCCTAAGTGATAATGACAGCGCTCGGGCTTCACAATACATAAATCACACTGGGCTAATTTTTGAGTACAGGGAAAGCAATAACCCTGCTGGAAAGATTTAGAAATAATCCTATGGCAGGCCACACAGCGAATAGTTTCAACATGTTCCAGAATTATTTTTTGGCCGATTAAATTATTTAAATTAATTAATTGGCCATCTAGAGGCAGGGCATATTGGATAGGATTATGGGGATTATTTTGATCTAGGACCCCAGCTAGTTTTTCAGCAAAGCCTTGAGCCAGAAAATTATTCACCGCCGACTAATCCCTGAAAATTATTTTTTAAATTATTTAATAAATCCTGACCTGCTTTTTTTAGATCTGGTTTTAAATCTGGTTTTAAATCTGATTTGATCTCAGCGGCTGGGCTTTGAGTTTGATTTTCGCTCTGGAATTGATTGAGTAAATTGGAGAAATCAACCTTGGTTTGAATATTCGAAAAAGGCCCTTGAATCATTATGGGAATAATCAAACCCGACCGCTCGCCGTTTTTATTAAGAGAAAAAGCAGATAATTGATAGCTAACTTGCTCACTATTTAAATTAATCGTCCCCTGGCCTTTGATTTTAAAATCAGGACTGCTGAGCACTAAAAGTTTATTTTGAACCACGCCTTGATTGACTTCTGACTGGTAAGTCAAATTACCCAACTGGGTGCTCTTCGAAGGATCCACGCCAGGAATCGTTTCTTTTAAAATACCCAAAGAACTTAAAAGACTTTTGATCCCAGAAGCATGCATCAGGCTATCGACGCTTTGATTAATCACACTCAGAATTTCTCTCAAATCCGCGCCTTTTAAAACAATATTCGCGATATCCGCATGAATGCTCCCATTAAGAGAACTGGGAAATTGATCTGGAGTCAGACCCTTTGTATTTAAATTGGCCGTAATAGTCGAGGCACCTAGAAATAAAACAGCCCCATGGAAATTAAAATAATCAGCTAAATCCAACTGATCGAGCATCAGATTTAAATTAATCTCAGGGGCGCTGAAATTATTAATTTTAATAAAACCCGTGAGCATTGACTGGTCATGGGTTGTTTTTAAATAGGCTGTCAGATTATTTAAACTTAAATCATCTTGATTAATTAATAATTCAGCCTGGGAATCCCAGTGAATATTGGTCTTATCAGGGCTCACAAAATCTAAATTAAAATTAAACGGAAACGCCTGACCTAGCGCTAAATTTTTAGCTTGAAGATTAATATTTTTAAACACCCAAGCCCGGCCTGGATTAGCAGGATTAGCAGAATTAAGAGGATTAGAAGAGTTAGAAAAATCTTGGAAAGACACTTGGGCGTTTTTAATAATTAAACTTCCTATTTTAAAAACCAAGGGCCAAGAAGTATTAGTTTTTTTAGCTGGAGCTGGAGATTTAAGAGAGAGTTGAGAAGTCTGAACAGCGCTGGCATTAGCGGGCGCTTCTGGAGATTTAAAATTAAAACTCCAGTTATTTAAATTATTTAAATTTTGGGGTGTTTGGGATGTTTGAATTAAGTTAATTTTCAAGCTGCTAATTTTAATAGCGTTAATAGCAATCACCTGATGAACCAAGGGCCAGGGGCTCAAAGAAATACTGGCTTTGTCCCAGCTTGCGAAATTACTAGGCGTCTTATTAGAAAAATCATTAGAGAAACCACTGGGATTTAAAATCTCTGCAGAACCTATTGAAACACCGATACTGGGGAAGAAACTCCAGTGAATATCCCCTGAAATATTTAAATTTCTATGGGTTTGCTCATAAAAATTTTGCTCTATTTGGGCTTTATAGTGATTAGGGTTAATAAATAAAATTACAAACAAGACCCCTAAAATTAACAAAAAAATAAAAAATAAAATTAAAGCTAATAAGCCATACAATAAAAATTTGAGGGGCTTGAAAAATAGTTGAAATAGCATGTGATTAATTCCTATTGCTCTATTGGGTGCACATATCTTGATCTAAAAAATTTTTAAATAATTGAAAATATTTCCCCGGCTTACCCAAACTTTCCCCGAGCCCTATTTTTTTACCTTCAAATTGCACGACGGGTAAGACACTAAAACTGGTTCCGACCATCATGACTTCCTGGGCTGCAAGTAAATCTTGAATAGAAATATTTTGGGTCTTTATTTTAATGCCCTGATTTTTGGCTAATTCACAAAGCCGCGTCATCGTCGTGCCCTTTAAAATAAAATCTAAATAGGGCTGGATTAATTCTCCAGCTGAGTTGATTAAAATTATATTTTCCGTCGCGCTTTCTGTAATAAAACCATGCTCATCGAGGCCAATCACGTAATCTAAATTTTTATCAATGGCCTCTTTGCGCATTAAGACATTGGGCAGGTAATTACAGGATTTAATCTTAGCGAGCCAAGAAGGTTTACTGGGAATGGCACTTTGGCCAATACAAACCCCCTGCTCATATTTTTCCGTAGGGGCTTGAGAAAACTTGGTAATCACACAGTAAAACTGCGAACCCACGGGATCATAAGGACTCGGGGAAAAATTCCCAGGGCCGCGAGATAGAAAAACTCGGACCATAAAATTGGCTAGATTAGGATTTTTATCCGCTGCAAATTTTAAAGTTTGTAAAATAATTTCTTTGATTTTTTCTTGATTAAAACAAGGCACTAGGCCGATAGAGCTCGCTGAGTAAAAAAAGCGGTCTAGATGCTCGTCTAATAAATAGATTTTATGATTAATAGATTTCATGGTTTCAAAAACACCATCACCCCGAGTGACCAGATGATCATCCATGGGAACCAGCATGAAATAAGGCTCTTGGGTGATTCCACCTAACCAAGAAGAATAAAAAGCGAAGTAGTCTTTGAAGAAAGGATTGTGATTGTTTCGTAAGTTTTGAAGCAGATCCGCCTCATCCAAAATTTTAATCATTCAGTCATTTCCTATTACCCCAACATCGACACATCATAAGCCCCCAAAGGTAATTCTTTTGCAGGGCAAGCGCCGATGGTGTTATCCCCCTTGAGAAACTTGGGAAAATCTTGGTTTAAAACAAGATTATTTTTAACCAAGTCTTGGCCAATTTTTAATAAACTAGCTTGCTGGGCGGGCGTTAAAACTAAACTAGTAGGAATCCCATCAGCGTCTTTATTTTGGCTAAGATCTAAATACACAATAAACACATGACTGGCACCATTTTCACACATGAGAGCACGACCTAATTGCCCGACATTATTGCGAACTAATAATCTGGAAGAGGTAATCCCCGAATTCATGACTTGCCAGAGCATCGAAAAAATACCAGGAGGCGTCGCATTAGCTGAAAAAGCATGAGGCTGTGTGCTACCTGCATCGACGACAATTAATAATTTTATTTTTGCAGGATCCTGAATTAAAACGTTATAAGCACTCGCAATGCCTAAATTATCAGATAGACCCCCATCAAATAATTGTAAATAACAGCCTCCTGGACAAGCACTAGAATTTAAAGTCGTAGACCGCATCGCAAAAGGGACCGAAGAGCTAGCAGCCAGGGCCACTGAATAGGGAAAATTAAAATCAAAACTCGCGTGAATATCCGAGTTAAAACCGATGCTATTGACCACTTTACCCATATGCCGATACCCATCAATCTGATAAGCCCGCAATACTTCGGGCGTGATCGGCATCACCGCCATATTTTGATAAATCGTGGTGTTCACAATCCATAAGGGCAGACGGGGTTTGATAGAAGAGTTCGTAGGAATAAAAACATCACCCAAGGTAAAATCAGGCTGACCCAGGACTAATCCAGAATTAATGCCTGGTGTTAAACCCACTCCAGCATTTAAGACCCCTTGATTAATTATTTTTTCATAACTGTCATAGTGATCTACGCCAAGCTCAATCACTCCTGACTGATCAATATTTAAAACATTGCCAGAGCCCGTATACGCATTGCTTAAAGACCCTAAGCCCATTTGAGCGGGCTGACTTAAAGTTTGTTTTAATGCTTGAGCTAAAGAAAAGTGCGGGAAATTTTTATTTAAATCATTTTTATTTTTCAAAAATAAATTCAATCTAGACAAATAATACCCTACGCCAAAACCACCCCCAGAAACCGTCGAAAAGTAATCCACTTCTTCGAGTAAATTACCCTTCAAACTAGGGTTTTGATATTGCTCTAAGCCCAGTAAAACACCCATTAATAAATTACTCGCCCGATAACCGCCTCCAGAAACAGCTACAGCGACGGCTATATCTGGTCTTTGATAGGGTCTGTCTGGGCTGTTCTCTACAGATTGATAATTTTTTAAATTAATCATGGGCGGTGCATTAGAAATACTAGGACTAGCCGCTTTATTTAAATCACTGGAAGCTGCGGGATAATTCTTAGCCGCCATCACTTCTGCTTGGACTTGATTGGTAATGGTCATGCAGCCCGTCAAGCTGAGCATGAAAAGACCGAGCAATAAAACAGCACAAGGGCGAATACAAGATTCGCCCCTACACCTTTGTTTAAAAATAAGCCTCATCAAAACTAAGATCCTATTTTTAAGACTGCAACAGCCGATTCATCCGCTTAATAAACCCAACCGTATCTTCCAGCTCCGCGCCGTCGCTCAATAAAGCCTGGTCTAATAATAAATAAGACCACTCTTTGAATTTGGCATCATCCGGCTCTGCTTTTAATTTAACAATCAAATTATGAGTCGGATTAATTTCTAAAACAGGCGCTTGAGCCGGCATTTTTTGCCCAGCCTGAGCCATCATTCTTTGCAAGTGCAAACTCATGGCATCGGTATCACTGACCACACAAGCAGGAGAATCTGTGAGTCGATGGGTGACTCTCACTTCAGAAACTTTCGCGCCTAGAGCATCTTTCATTTGTTTAACCACTGCCTCGAAATCTTTCTCTTGATTCTTATGCGCTTCTTTTTCTTCTTCAGTCTCTTCAATGCCCTCTAAATCCAATTCGCCCTTAGAGACAGACTTAAATTTCTTACCGTCAAACTCTGTCAAAGCGGTCATTAACCATTCGTCAATCCGGTCTGACAATATTAAAACTTCAATACCCTTCTTGCGGCAAAATTCTAAATGCGGACTACCAACTCCAGCAGCATGAGACTCAGCAATTAAATAATAAATTTCTTTTTGCCCGGCTTTCATACGGCTTATATAATCTTTCAAAGACACTCTTTGAGTAATTAAATCATCATGCGTGGACGCAAATCTCATTAATTCAAATAGTTTTTCACTATTTTCATGATCTTCCACAGGCCCTTCTTTAATCACTTGACCAAAGGCATCCCAGAATTTTTCATAGTTTTCTTTTTCTAAATTATCTTCAGAGCTCGCCATTTTTTCTAATAATTGCAACACTTTTTTAACACTGGAGCTCTTAATTTTTTCCACTAATTTATTATTTTGCAAAATCTCTCTGGACACATTTAATGGCAAATCCGCCGAGTCAATAATCCCTTTCACAAATCTTAAATAAGGCGGCAGCATGTCGGCGTTGTCCATAATAAACACACGACGGACATAGAGTTTTACACCAGATTTTCTTTCTCGATCAAATAAATCAAAAGGCGCTCTTTGGGGAATAAATAACAAATTAGTAAATTGCTGGTTCCCTTCGACTTTGTTATGCGTCCAGCTCAAAGGATCCTGATAGTCATAAGCCAAAGACTTATAAAATTCTTTATATTCTTCGTCTTTAATATCAGCTTTAGATCTCGTCCAAATCGCCGTGGCTTTATTTATTACTTCATAACTAATTTCTTTACTTTCTTTATCTTCTTTATTTTCTAACTCTTTACGCATCTCAATGGGCAAAGAAATATGATCTGAATATTTATTCACAATATTTTTAATTCTAGAAATCTCTAAAAATTCAGATTCTTCTGGTTTCAAATACAAAGTAATACAGGTCCCACGATCGGCTTTGACTACAGTCTCAACAGAATATTCGCCTTCTCCAGCAGATTCCCATCTCACCGCTTCCATCTCAGAAAGACCGGCTTTTCTGGAAGTCACAACGACTTTATCGGCAATCATAAAAACAGAATAAAAACCAACGCCAAACTGCCCAATCATTTGAGAGTCTTTTAATTGATCTCCAGTGAGAGAGTCTAAGAAATTCTTCGTTCCAGATTTAGCAATCGTCCCCAGATGCTCAATCACATCATCACGACTCATGCCAATGCCGTTATCTATCACCGACAAAGTCTTCGCGTCTTTGTCTAGCTCTATTCTGATTTTTAACTCAGAACTTTTATCATTTAAACCAGGATTTGATAAAGCTAAAAATCTTAATTTATCCGCCGCATCCGACGCATTAGAAATCAGCTCTCTTAAAAATATTTCTTTACTGGAATACAAAGAGTGAATCATTAATTTTAATAGCTGTTTAACTTCCGTCTGAAACCCATGGGTCTCGCGGGTCTTGTGCTCGGTATTAATCATAAAAAAAATCTCCCTATCGCTTTATTTAATTACTTAAAAATGGGCCTTGAAAAAACAAGGCCCGCGATATGGAGATACGAGGTTTAAATTCAAGCGAATTTTTTATAAAAACTTACTGGAATCCAAACATCTTATTTTCTTTTACCGGCGAGGGTCATGACCAGGAGTTAGAGAATAATCATCAGGGTTATAACGCGTTGTATTAGTCATCATAGAAACGCCGTGCGCCCAAAAATCTTCCAGCTCTGTATCAGTAGCTACTGGCACAGGATCTTGTACAGAAACTGCTTGAGCCAACGCACCTGCAAAGGGCGTTGATACTTCAACACTTCTTTCTTCGCGAGTTGGGGGAATGGGGCGAGAATCAAATAACCCTCTAAAAGTTAGCATGCGCAACTCACCTGTTGTGCCATCAATAATATATTTAAAATAATTCGTTCCCTGACTATTAGCCGACCGTGAAGATCCTGAGGAAACAATCCCTTCTGCTGCTGAACCCTCACCGCTTCCGCCAAGCTCAGAAAGTCCTGAACGCACAGAAGAATAAAACGAGCTGGAATTCAAAGAACCGCTCAAAGATCCTGAGCTCGTTGATGGGGTAGTCGTTGTATATAAACTAGGCATCCCTGAGTTTCTTCCTGCCATTTTTAATTCTCCGTTTTTTTAAAGTTTTTATAATTTTATTTTTGAAATTTCTTAACTTGGGCTCGCACCACAAATTTCATCGGGTGAACAAGCAGGATCTCTCATAGCATCTAAGAGATCAGAAAACGTCAAAGACTCTTGACCAAAAGCCACAGGCACTTTGGCCTTCAAGGTGTTTTCTACGGTTTTTAAATCAATGGGAGAGCCTCGACCGTTTACAACATCATTCACAAGCCTAATAAACGCGTCTGGAGATACGCCCCCAGTAGGAGCTAAAACCGCTGCACGTGCATGATGATAAATATAAGGATATAGGTCCTTTAAACTAGGCAAAGAAAAATTATTTGAACCCGACATATCAAAATCCCCTTTGTTTATTTTTTTATTAATAACTCAACGGGGCGCAGGATAATTTTTGAAGATTAATTCGAGATTAAATAACTAGGCATTTTTACCAACAGTTTTGCGTGGGTAAGATCTTTTTCGATCTGGGCGCGTAGGCCTTCCAGAGAGCCAAATTTTTGCTCATCACGGATTTTTTGTACGAATTCGACAGAGATGTTTAAACCATAGGCATTTAAGGCGGTATTGAACTGGGCCCCCTCTCTGGCCTTTGGCTCCGCCTTCAGGCCTGTCTCTCCCGCCAGGGGAGAGACGAGATCTAAGATTAAATAAACTTCTAATAATCTTTTTAAGCCCTGAGTCAAAGTCGGTCGGGTGCCAACATTCGCAAGCCCATAAAAAATCTGATCATTAACTCCAGATACTTTGACTAAATAAACCCCAGAGACCGCCATGGGGTTTTTTAAAAATATATTCATCGTCGGAAAGCCTAAAACTCTCCCTTTTTTATCCCCATGACCGACTTTTCCAGTCAAACAATAGGCCCGGCCTAATAGATTTTTAACCCCTGGAAAATCCCCCGCCATGATTAATTCCCGAACCCAAGAACTAGCGACTCTCTTAGGATTTTCTAATGGATCTAATTTAAATAAAGTCTCAGTAGGATACGTTTTAAAATAAGCCTGGGATTTTAATAAATTAAAATCTCCAGCGCGTTTAAATCCAAATTTAAAATCATCCCCAATAATTAAAACTCTAGTATTCAAGCCAGTAATTAAAATATTTTTTATAAAATCCTGGGGAGCTAGCTCTGAGAATTTTTGATCAAATTTAATTAACAAAACAGCGTCTATTTCCAGCTGGTCTAAAAAAATTAACTTATCTCTTAATCTAGAAATTCTGGGAATTTTATTGTTCGAAAAAAATTCTTTAGGCAAGACCGGCTCAAATAAAATAATTATTTTTTTACCCGGATAATTATCTAATTGCTCTATGACTCTCTGATGCCCTAGATGCAAGCCATCAAAAGCACCAATAGTAACAACTGACGGCTCTGGATGTTGATCTTGATAAGATTTTAAATTAATTAAACCCCTAATAATTCTTATTTTTTTAAAAGATTTTAAAGACATTTTTGAATCCTAAATAAGCCCAAGATTCCCAAATAAATCACGACGCCCAGTATTAATAAAATACTCAAATGCCAAAGCCTGGAAACCAACCCTAAAGATAACCAATGAGTTAAATTAGATAAAAAATACAAGCTCACGCTCATGACTAAAGTTGCCAGAATTACTACTAATCCAATTTTGACCCAGTGCTGATCTAAGACCCAGATTTTTTTCTTAATTAATACAAATCCCAAAGCAGAGACATTAAAAACAGAAGAGATAACAGTCGCTAAGGCAATACCCAAATAAGCTAATTTAAAAATCAAAATAAAATT
>CAMCUU010000042.1 GCA_945879065.1 Francisella tularensis subsp. holarctica
GCGGCTCTCTAGACCAAGGGCTGATGAAAAAAGCAGGCTGAAAAAAAAGATAGAAAAAAGAATGTCAAAAGATGCCGCGGCTTAAGCAGGGACGAATACAAGATTCGCCCCTACACCTGATCCTTAAGTAAGTGCCATTGAATACAAGATTCGCCCCTACACCTGAATTCTTGGGAGGATCGGTCTTAAAGAAGTGTTGCATTTGTGAGACTTTTTGGCTACCGTTGAGCTGTTAATAATTATAAATTTTTTATGAGTGGAAGGTGTTTTTATGATTGATGTCAATGTTCGCAAACAAGGTGGCGCAGCAGTTTTAACTATCCCGGCGGATATTATGAAGCTTTTGAAAATACAAGTGGGTGCAAAGTTAACGCTGGATGTGGTGGAGGGCGAGCTGATCATTCGAACAAAAAAATCTAATGCTCGTCGACGTTATACTTTGTCAGAGTTATTAGTAGGGGCAACGCCCAAAAATATGAGGGAGCTTAACAAAGCCACTGAATGGGCTCGTGAGGGTTCTTCCGTAGGTCGGGAATTATAAAAAATGGTCAAACGGTATATTCCAGGAAAGGGCGATATTTATTGGGTAGATCCAAATCCAACCGAGGGCCATGAAATGAAAAATATGCATCCCTATGTCGTCATCACACCGAAAGAAATAAATCAGCTGGGTGTTTCAATGACTGTTCCAGTGACAAGTGGTGGGAAATTTCTGAGAGAAATGGGTCTGGCTGTTCCGCTTTCTGGGTCTCAAACATCAGGGGTTGCTGTGTGTAATCAAATTCGGTCTTTTGACTTGGAAGAGAGAGTGAAGCAGGACACTGCAAAATACATAGAAACGCTTGATCAAGTGTTGGTTAATTTAATTATTGATCGCGTTATTAGCGTTATTGATCCAATGGAATGAGGGAATGAAAGAGCAGGTGCGTAAAAATAAATTAAAAAAACTACCAAAATTTAAAAATTTTTTAGAAGAAAAAATCTTTTGGGAGGCCCATGATTCTGTGAGCTACATAGACTGGAGTAAGGCAAAAAAAGTAAAATTTGTTAATTTAAAGCCAGGGTGTCGCCATGCTAATGTCTAAAATATCTCATGTGTTATTTTCTCTTTTATTACCTTTGATTTTCATCTTCAGCTCCAGCTCAATGCTTTCCAGCTGCGGCCAAAGTGGCCCCTTATATTTACCTGACTCACCCAATAGCCCCAACGCTCACGCCAAGAAAGCAGGCTATGGGTCTTCAAGTTTTTTAATAAGCTCAGCTTCAGCCAATAAAACTAATAAAACTAATTCTAATAATTCAGGCCTGACGCATGTCGCTTAAAAATCTACTGGAAGATTTTTTAAAATATGCCGAGACCGAGCGGCAGCTCTCTCCAGAGACTTTGATTAGTTATTCGCAAGATTTTAAAAATTTTTTAAAGTTTTTAAGCCAGCAGAAAATTTCAGATTTTAAAATTATTACGCCCCAAATTATTAAACAATGGGTCGCGCAAAATCACAGTCGAGGTTTAAGTGGCAGATCTATTGCGAGATTACTTTCTTCGATTCGAACGCTTTATAAATTTTTAATTAAAGAAAATATCACGGACCACAATCCAGCTCTGGGGATTCGTCCACCCAAATCGCCTAAGAAATTACCCAAAGCGCCTGACGTAGACCAAATGTCGAATTTATTAAATATTAAAACCAGTGACCCCATGGAAATTCGAGATTTGGCCATTCTGGAATTAACTTATTCTTCGGGCTTAAGGCTTTCAGAATTACTGTCTGTGAATACCCAAGATTTAGATATTAATCCCCAGAGTCTGACCATTATTGGTAAGGGCCAGAAAACACGCTTAGTTCCAGTGGGATCAAAAGCCCAGGAGGCGATTACAAGATGGCTGGAGTACAGAAAAAATTATGCGGTCCCAGACGAAGACGCGCTGTTTATTAATCAAAAAGGTAAAAGACTGGCTGCGCGCTATGTGCAGCAAAGATTCGAGCGCTGGGGTCAGCTCTATGGCACACAGCATTTACACCCGCATATGTTAAGACACGCCTTTGCGTCGCATCTTTTAGAATCCAGTCATAATTTGCGCGCGGTTCAAGAATTATTGGGTCATAGCAGTATTTCTACCACTCAGATTTACACCCATTTAGATTTTCAGCACTTAGCCGAGGTCTATGACAAGGCGCATCCGAGAGCTAAGAAAAAATAATATAAATCAATGGGTTAAGCATGCATCTCCAGGTGTTTTATACCCAGTTTTCTATGTTTAATTTGGGGACTCTGGCAAATTCTTTGGTGTTATTGGTCACCAGAATTAATTTTTCAGCCATCGCATGAGCAGCAATCCATAAATCATTATTGCCAATGGGCGTGCCTTTTTTTTCTAAAGTTGCGCGAATATCGCCATAACATCTCGCCACTTCAGGAGTCATTGGCAGGGGGATAATCAAATGGCTGAGTTCCTGAAGTATTTTTTCAGATTTCCGCGGGTGCTGTGATTTTTTGACGCCATAGAGCAATTCACCATGGGTAATAATCGACATGCTCACAGTGCCTAATTCCAAGCTTTGAAATTTTTCTAGGACCTTGGCTGGCGCTTGTTTTGCGATATAAATACAAATATTCGTGTCCAGCATATAACGAAAGGCCATTTAAAAATCCTCGCGTTTTTGAGCGGGCGTATCTATGCGAGGTGTTTCATAAAAATCTTCTGGTAAAGATTGTAAAAGCTCGAAGGCTTTGCCCAAATTTTGGGGGATTTCTCGAATGATTAGCTCATCCCCGCGTTTAAATATTTCGACTTCAGAGCTGCTGAGATGAAACGCTTTTGGGATTCTAATGGCTAAAGAATTTCCTGATTGAAAGACACGAGTTGTGATCATATTTAAATTAATCCCTTAAAATTTGTATATACGCAAAATATATACTTTAAGGGCTTGAGTGTCTAGAGATTGCTCCAGGTTCTCCCGCCGATCCAGCGCCAGCTCCAGCTCCTACAACTAGGGCAGTTTTGCTTCGCCCCCCGGTCTTTTCTATCGGAGGTGCTGTCAGAGGAACCCGGCCAGGGTTTGCATCAATTTGATCCTGAATTTTTTTTGCAATGTCAGCAGCGGCTGGTACCCGCTTAAATTCTTGAGCCGTACTCAAAGGCGTTTTGTCATTGAATGTTTGACTGTCTGCACGAGCGCCAAGATCAAGTAAAAAATGAGCCGCCTCGAAGTTCCTATTTGTAATCGCCCAGTGCAGGGGGGTTATTCCATCTCTACCTATCGCATTAATATCCACACCAGCTTGGTTAATCAGTCTTTCTAAAAGAGCGCGATTGGCGAATTTTGCTGCGAGTAATAAAGGCGTGGATCCATTACGCTTGTCGATGGTAGCGGCACTAGCGCCATGATTAAGTAAGAGATGGGCTATATCTGAATTTTCAAGCATAAGCGCACTATGCAAAGGGGTGACTCCATCGCGATCAGGGGTATGAATATCAGCGCCATGCTCAAGAAAAGTGTTAAATAATTTTTCAGTAAGTGTGCGTTTTTCTAAATGATTCAATAAATCAACAGTAGGGTCGCCGGACATAGTGTGTACTCCAGATTGAATTTGGGATTAAAGCTCTGGAGTTGAAGCGCTGCTTCCAGCGCCAGCTCCACCCACAACACGGCTTGCAGCTCCAGGTGCAGCTCCAGGTGCAGCTCCAGGTGCCATGAGCGTGGCGGTTCTTCTTTTCGCTAAGCCACCTCTTACAACACCCGTACACCAAGCAGATCTCATGGAGCTCCAGCGGCTGAGTATTTCTCTAATTTTGTCTACAACGGGCGTGGGAAGCCCCTTGCTTATTGCGGTGCTTAAGGGGGTGCTCAAATCGGGTCTCAAAGGGAATATTTCTGGCGGTAGCCTGGTTGCCACATCAGCGCCATGTGCCATTAAAATAAGGGCCGTGTCTCCGTGCCCCATTGCAAGAGCAAGATGTACAGCGCTAAATCCATGGGTATCCGTGAGATCGATGGTGTCCTTGATTTCTGGGTCTTTTAATAAATGGCTTAGATAATCTGTGTAACCTTTAAATGCAGCTTTCATGAGTGGCGTGCGTCCCTTCGCCATTGCAGCTGTTATAACAAGGCTCTTCGTTAAAAAATTAACAATCTCTAGTCTGGTAGCGTGCTGGAGTATTTCGTATTCTTGCGCTTTTTTTACAATCGCTTTGTAATCCTCCCATTCCTTTGCGCCTGGTACCGTCGTCGCACCAGCAGCTAGTAAAAAAAGCATAAACTCTTCTTTCTCATGAGCAGCGGCGTAGTCCATGGCGGTAAGGCCCTCTTCACTGACTCGCTCAATAAAAGCAGAAAGCGTTGCTTTGTTCCTGCGAATGGCTTCATCTAAGGCGCTGATCTCAGCGTCACTTTCCAGCGTAATCAATTTTTTTGTAGGGTCTAAGTGTTGTGCTATCAAAAAACGGGCCAACTTAAGGTCTCCGATTTTTGCAGCTTGCATGAGAGGTGTTGTATGGGGTCGTGGGTTGTCTGGGAAGACCCCGCCATTAGAAAGAAAGTGCCTCACCATTTCAAAGTTTTCCATTGCTAGGGCCCAAGTGAGGGGTGTTTTTTTGCCTGCGGGGTCGCGGGGCTGATTGATAATGTCGTAGCCGGTGCGGGTTAATATTTCTCTTGCAAAGAGATTGGCCTCAGCTGAAGTCAATCCATCTGAGATCGCCAAAATTAAAGGCGTCATGCCTGTTTTAGTCGTGAAATTCAGATCAGCGCCGCAGTCTATTAAAGTGGCTGCAAGCTCGTACCTTTTTCCTTTTATGGCCCAGAGCAGAGGGGAGTCTCCTTCGTCGCCGATTCCATTAATAAGCTTACGTGAATTTTCGAATACCATCTTCACAATTCTACTTGCAAGAGTGTGAGATTCGTAAGATTTGAGCTCTCTATCAAGCTCTACCGCGATCCATACTAAATGTGGGCTACTAGTTGCCCCATGGTTTAATAAAAGATTGGCAGTCCCTATATCTCTCTTAAGTAGAGCGCGATCAAGAGCAGAGTATTTGTCACTATCAGTTTCATTAATATCAAAGTCATCCGTAGCGAGCGCAGCTTCGAGGGCTGCTTGAGCCCTTAAGTGGCTTTTTTTGATAGCTTTTCGCAGTAAAATTCCGTGTGTACTTAGTGCGCCTGACATGATGAAAATCCAGTTGTAATTAAGTTTTTAAGAGGGTGGATTTTTATAAAAATCACTGCTGGGAGCTATTTATTTTTTTAATTTTTATTGCTTATTTTATTTTCTAGCCAAGTTTTAATTTCACTGGGTAATAAATCCCCCAGGGTTAATAAAATCCGCTGGTGATAAAGATTAATTTGATTGATTTCTTGAGTATTTAACAAATCAAAATCTATTAAATTCAAGCTATAGGGAACCAGCGTTAAATCTTCAAAGCCTAAAAATGGCCCCACGCCAATGCCGTGCGAATCTTTGGGTAAAACTTGTTTAAGAAAACATAAATTTTCTATGCGTATTCCATAGTTATTTGGAAAATAAACACCGGGCTCATTACTGACCACCATGCCGGGTAATAAAGCCTGAGTGTTTAATCCTGCTGAGATTCTTTGTGGGCCTTCGTGCACACATAAATTACAGCCGACGCCATGCCCTGTTCCGTGTAAAAAATCCAAGCCTTCAGCCCATAAAAACTGGCGCGCCAAGCTGTCTAAGTGCATGCCGGTTGTCCCTTGAACAAAAACAGCTCTGGCTAAAGCTAAGTGGCCTTTTAACACCAGGGTGTAATGTTTTTTATGATCGGGTGTCGGGGCTCCAAAATGAAAGACTCTTGTAATATCTGTCGTGCCTTGGGGATACTGCCCGCCGGAATCTAATAAAAATAAATTTTGATCGGATAATTTTTGTGCTGTTTTTTTATCAGCTCGATAGTGAATCACGGCGCTATTGGACCCATAGCCTGCAATGGTTTCGAAACTGGGGCCCTGAAAATCTGGGTCTTGAGATCTAAAAGCTAAAAGCTGTTCGCCGATCTCAAACTCATCTTTATTTTTCCAGTTATTTTCAAGCCAATAAATAAAATTAATTAAAGACACGGCGTCTTTCATATGCGCTTTTTTTATACCCTCTATTTCAGAAGGATTTTTACAGGCTTTTAGTAATTCTAAAGGCGATTTTTTTAGGATTAAATTATTTTTATTTAAATTTTTGCTTAAATTTTTGCTTAAATTTTTATAGATCCAAAAACTAGCTTGAGCGGGATCAAGCCAGATTTTTTTATTATTTAAATTTTCTAATTCTTGCGCAAAATTTTCATAAGGGTGCAAGTTAATATTTTGAGCGTCACAGTAGTTTTTTAATTCAGGACTGAGTTTATTTAAATCAACAAACCACTGGGTTTTATTTAAATCCAAAATTAAATAGCTAATTACCAGGGGGTTAAAATTAATATCCTGGCCCCTGATATTTAATAACCAGGCAATAGAGTCCAAGGTATTAATAATTAAATAATCGGCTTGCTCTGCGCGCATTAAATTTTGAATGTTTTTAATTTTGTCCTGAGCAGAGACTCCAGCTGTTTTTAAATCTGCGAGGCGGGCCATATTTCGCCCATTGCCCTCGACGGGAGAGACGAAATCGGGGAATTTGATTTTGACCTGATCTATTAAATTATTTTCCAGGCAAATTAATTCGCCATTTAATAAATCCTGTAATTTTTCAGCTTCTTGAATAGAGACAGTCTGTGGGTCCAGGCCGAGTTTTAATTTAATATTTTTAATTTTTAATTTTTGAGCTTCTTGAGATAAAAAATCAAAAAAACTATTGCCAGATCCCTGCACTCTTTTTATTAATTCATAGCAGCTGGGGTCCAGTTCTTTTTCAGCTTGTAAAAAGTAACGTCCGTCTGTTAATAAATAAGCTTTCTCTAGGCCAACTAAGACATCTCCAGCAGAGCCTGTGAAATTGCTAATAAAACCTCGGCGCTGCCAAATCTCTGGCACATATTCGTTTTGATGTGGGTCGGAAGAAGGGACGTAGTAAAAATTAATGCCCTCTTGGGTCATGAGGGTTCTTAAAAAATTTAATTTTTCTTGCATAAAATTTTTCCATGTTTCAAAGCGGGAATGCCAAAATGATGTGCCAAAGTTTGGCCCATATCTGAGAAACTTTCTGAATGGCCCAAATAGCCGGGTGCCATATTTTTGCCTTTAAAAATAATCGGCACGCGTTCTCGGGTGTGATCCGACCCTGGAAAGCTGGGGTCACAACCATGGTCTGCTGTAATTAATAATAAGTCTTCAGGGCCCATTAATTTTTCTAGTTCTGGAAGGCGGGCGTCAAATTCTTGTAACGCTCTGGCATAGCCTGGAATGTCTCTTCGATGGCCATATTTCGAATCAAAATCGACAAAATTAGTAAAAATTAAACTCTTATCTTTTGCTGATTTAAAAGCCTCTAAAGTCTTAGTAAACAAATCCTGATTATCTTCGCCGAATATTTCTTGCGAAATCCCCTGGTGCGCGTAAATATCCGCGATTTTGCCAATAGCAATCACCTCATGATTATTTTCTACTAAATAATCCAATAAAGTTTTTTCATGGGGCGGTGTTGCATAGTCATGGCGATGCGAGGTTCTTTTAAAATCTTCTGGAGTCTCGCCAATAAAAGGCCTCGCAATCACTCGGCCAATATTGTACTGGTCCACTAGTTTTCGGGCGATTAGGCAGGTTTCATATAATTTTTCTAGGCCAAAATATTTTTTATCTTCGTGTGCGGCGATCTGGAAAACACTATCAGCCGAGGTGTAAACAATGGGTTTTCCGGTTTTTATATGCTCTAGGCCCAGAGTTTTTAAAATCTCCGTCCCAGACGCATGACAGTTGCCTAAGACACCAGGTAATTTGGCTTGAATTATTAACTCTTGTAATAACTCTTCTGGAAAAGAGTTATTTAAATCTTTGAAATAACCCCAGTCATAACAAACAGGAACACCGGCTAATTCCCAGTGGCCAGAGGGCGTATCTTTACCAAAACTTAATTCATCAGCAAAACCATAGGCAGCTTGAATATCGCCTTCATAGCCTAGGGAGTAAGCAAGTTTGCTATGCGCTTTTTCAGCAATTTTTTCTAGGCCTAATCGGGCTAAGTTAGGTAATTTAACGGGATGATTTTTTATAATATTACCCAGAGTGTTCCCACCAATATCTCCAAATTTTTCAGCGTCTTGAGCCTGGCCGACGCCAAAAGAATCCATCATGAGAATAACCGCACGAGGCATGATTAATTGGCTCCTAGCATTTCACGCATTTTGGCTTTGATCATGTCAATGGCGATTCTGTTCTTACCACCATGAGGGACAATAATATCGGCGTATCTCTTAGAGGGCTCGATGAATTGCAAAAACATGGGTCTGACAGTCTTTTGATATTGGTCTATGACAGAATCCATAGATCTGCCGCGATCTTTCGTATCCCTGGTGAGTCTTCGAATAAAACAAATATCCGAAGGGGTGTCGACAAATATTCTGATATCCATGATGTCTCTTAAATTGGCATCAGTGAATAATAAAATTCCCTCGAGAATCATAATTCTCACTTCTTTGCCTAGGGTCACTGTCTCAGCAGATCTTGTATGAGTCACGTAGTCATAGACGGGCATTCGAACCGCTTCTCCAGCCTGTAGTTTTTGCAGGTGGTCAAATAATAATTCATGGTCAATGGCATCTGGATGGTCAAAGTTAACTTGCGCGCGTTCTTCATAATTTAAGTGAGACAAATCTTTGTAATAGGCGTCTTCAGATACGACGGCGACTCTATTAGACCCTAGTTCATTCACAATGGTTTTAGATAATAAGCTCTTGCCAGACCCTGAAGCGCCTGCGATGCCGATAATAATTAATGGATTTTCTAATTTATTTTCTAATTTGTTTTCTGGAAGAGCTGGCATGAGTCAAAGTTCCTATTAGGGCTTAAAAAAACCGGCGAATTATGCGCTTTTGAATAAGGCCCGTCTAGGCGCTGTCGGCGTGAAAAGTTTGCTGGAAATCTGTTGATTTTGATTAAGTAAATGTTAAGTTCCCCTGTAATTTTTAAAGTTTAAGCACTTTAAAAATCAAGTGATTAAACAAATAAATAATAAATATAAATAATTATAAAGAGGTGACTCATCATGGCGGGAACAAGAGCAACAGCAGAAGATTCATGGACCAAGCAAGAAAAAATAGCGGCAGCAGTGGGGTTCACTGTGTATGCTATAGGGGTAGCCGTGACGGTGTTTGGGGCTGTTGAAACTTATAAAGCAGTTCCTCTGCAGGGTTCATTGTTCGGTGGCGTGAATCTGGAATGTCCTTTTGTAACAAAGTCCTACACGAAAGATGATCCCTATAAACACGATTGCTATACCAGCAATTCACACGATATTGATGAGTGGTGTCGGGGCAAGCATGAACAATATGGTCGTTGTTTTTACCAAGTTTTTACTTTGGCTCTGAATTGCACGCAATACGGGATCACTAGGCTGTTTGAAGAACAGTGTTTAGCAGCCTGTAATGGAGGGTGGGGCCGTCTTCATGACTTCATGAATTCTACCACTTTTCCAAAGGGTCCTGTTTGGTACGATGATGGTCGTAATAGTACGGCTCGCGGCTTTTCTGTTGCCGCTGTGGTGCTCGGAGGGCTTGCTCTTTCTTTCTGTTTTGCTCGTTGTGGCGTGCCTTCTCTCGTGAATTGCTTGGGGAAACGCCTGAAGCCATCAACAGAGTCTGAAGAGTCTGATTCGACTTTTCCTTTGCTGGGGCCTGAGCCAAAGCGTTCTTGTTTGATGAGAGCGGCGAGTGCATTTCGAAATGCCTTACCTTGCTGCAGAAAATCTCCAAGACCCGCTGCTCATGATATGAGTACTCATCCTATACATACATATGGAGCAGCTGGAGCAGCTCAAGCTTAGGTCTCACTAAAAAATTAAAATTATTTTCAGCTTGTTTTCAGACCGTTTTGATATACAAACCCTGAAAAATAATTAAAATCTGCCGCCTAAAAAACAGGGCTAAAAATCTTAAAAAATAGGCGGTGGCTTGTGACCGGTGATCTTCAACTTTCCCATAGTCCTATTGATACAGCGATGGGAATTTTATCTAAAGCTTTTAATCCAGAAGGTCGGCGTCGCAGAGAAGCCATGAGGATTTTAAAAAGTATTTTAAATTTAGCGGTCTCTCGAGGTTTCAAAGACCATGAAAGCTTTATGGCTTTTTTTAAACAAGACATAAAACAACAGGACCCGAAGGTCCTGCAGAAGTTTTTATTTAATTTATTTGAATATGTGAGCCCTGACGAATTTGCTCAGCTCTCTCGAAAAATTATTTAAATAATTATTTAAATAATATCTTGAGTAATCCCATGAGCTCTCGCAATCGTTTCTAATTTTTTCATCGCTTCAATCTGAATCTGTCTGACTCTTTCGCGAGTTAAACCAATTTGATTGCCAATGTTTTCCAGAGTGGACGCATCATGGCCACGAAGACCAAAACGCATAGAAATCACTGTCCGTTGATTCTCTGTTAAGTGATCTAACCAGCCATTGAGCTGCGCTTTGAGATTATTTTGCTCAAGCTCGGTATGGGGTGAAATGCTATTTTCAGCGGCAATGGTTTCAATAATAGGTCTCGAAGAGTCATCGAACATATCATCAATAGAATCCACGGCTTTGGTGGCTGTTAAAGTCTTTTTCACTTCATCCACTGTTTTGCCAACGCGCTTAGCCAGCTCGTCTAAGCTGGGCTCTCTGTCTAATTCGCGTCTTAGTTCAGCCATGTGTCTTAAATAAACATTTAATTCTTTAAGAACATGAATGGGCACTCGAATAGTCCTGGTTTGATTTAACAGAGCTCTTTCAACGCTTTGTTTGATCCACCAGGTTGCATAAGTCGAAAATCTAAAGCCTAAATCTGGATTAAATTTTTCAACCGCACGCATCAGGCCAATATTGCCTTCGGCAATTAGATCTAAAAAAGCTAGGCCTCTATTCATATAGCGCTTGGCCATCTTAACTACTAAACGAAGATTGGCTTCAATCATGCGGTTATAAGCGGCTTTATTACCGTCACGGATTTTAATCGCTAAATCAATTTCATCTTGGGCTGTTAATAAAGGACAGCTCAAGCTGTTTAAATAAAGATTGGTAATATCCATTTCGTCATCGTGATCGAAATAAGACTCTAAGGGGGTTGAGCTTCTAGAAGTTTTAGAAGGCCTAGTGGCTTCTGCAACGGGCGCTGCTCTTCCCCCTTCGATAGCGATATCCGCATCGATCTCAATTTCCATCGCAAGGTCTATATCAATGTCGACCTCTCCTGCGAGCAGATCTTCCTCACTGAAGTTTTCTAAATTGTCTTCAATGGTCTCGACCTCATCTCCATTATCGATGGCCGGGCCATCTTCGAAGTCTTTCTCTTCGTCCATGTGCTGCTCCTTAAGTCAAAGTTCATCAGTTCATTAGTTCATTGTTTATTTATTATTGTCGTGAGTCTGTGCTCATTTTTTTTTGCTTTTATTATCAGCTTTCTCATTTTTGAGAAGGCGCAAATCTAACAATAACGCAATAGATTGCAACAAAGTATTTTTATAACTATATGAATTTTAAATATTATTGTGTTTTTAATATTTTTTTCAGTCACTCTTAAACACAGTACGTTATTAAAAATAAAATAAGCTATTTAAACTATTTTTATTTAACAAAATAAAGATTTTTTAAATTTAATATCTTTATTTTTATGAGTGATTTACAAGCTAATAAACAGCTTTGTGAAAAATATTTCATATTAATTTTTAATTTTTAATCCAAGACGATTTTTCATATGTTTTTAAAACTGGTTTTGTTAATTTTTACCCAGTGAAAAATTTTTTAAATAAGGGGTAAAAACTGGGTATAAATTGGGTATAAATTGGGTATAAATCTGGGGATAAGCTCTGAATAAGTAAGTTAAAAAATAGAGGGAAAAATAGCATGTCGAGTTTTAGTGGTTTTAAAATACCTGAGTTAATTGCCCATCGGGGTTTTGGTTTTTACGCCCCAGAAAATACTGTGCCAGCTTTTAATAGAGCGGGGGCCATGGGTGCCGAGATGGTCGAATTTGATGTCCAGTTAAGCAAAGATGGAAAATTAGTGGTCATTCATGATGAAAGTATTGAGCGGACGACTTTGGGCTGGAGTGACTGGGATGCTGAGAAAAGTAAGCTAGTCAAAGATTTAAACTGGGAAGAATTAGAAAATTTAGATGCGGGATTATGGTTTAATAAAGATTTTGCTGGGGTTCGGATTCCCCTGTTAGAACAGGTTATAAAATTATGTTTAGACAATAATTTATTAATTAATTTAGAAATTAAAACAGCTAATAGGCATGAAGAAAGTGGTTTGAGTTTAGATCCCGAGCAAGATGAAAAAATAACTCAAAGTTTGATTAATTGGCTTTTAGAAATTAAAGAAAAAGATTTGTTTTTATTTAAAAAAATAGTGTCTGGCTTAGTGATCTCCAGCTTTTCTCCAGAAGCTTTATATTTAGTAAGAAAAAATTTTTCTGAAGATGAAGTTAAATTGGCTTATTTATTAGATATAAAAAACTGGGATTTAGATTGGCTAAGAATTAAAGAAAAAGTAAAAATAGATATGAGTTATTTGAGCTGTGTGAGCTTAAATTTAAATCAAGAAGTATTTTTACTGAGTGATAAAGAAAACCGTCTTCCTGAGATTAAATCTATCGCAGGCTCGGCCGTATTATTGGCTTATACGGTGAATGATTTAGCAAGGGCCCGAGAATTAAAAGAAGAATTTGGCGTGGCTGGGGTGTTTTCAGACCAGTTTTTTCAATCTTTTTAGTTTTTAAATTTTTAAAAATTTTTTAAATTTTAAATTGGCCCGGGCGAATCAAGTTGGTAAACTCCGCGCGCTTTTTTATCTTGAGATTAATTAAATAGGAAAAATAACCCATGAATTTGCATGAGTATCAAGCAAAAGAATTGTTTGCTGAATATGGCCTGCCTGTGTCTAAAGGCTATGCCGTGGATAGCGTTGAACAGGCGTTAGGTGCCGTGGATAAAATCGGTGGCGAGCGCTGGGTGGTTAAAGCCCAAGTTCATGCTGGGGGTCGCGGTAAAGCTGGTGGTGTGAAATTAGTGTCTAGTAAAGAACAGGTCGCTGATTTTGTAAGAAATATGCTGGGCAAGCGTTTAGTCACTTTTCAGACAGATGAGCACGGGCAGCCGATTAGTAAAATTCTGGTCGAATCTTGTACAGATATTGCCAAAGAATTGTATTTGGGTGCGGTAGTTGATCGGGCTACTAGAAGAATAGTGTTTATGGCATCGACCGAAGGCGGTGTAGAAATCGAAGAAATTGCGCACACCCATCCTGAAAAAATTCTCAAAGCGATTATTGACCCTTTGGTTGGCGCGATGCCCTACCAGGCAAGAGAAATTGGCTTTAAATTAGGTTTGGATGCGAATCAGATTAAGCAATTCACCAAGATTTTTATGGGTCTGGCACAGTTATTTAAAGACTTTGATTTTTCGCTCTTAGAAATTAATCCCCTGGTTATTACTAAAGAGGGAAATCTTCACTGCTTAGATGGCAAAATAAATATTGATGATAATGCGTTATATAGACAGCCTAGAATTGCTGGAATGCGCGATGCTTCTCAAGAAGATCCGAGAGAAAGCAGAGCTCAAGAGTCACAACTTAATTATATTTCTCTCGATGGCGATATTGGCTGCATGGTCAATGGCGCTGGACTCGCCATGGCGACGATGGATTTAATTAAGTTATCTGGAGGTAAGCCTGCGAATTTCTTAGACGTGGGCGGTGGGGCCAATAAAGAACGCGTCACTGAAGCTTTTAAGATTATTTTGTCGGATACCAATGTGAAGGGCATCTTGGTGAATATCTTCGGCGGTATTGTCAAATGCGACATGATTGCTGATGGAATTATGGAAGCCGTGAAAGAAGTCGGTGTGAGCGTCCCAGTAGTAGTGAGACTAGAAGGCACTAATTCAAAATTAGGCGCTGAGAAGCTCGCCAAATCGGGTTTAAATATTATGGCAGCGACGGATTTTACCGATGCAGCTCGAAAAATTGTCGCAGCAGTCGGACATTAGTCGGGCATTAGTCTGGAACTAGGGAAATAAAATAAATGAGTATTTTGATTAATAAAAACACCAAAGTGATTTGCCAGGGCTACACGGGTAAGCAAGGCACTTTTCATTCTGAGCAGGCGATTGCTTATGGTTTAGAGCATGGCGTGAATTTCTTTATGGGCGGTGTCACGCCTGGTAAAGGCGGTGAGCGGCACTTAGATCGACCTGTTTTTAATACGGTAAGAGACGCTGTGGATCAGACTCAAGCGAATGCGTCGGTGATTTATGTCCCCGCACCTTTTTGCAAGGATTCGATTATTGAAGCGATTGACGCCGGTATTGAATTAATTATTTGTATTACCGAAGGCATTCCTGTTTTGGACATGCTGGAAGTGAAGAGATATTTAGAAACCGCGCCCTTGTTAAAATCAGGCGTGCGTCAGCGTCTGATTGGCCCCAATTGCCCAGGCGTGATTACACCGGGTGCTTGCAAGATTGGCATTATGCCAGGGTATATCCATCAAGTTGGTAAAGTCGGGATTGTCTCCCGCTCTGGGACTTTGACTTATGAATCTGTCCATCAAACTACGGCGCTGGGCTTTGGCCAAAGTAGCTGTGTGGGTATCGGCGGAGACCCAATTCCAGGCAGTAATTTTATTGATATCTTGGAATTATTTGAAAAAGATCCTCAGACCGAAGCGATTATTATGGTCGGTGAAATTGGCGGATCTGCTGAAGAAGAAGCTGCTGAGTTTATTAAATCCAATGTGACCAAACCCGTTGTTGCGTACATTGCTGGAGTCACGGCTCCAGCGGGGAAACGCATGGGTCATGCAGGCGCCATTATTGCTGGTGGTAAAGGCACGGCGGCTGAAAAATTCAAAGCTTTAGAAGCGGCTGGGGTCCATACAGTTAAATCTCCAGCAGAAATTGGTAAGGGTGTTAAAGAAATTACCGGCTGGTAATTTTTAAATAGCTTTATTTTATTTTTTATTTTTCGGGCTGATATTTTAAAAAATATTGGCCTTTTTTTTAATTTTTAATTTTTATTAATTTAGGAGTGGGTTTATGTCAGGAGCTGGAGCTGGAGGAGGGCCTGCGGGTAAGACAAAATTAGGTATTTTTTTTGACCTAGATCAGACCTTATTTATTGCGAATCTGGAATCTCGTGAGCCTTGGTTTGGTGGGATGCTTGGGAAAGAACTTTGGCTGACTTATTTAAATAACTTAAGAGACTGGGCGGAAGAGAATAATATCGAATTGCATGTTGGTATTGTGACGAATAAATCAAGGTTTGATTATCTTGTTGCGCTTGCGATGCGGACGTTTAAGGATTTTTTGGATTTAAATCATTGCTCATTTGATAAGGATAAAGTGAGTAGTCATGTGGAGCAGGACCTTGTGCAATTTTCAAATGGTGCCAAAGAAACTTATTTGTATCGTGTATGGATGCAAACCCTTGGGACGCCTAGATCAAAAGAAAAAAATAAAGAAGAAAAAACGGTTTCTGCGGAATTAATTTGTCCGAAAACCGCTCGGCATCTGACGTGCTTCGTGATGAGAGAAGACCGAAGTTTTTATGAAAAGCTGGAAATACCGAGCAAGGTGGCGATTGTGAGTATTGCTGTAGAGCCTTTATGGCAGGAAGGGCGTGTTACTACAAAGTCAGAGGCTATAAAGAAAATTGCAGCGGATCATGGCATTCCGCATGAAAATTGTATTTTGATTGATGATCAGAGGGTGAATTTAAGCGATGTCGAAATCGCAGGAATGCGTTACGTATCAGCAGAGCATTTTGCTGAGATGATTAATTCTGTAGAGGATTTGAGTGCGCTTTATGACGGTGGAAGTTTGCAAGAACAGTGTTTGCGCGAAATTAAGCTGATTCAAGAATTATTGACTCTAACTGCTTTGCGCTCTCTGGGTGTTAAGGATCTTAAGCTTATTAAGGCTACTTCTAGGAAAATTGTCCCACCTATTCCTGTGATGGCAGGTGGGGGTTCTGCAGGAGTTTTATCTTCTGTATTTTTTAGATCTTCTAGTGATTTTTATCGAAGAGAGCCCTGGTGTTCTTCTGAGGGAGCTTTTGGGTATTAGCGGGTGTAGTTTTTTTATTATTTTATTATTTGATTATTTGTTAGGGGTGTGGGTATGTCTGGAGTTGGAGTTAGAAAAATCGGGGTTTTTTTAGATATTGATGGGACTTTAATGATTCATTCACTGGAAGATGCAGATGTTCTAGAGCCTTGGATTGGGGGTGAAAGTGGCCGGGAGCTTATTACGAAATATTTAGCCCAATGGACGAGACGTGCTGAAGAAACAGGGTGTGAGTTGCACGTGGGAGTGATCACTAATAAATTTGGGCCGGATGATTTAGTTTTTATAGTGGTCAAAACTTTAGAGTCTTTTTTAGATTTGAATCATCCTTATCCGCATAGACACAGTGAAGTAAGTGACTTGGAGAGTGCTTCAGTGATGTCTTGGAAATTGTCCGTACAGTGCATATATCAACTGGTAGAGGGTCGATTTCACGCCGTGCCGCTTGATCGAGTGAAGTTAGATAAAGAAGAGGGACCGGAGGTTTTAACGGGGCGGAATCGGACTTGTATTATCCATCAATCCACGCGAGTGCCTTATAAAGAAATAGCGCTGAGTGTCAGCCCCAAAGTGATTCTTTTTGTGAAGCCAGGGATAAGATTTTTAGGGCTTCCTGAAGGATTGCCGAAGGAGACTTACCAGGGTTATAAAATTAAGGCAGATGCTATGGCTTCTATTGCCAAAGAGCATGAAATTCCCCCTGAAAATTGTTATTTAGTGGACGATAAAATAGGGATTTTAAAAGAAGTGGAAGCTGCAGGGATGAATCCTATTTCCGCAGAATATTTTTCTTTTTTTGGGGATCCGGATACTTGTCCAGGTGGCGTAAGATCCTGGTATGACGGGGTTAATAAAAAAGAAGCTTTAAAGAGGTTGAGCGCTGTTTTTGAAAATTTATCTCAGCAATTAGAGGCAAAATATTTTGGTCCAGCTGAATTAGAAAAAGCTGAATTAGAAAAAAGTTCAGGATGTGCTGGTGCTGGAAGTGCACTCAGCAGCCCCGGGAGCTCTGAGAGTTTTGAAAGCTTGGAGAGTGATGAAAGCAGGAGTGAAGTGGATTTAAGAAAGTTGGATGAGGACTGGTCTGCTAAATCTCATGGGCCTGCCCAGGTTTTTTATGAAATTTTATATGGGCATGGATTTAATAAAGCAGCGCTGGAGCCTGAGGTTTATTGGGATGCTTTGGGGATTTTTGCGAGATAGGGTTTTAGATTGTTAAAAAATCTTCAAAATTAATTAATTTATAAAAAAACTGCTGATCCAGGATCTCTTCTGATAACTCTCCAAAATAAATTAAAACCGGGATGCAAGAAAAGCCTCTCGGTTTTTTTAGTTTTTTAATTTTTTCTTGGACTTCAGGTATCACATTCAGCCCAATTAAATTTTTGCTGAATTTGACTTCGCAGAGTAATAAAGAATTAAAACTTGTTTGTATTAAGTAATCTATCTGGCAGCCTTCTTGAGCTTTGGTTTTGCGTTGAATAAAAGGCCCATCGGCGACGACATCTTGTTTTAAAATGCCCAGCGATTTAAAAATTAAATCTTTATTTCGCAAGACTAAATTTTCTAGTTGTAAGCCTAAATAGCTGGAGAAGCCTTTGAGGTTTTTGAGTGATACGGCATCGAAATGACCTTTTTGAATTTTGTCGAGATTGGGCAAAATATTTTTTAAATAAAATCGCAAATAATTATCACTGAGCCGATAGTGAATAATTTTCCGAGCAAGCCCTGTATTAATGGCCCAGCCTTTGTCTTTAGTCACAAAACCTGAGATGACGAGATCATCTAAATATTCACTGAGTGTGCCGCCTGAATAGTACTGAGTCGCCTCCGTAATCTCTGAGTAATTCTTCAGGCCGCTTGCTAATAAATTAATAATTTGCAAATAAATCGATGCCCGTGAGCCATAGAGATCATGAAATATTCGATCGAACTCTGAGACGAATAAACCGTCTTTTTCAAAACAAAGTCGGCGGATATGTTGCTCAGCAGATTGGCCTTTAAAAAATTGCTCGAGATACCAGGGGATGCCGCCTGTGATGGACAAGACCATGAGTTTTTCCATGCTGGAGGCTTGAAAATCCTGAGATTCTAATAATTCTAAACCTACATTCCCGCGATCTCCATCTGAATTCCATACATTTTACAAACTGCCTGCCCTAGCAGCCTGATAATTTTTATTCGAAGCGAACTTAAATTCGTAATTATGGCTCGAACAGATTGGGTCAATGGATCCAATAATTTCACAATCGC
>CAMCUU010000043.1 GCA_945879065.1 Francisella tularensis subsp. holarctica
TCTAGACCAAGGGCTGATGAAAAAAGCAGGCTGAAAAAAAAGATAGAAAAAAGAATGTCAAAAGATGCCGCGGCTTAAGCAGGGACGAATACAAGATTCGCCCCTACACCTGATCCTTAAGTAAGTGCCATTGAATCTTGTATTCGCCCTTGAAGGTGAGGTGAGTAGAGGTTATGAACAAAAAAAATCTAGAAACAGGAAATGTAGTTTCATTTCAGAGACTAAGTTTATGGGCTGACTTTTTTAAGCTTTTGGAAAATACCTCGGTACCTGCAGATTTTTTGGACAAGAAAGAACGAGAGCAAGCACATGATTTGAAATGTGCTCAAGATCCATTTGAAAGTTCGGAAAAAAAAAGAAGAAACATTGTTTTTAGCAAATTTTTTTTTTAACTTCGCGTCCTCCCAAAAAAGCGTCTTAATCAAAAATTTTAAGGAAATCTCATGATCAACTCTCGCCATGTATGTGCCATTGTTTCTGCCATCTCTTTTGCATCTTCAGCGTTGCACCTCTCTGCAGCAGCTATAGGCGTTGTTCAGGGTGGAAATAATTATCGTGTCTGTGTTGATTTATGTAGAGCCATAGCCTTTGGAATTGGGCCTATCCTGTATTTCTGTAAGCCTAGGGCGTGGTCTCAAGAAATGGCTTGTGTGGTAGGAGCGATAGCAGCGCAGCCTTTTTTTGGGTTGAGCGATTACATCAAAGCAGTAGCGCTCAGAAATGGTGTAGATGCGGGCATTCCAGGTCTTTAACTCAAAGAATCTTTTTTAAAAAAAGCGCATAAGCCTGCTTAAACCAGGGGGTAAAATCCTCTGGTTTTGTTAATAACCATTGATCTAATTTCTCAAGATCAATCCACTGTATTTCTTCAACTTCTTCGGGGTTCGGATTGATTTCTGGATCTCGTCTCTCCCCTGGCGGGAGAGACAGGCCCGAAGATGAAATCGAGGGACAGAGAGGGGGCTGGAATTCCGCCACTAAAACATGATCAAACTCATGCTCGACTAAGCCATTTTCAAAATCAGCTTTGTAAATAAAACTGCCAATATTTTTAAGGGGAGTTTTAATCCCCATTTCTTCAAATAATCTGCGCTCTCCCGCTTTAAGAATATTCTCGCCAGGTCTTGGATGAGAGCAGCAAGTATTGGTCCATAAACCCCCGGAGTGATATTTATTTTTATTTCTTTTTTGAAGCAGGATTTCCAGATTATTTAAATTATTTAAATTTTTTCTATAAATAAAGACAGAAAAAGCTCTGTGTAACAAACCTAATTCATGGGCTCTGAGTTTTTCTTCTTGACCAATCACTAAATCATCGGAATTGACGAGGATGACTTGGTCTTGGGTTTCTGCCCCCTCTCTGCCCAACCGGCCTGCGGCCTGTTGGTCTGTCTCTCCCGCGAGGGGAGAGACGATATCAGTCATGACAGGGATGAGAGGCTGGACGACTTTGGCATCTTGATGCGATCTGAAAAAACTTTCGAGAATTAAACAAGCCGCTAGATGATCTATTTTTTTCCGAGTGCGGGATTTGCTATGGGGGTTTTGACCCATATCGGCTAATTCATAAGCCACGCCTGTAGAGCTTAAGCGCTCATCGACTAAATAGATTTTTTTACCAAAACGGCCGTGTAATTGATTCGCGAATTTGCGAGCGAAAATACACATGTTGTTTTCACTCTCGTCCATATTTAAAGGCAAGCCGATAATTAAAGCCTGAGGCTTAAATTTTTTTAATAGCTGCGCGACTTCCAGCCAATTAGGTACGCCTTCTTTAGCTCTTAGAATTCCAATGGGAGAGGCGGTTTGGGTAATAAATTGGCCGGACGCAACGCCAATTTTACTTAAGCCAAAATCAAAGCCGAGGGCTGTTTCAATTTCAATGGGATTTGCCATGGTTATATTTTTTAATTAAGCATGTCCGACAAATTCAGTCAGAGCGGTGGGGGTTTTAACACCAGCCAGCCTCAATGCTTTTTTATACCTTTCAGAATACGGGGTGTAGAACAATAACTCACGAGTGGCCGGTGCCACAAGCCATTGGTTAGCACGAATTTCTTTTTCCAGCTGATCACCGAACCAACGGCAATGCCCCAAGGTTAATAAATACAAAGGGGGCGGTTCGTTACAAGCAATCGCCATTAAAATATCTTGCGAGCTAGTGAGAGCAATGCGAGGGCCCGTTTGAATAGTCGTCTGCCAATGGTCTACTGGAGTGTGCAAAACAAAACCACTTTCGGTATCAAAAGGCCCACCGTCTAAAACTTTAGGGTTATCTAAAAGTGGTTTTTGAAATAAATCCATGTGCGTTAATACATCCCCGACTTTTGACTGAGTGGGATAATTAATAACTAATCCTTCCGCGCCAAATCGATCGTGTTGGGTGATATAAATTACCGCACGATCAAATAAGAGATGGGGATTACTGGGTAATGAGATGAGTAAGTAGTTATTTAATTCCATAGCGGGGGCCAGGGTAGCTGGGGTTTATACCCTCGCAAGAAGGGCATTAGATAAAAATGCTAAAAAATTTAATGAATATTTAATTTTTGAAAAATAAAGTGCCGGGCTTTGAAATAAATTATTAAATTAATAAAAAAATAAAAAAGGAGTTAGACGATGTCAGGATTAGAAGAATCAGTACCTATTCGTAATTATTTACTGTCGCCAGCTCAAAGAGGGCTCGTAAAAGAAGGCGAAGGCGTTGCGGCGTCAGGATCAGCACAGCCCAAAGAGTTAAGAAAATTAAGTGATTATTTAGGGGCGGCAGGAGGCGCTAAACCTCCCCTTCGCCCGCGTAGGGCTACGAAGAGAAGTGGAGATGCTCCTGAAGCGAAAGAGGGTATTGCAGCTAGTCAAAGGCAACGCTTAGAAATGGATCATACAGGTCATGATGTCGCTGCCCCAACTCCAACTACAGAAGAACTTGCTGTGGCTGCACGGAAAAAAGTCGAGAGATTGGCCATAACAGTCATGGCTGCCGATAAAATTGATGCATGCATGGGGGAGAGCCTTGATGAGTTTTTAAAACTTACACCTGGGCAGCAGGAGGACTATATCGACAAGAGTCAGGTTGGAAAGCCAGCGAATCCCCTGCTGAGGCGGGTAGTGAGGGATTTTTTGCTGCATCCAGCAGGTGCTGGTATCGCCGCTGCTGCTTCAGAAAGATTAGTCCAATCATATCGTGACTTGCTAAGACGATGTTTTATTGGTGCTGTTTCTGATGCCGCACCCAGTAGTCAAACGATAAGTCCAATGACTGCTGAACAACCCGCTCCAGTTGCCTCTGTTTTTCCTGGTGGTGTTTCTGGTGGTGTTTCTGGTGCTGGGGACTTTAGTCACCCTGCCCCTGCAAGTGTTCCGTCAGATGATGAGTTTGATGATGTGATTAAAGGCTGGGGAAATCCTTAGGGCATAAATTTGATGATTTTTTCTAAACCCTCTGGCGCTATTTTTAGGTAAAATAATTTTTTAAATTTATTTAAATAATTAATAAAAATATGCGCACCCAAAATAAAAATAAAACCAAAACTTACACTCATGTCATGGTCGGAATTTTAATTAATTCACAGGATCAGATTTGTATTAGTAAGCGCCCGGATCATAAGCATTTGGGGGGTTACTGGGAGTTTCCAGGGGGTAAGAAAAATCTAGGTGAAAGTAATTTCGAGGCTTTAAAGCGCGAGTTTCACGAAGAAGTAGGGGTAGAGATTCAAGACGCGGAGCCTTGGTTTGAAATCATGCATGATTATGCAGATTGTAAAATTCTCTTAGATATTTGGCTGATTAAAAATTATCAGGGTCAGCCAAAATCTTGCGAGGGCCAAATAGTCAAAATGATTAGTCTGGATCAGTTGGGCGCGTATGTTTTCCCAGAGGGTAATCATGAAATAGTGGCGCGGCTGCTGGAAAGATTTAATAAAGATAAGAATAATTTTTGATATTTTTTATTAAAGATGGAAGCAAAATCAGAGCCGCCTGCTAGTCTCTCCCGCCTTTTGCGAGTTTGAGTGATCTCTCTAATGAAAAAAATATTAATCACCGGAAATATGGGTTATGTCGGCTCTGTACTGGTTCCCTATTTAGCGTCTTTAGGAACCTATGAGCTGTATGGATTTGATGCAGGATATTTTGAAAAAGATCTGACGGGTCCTTGTCCTGAGTATTTTCTAGCCAAGCAATATCGCGGTGATTTAAGAGAATTTCCTAAAGCGTTATTAAAAAACATGGACGCTGTGATTCACTTAGGCGCTTTATCTTGTGATGATTTAAGTGCTGAAATAATTAATCAGGTGAATTACCAAGCGACTGTAAGATTGGCCGAGTTAGCCAAACAAGCAGGGGTATTAAGATTTGTCTTTGCTTCCAGCTGTGATTTATACGGCGGCGCTGGAGATGGGGTGCCAAGATCAGAGCAAGATGAGATTAATCCTTTAACTCTCTGTTCTAAAAGCAAAGCTTTGGCTGAAAAAGCATTAGAGAAATTAGCCAGTCCTGATTTTCAAATTAGTACTTTAAGATTCGCCACCGCTTGTGGGCCTTCTCCCCGATTAAGATTGGATTTGGCTTTAAATTTTTTTATTGCAACGGCCATGACGGAGCAAAAAATTACCATCCAAGGCGATGGGTCGCTTATGCAAGCTTTTATTCATGTGAGAGACATGGCGCGGGCCATGGAATGGGCCGTGAATCGCTCTGGAGATGATTATTTAATGCTGAATGTAGGCTCTGATTTATGGAACTACGCCCTTTTAGAATTAGCCCAAGAGTGTGCTGATTTAATTCCAGGTCTGGTGATTGAAAGAGATTTAAATAATTTAAAAACACCAGCGTCTTATCAAATTGATTTTAAAAAATTTAGAGAACTTGCTCCTTATCATCAGCCGATTAAAACCATGGATCAGACCGTCGAGTCTTTATCAAGACTGTGTCAGCCCCATCAGCCAAAATTTTATAGAGGTTTAGGGGTTTTTTCGGCTGATTTTAAAGACGCTTTGAGCCCACTTAAGCTTACTCTGGCATAGCCTTCTGGATCTATCACTTGCTGAGGTTCTGTTCCCCAGGCATGCGCAAAATTGATTTCAAATTGAATGGGGTATTCGCCCTGAGTATTTTTTAAATAATGACTCTCACAATTTTTAATTTGCTCTGGGCTGTGAGTTATTTTTAAAAAATTTAAATTTTCTAAAAAAAAATTCAAATTATTTAAATTTAAAATAAATCGCTCTGTATCTAAGACCGGGTCTTTAAATTTGGATTTTATTAACTGGTCGCCTAAATCATGCATATCTGGAAATACTGGAAATAGAGGGAAATTCTGAGATAAATCAATTAGATTTAGAGCTCGTCTTAATTCTAAGAAAGTATCTGGGCCGGGCAGGGTGAGCATTAATAAGCCGTCTTTTTTTAAAACTCTAGAAAGCTCTGGGAAAGATTTTTTCAAGTCAGAATTAAAAATATCCAGATTAGAAATAATTAAATCAACGCTGTTTTGTCTCAAGGGCAAATCATTAAAATCCCCAGAAATTTTATCAATAGTCTGAATATTTTTATGAGAAATTTTTTGTGCAAATCGCTGGAGTAGTGATTGTGGCTGTAAGGGTGAAGCCTGATTTTTTAGGGGATTTAAAAGACCTGAAAAAAGACCTGAAAAAAGACCTGGAGATAAATAAAAAATTTCAGCTTTAGGGTATTTTTTATTTAAATTATTTTTTAAATTTGAATCTAAATCTGGATTTTCTCCCAGTAATAAAATCTTCTGGGGATTAATTTTAATAATTTCTAGGCGCTCTAAGAGCTCGGTGAGTAAATAATCCCGAATTTGAGAAAATTGAGAGCGTAAAGAATTTTCAGGATTTTTAAGTTTTAAAACAGGCAGGGGTCTTGGGGTCATAGATTTTAAATTTTTTATTTTTAAATAATTTTAAACAGCCCGGGAGTTTATCGAAATTTAAGGCCCAGGCGTCATAGTTTTTTCACTTGTTTTTTAGATGGGTGGTTTAGCTGGAGTTGCAGTGTCATTGATATCAGCTTCCAGCGTCAGTGATAAACCGGCAGGTCTATGTTTTCCAGCGAATACCAGGGGAGATTTTCTCGCTTGAAGTAGGGGTGATCTAACTGGGGGTGAGGTGCTATCTGGAGATCTACTTGCACTTCCAGCGCCAGCACCACTTCCAGCGCCTGCACTGACCGAGCTCGGAGAGGTGGACATGGCTAAATCAGAAGCGCTTGCTCGACCTGGCAAATCTTTGTAATCCGGATTAATTAATTGATCAAAATCATTTTTTGTGAGTCCAAACAAATTGCCTTCTAAAACAAGACGTGCCCCGTAAGGCGCTTCAGTGTTGACGGTTCCAATGGTAAAACTTCCGGTGTTTCCTGCTTCCCGCGCTTTTTCTGAAAAAAGAAAAGAGTGGACCATCGGAAGTGCTTTTCCATGGCCGCCAACATCAGTGCCTGAAACATAGGGCTTTGTGCTGTTAACAGCCCTTGGGTCATAGTGAGTAACTCTGGCAAATCTTGCGCTGCCATCAGGCTTTAAAAATCCAGAGCCATTGTCTTCCATAATTACTTGGGAAACTTGAGCTTTATCAAATACAGAGCCTTCTTTAGTAGACAGCTGAATCGTTAATTCAGTAGCGCCGGCATCCATGGCGTTGCCTATAAAATCCTCCAATTTGTGCTCCAGAATAAGCCACAAAAGGGAGGTTCGTTCTCCAGAGACTGAAGCGATATAGAAAGGATGGCCGCCAAAATGAAAGGCTGACGCAAGGAGATTTTTTTTTAAAAGTTTAGGGTCAGCGCCAGCTGTTTTAAAACATGCAGAATCTTTATGGGGAAAAGTAAATTTTATGATTTGAATATTTGCACGCGCTGGGTCGACTGGGTAAGTCACTTGGGTGATTGTTTCACCTGAGCATTTTTCACCTGAGCATTTTTCACCTGACATCCTGATCTCGCTTTTATTATTTTAATATTTTGTAGATGATCTTTTTGGCTTGTTACAATTAAGAGACCAATTAGTCCATGACAAAACTATTAAATTATTTCTCTGTTTTTTCTTGTGTTGCCTGCGCCCAGAAAGCCCCGTGGTTTAAGCATCTTTGCCCTGACTGTGAATTTAATCTTCCAGTGATTTCCAGCTCGCAAAACGACGGTATTTTAACTTGCTGTACGGCTTGTCTTTTGCCTTTAAATTTGACTTTAAATTTTGAACAAAGCGTATCTCCAGATTTATATTGCTCAGAGTGTATAACTCAGCCGAAATTTTTTGATGTAGTCAGAGCGCCATTTTTTTATCAAGAGCCGGTGGCTGGATTAATTAAACATTTTAAATTCCATAAAAATTTAGGGCTAGGGAAATTAATAACCAGTTATTTAATTGATTTAATTATTCCAGATTTAATTATTCCAGATTTAATTATTCCAGTGCCCTTGCACCCTAAGAAATTAAAACAGCGGGGCTTTAATCAAAGTATTTTAATTTCCCAGTGGATGAGTAAAAAATTAAAAATCCCCGTGAATTATAAAATTCTTAAGCGCTGTAAATTAACTAAGACCCAGCTGGGTTTAAGTCGCAAAGAAAGATTAAAAAATTTAAAAGGGGCTTTTTTCTTAGATTTAAATTTAAAAAATAATAAATTTAAAAATATTAAACACATTGCTTTAGTCGACGATGTTATGACTACAGGGGCGACGGTGAATGAAATTTCTAAAATTTTAAAACAAGCAGGGGTGGAAAAAATAGAAGTCTGGTGCCTGGCGCGGGCGGTTCCAGAGTTTTAATTTTTTAATTTTTTAATTTTCTAGATCTGGATTGGGTATTTGCTCTTGATTAGCCGGTTTTTTTAAGTTTTTAAATTTTAAAATCTTCGCAGAGCCTGATGTGAAATCTTGATTTTTATTTTGATCAAGATTCACGCGATTTAGCACTGATAAACCTTCTTGAAATTTTAAACTTTGCTCTAACACTTTTTTGCCATGAGTGACTATTCGGCCTCGGTAACGGGTTTTATTATCTGTTCCGTAATCAAATTCATAGGTTCTTAAAAAAGCCAGGTGTCCTAGTTTTTCTAAGCGTTTTACTTGCACTTTTTTTAAGCTGACCGTGTGGTCAAAAAGCTGGACGTCTTCTTGTTCGCATAGATCCAGAGCGGCTTTCAGGGCTAATTCTTTGGAGCGCATCTGGGATTGCCATAAAAATAAAATAATTAAAATTAAAATTAAAAAAATCAAAGTAGAAAAAAACATGGGTTAATAATCCAGAAATTAAAAATTAAAAATTAAAAAATATAAAAATTTTCAGGGGTAAGAACACTATTTAAACCTAAATCCCAGGGGTCTTTGGGGATTAAAATTTCTGACTGTTGAAATTCATAAGCGCAGCCGAGTAAATAAAGTTTTTTAGGTGAATTATTTTTGATGGTTTTAATAAAACTAAAAGTCGCATCGTAGTAACCACCGCCCATGCCGAGGCGAGTTCCCTGAGAATCAAAGGCTAAAAGAGGTAAAAGAATAAGATCTAAATCAGCCGGATTAATTAAAGAAAGAGTCTGGAGGGGCTGAATGGGCTCTAAGATTTGAATATTAAATTTTTCAAAATAAGCATTGGCCTGGCAAAGTGTCTCAGGGGTGTAAGACCCAAATTTTAAAATTTTGGAATTATTTTGAGCGTTATTTTGAATGAGGGGGAGATAAAGATTTTGTTTTAAATCCCAGAGATTTTTAATTAAAAAACTTAAATCCAACTCGCCAGATTGGGGTAAATAAACGGCAATATTTTTAGGGGTATGAGGGGAGAGAGATAGGTTTATTTTTTTAAGAAATAAATTAAAAAATTGCTGGGAAAATTTTTCTGCGCTCTGGGTTTTAAAGGGAAGAGATAGGGACTCTCTTTGGGCTTTAAATTTTAAGCGGAGCTGAGTTTTAGAAAGGAAAAAATCCATGGATGAAAAATCTCGCGAGGTGAGTCATTAATCAAGGGCGGGATCTTAGAGGAAAGAGGGGATAAAGTGCCACCCGCCTGGGCCGATGTTTCCTATCCTCGAACTTGAGGATTAACGGCGGGATTTTGGAAAGTTTCTTCGGGCGTCTGGCTCAAGATTTTCATCAAGACCAGCATGCACTCCCAAAACTTAAGTCAAACCCCTGTGGATAATGGTATTAGCTCGAGATTATCAACGGTCGAACCCCGCAGGCAGCACCGGCGTACGCTAAGAGTTGCAGGCGGGGAAGTCAAGAAAATGTATGGGTTTTTCTAATCACATAACAGCCGCTAAGCCATTCCTGTAAATTAAATTCAGTAATTTTAGAGCGGCTCCGCTGGGATGTTTATCTCCAATTTCCCAATGTTTGACAGTGGATGGGCTGACATTTAATGCCCGAGCTAACACAGGTTGACTGATATTTTCACGCTCGCGAATGCTTTTAATTTCTTTGGGGCTTAACTCTTCAACGGGAGGAAGGCATAAGGCATCGAATTGACGCATGGTGACTTTATCAACCACACCGATTTCATATAAATCTTTTACGGTTTCATGAGCGGCTTCTAGTAAAGTCTTTTTCATATTAAATCACCTCTATTATTTTATTGTTGGCTATAGCTTCTTTGATCTTTTTTTCATCCAAATTCAAAAACAGTTTTGCTAATTCTTTGTAAGTAATTAGTTCATTTTGGCTAATATTTCCTTTCTTATTTTTCGTGAATCCATACACAAAAAATGCCTTATCTCCTTCTCTAAAAGCAATGATGGTTCTTGATCCACCGCTTTTCCCTTTATTTCCAATAGCAATGCGTTTTTTATATAAATAGCCACCTAAATTAGCTTCAAATTGGCCTTGCTCCATTTCTTTAATAGCAAGTAACAACGCCCCATCCGAAAGCCCCACTTCTTCAGCCCACCCATTAAATAATTTAGTTTTGAAAACTTTCATCGAAATGCCAATTTAAAATTAACTTTTTTAAGTGTACCACCAGGAGATATATATTAGAAGTTTTTTCTGATTATTTCCGTTTGAGCCAAAGCGCTAAACCCAGTAGCATGCCGGCCTGTTTTAAATTGGACCTAGGTTTTTGATTCATGACGTCTTCCACTCCTGATTTTCCTTCTTTCGATGATATTCAATCCGCCCTGTCGCTTTTGGGCTCTTTAGGCGAAGCCGCTCAGACCCATGGGCTGCTCTGTGCTTTTTTTGCCTGCGGGGTGAAATTAAAACGCCAGGCTTGGATTAATTCTTTGTTCACTGGCAATTTAGATAAATCAGATCCTGAGTTAATTAAAGCCCAGGAAGATCTGACCCAGCTATTTATCCAGACTGAAGAGGCTTTTGGGCAGGAAGATTTTAATTTGAAGTTAATTCTGCCCGACGATGAGGTTGTTTTAATCGAACGTATTGAAGCCCTGGCTGAGTTTTCCAAGGGTTTTGTACTGGGTTTGAACTTAACGGGGATAGATTTAAAAACAAATTCTAATTCTGTTTTACAAGAAGCTTTTGATGACATGCTTAATATTTCTTGCTTGGTCCCGCAGGACGAAGAAGGAGAAGAGGCAGAACGTGCTTTTATAGAATTATCAGAATATATGCGTCTGGCGATGATCCAGATTTACTGGGAATTACAGGGCGATGTGGCTTTAAATTTAACCCCGCCTGATGAAACGATTCATTAGGTATTTAGGTATTAAATAATGGATGTTTTAATTGTCGGCGGAGGCTTAGTGGGTCAAGTCTTAGCACTGGGTTTAGACCAGTTGGGCTATGACGTGGGTCTTGTAGAATCTAAACCCTGGAAAGCGCCTTCTAGTCTTGCTGATACCCGCGCCATTGCTTTGTCTTATGGCTCGGTGAAAATTTTAGATTTTTTAAATATTTGGGAAAAATTAAAGCCAGACGCGACCCCCATTGATCTAGTTCATGTGAGTGAGAAGGGCGGCTTTGCGTCTTGCAGGTTAGATAAGCAAGCCCTGGAATTAGATTATTTAGGGCAAGTCTTAGAAATTCATGTTTTATTAAAAAATTTGATGGAATTAGTGTCTCAAAGAAAAAATATTAAAATTTTTTCCCCGGCTGAATTGGATTTAAACAGCTTAAATTCAAACACCCAGAAAATTATTGTAAATCAGGGTGAAAATAACCAAAAAATCCCAGAAACCCTGGAGATTCATGCAAAATTAATCATCGCAGCGGATGGGCGAGAGTCTGGGATTAAACAAGCTTTAAATTTAAGTTCGCAAACACAGCGGTTTAATCAAATTGCTTTAGTGGGGAATATAAAATTAAAAAATTCCCATCAAAATATCGCCTATGAGCGATTTACCTCCAGCGGTCCTTTGGCTTTGTTGCCCATAAATAAAAATCGGGCGACGTTTATTTGGGTCATGAAACCAGAAGAATTAGAAAAGCGCGAAAGCTTGGGGAAAAATAATCCCGCTGAGTTTTTAAAATTATTACAGCAAGAATTTGGCTATAGAGCCGGGAGATTTGAGCAATTATTGTCTTTGCAATCTCACGAATTAATTCAAAGTATTGCTGAGCAAACTTATCACAATAATATTTTACTAATGGGGAATGCCGCGCATGCCTTGCATCCTATTGCTGGGCAAGGGTTTAACTTAAGTTTGAAAGATGTGGGTGAGCTTTTAAATCAAATTAAAATGTCAGGGGATTTAAGTCCTGAAGTTATCCAATGCTATTTAAATCTCAGAGCGAAAGATCAAAAAGAGTTGGTTTATTTTTCGTCTTGTTTGGCTGAATTATTCACGCAAGATTTTTGTAAATTTAATTCTGGATTTAATTCTGGTTTAAAAATATTGCGGGGATTGGGTTTGTTTATTTTAGAGCGAGAGAAGTTCTGTAAAAAATATATGGCTCAACGATTGGCAGGTATTTTATAAATATGGCTTTTAGAAAAAATATTTTAATTCTAGGGGCTGGCATTAGTGGCCTGGCCATGGCCTGTGTCTTAGCAGAAGCTGATTTTGTCGTGCGTGTTTTAGATAAAAATATTTCCCCTCTCTGCCCCTCGATTGCATCTTCGGGTCTGTCTCTCCCGCAAGGGGAGAGACGAAATACAAATCTTTTAAGAGTCAGTGCTTTAACTCCCAGTTCTTTAAATTTTCTAGCGGAAATTTTAAAGCCTGATTTTGCGTTTAATTTATTTTCGGGCATGAAAGTTTGGGGTCAAGAAAATCCAGATTATGCAAGTCCAGATTTGGATCTCAAAGCCAGAGGGGCCATTCTTGAAAATCAGCGGCTAGAAAAATTATTAAAAAATAAGGCTGAAAAGTTAGGCGTGGTTTTTTATGCGGGAGAGCCGATTAATTTAAAAAGAGATTCTCAGAAAGTTTATTTAGATTGTCAGAAGGGCGTCACACTGGAAGCAGATTTATTAATAGGCGCAGATGGCGTGAATTCTTGGGTAAGAAAGACCGCTGGAATTTCAACTCAGATTAAGTCGTATCAAGAATTAGCGTTGATTGCTGTTTTAGAGACTGAGATAGATCATAAAAATAGGGCCTATCAAAGATTTATAAATACGGGGCCGATTGCATTTTTACCCCTGGTAAATCCCCATGAAATTTCCCTGGTTTGGTCCTGTGAAAAAAACAAAGCCCAAGAATTATTAAATTTAAGTCCTGAAGATTTTGAAAAAGAGCTAGAAAAAAACTTCGGGGTCTTGGGGGGCTTAAAATTAAAATCTGAGAGATTAAGTTTTGAGTTAAAACATCATCATGCGAAGAGATATATCTCAGAAAAAATAGTGTTAATTGGCGATGCCGCTCATAGCATTCATCCTTTGGCAGGCCTGGGTTTAAACATGGGTTTGAAAGATGTGAAAGTCTTGGCTGAAGTTTTAATAAAAAATAAAAATCAAAATAAATCTTATTCTTGGGAAGTTTTAGCTTCTTATGAGCGTGAAAGAATTAGTCAAAATTTTAAGATTTATACAGCCATGACGGGTTTAGATTTTATTTTTAAATTTAATATTCCAGGGTTGGAGTGGGGCATGAGTTTTATTAACCAGTCTCAATTTTTAAAAAGAGCAATTATTCAGAATGGTTTGTAGGTGTAGGGGCGAATCTTGTATTCGCCCTGCTTTATCACGTTCTGGGCCCTGACATCCCCGTATTATTTCCAGGTCGACCGGGTCGAACAATTTTACCCTCAGAATCTAAAGGCATGAATCTAGGCTGCCATCCGCCGGGTAAACCCGCCAGAGAACTCTGATTAATAATTTGCTGAGCGGTGGGATTAGACCCCTGAATTTGCACACCACGAATAAAAAATCCGGCCATCGCACGGGCTATGTCTAAATCAGAACTTTGCGCCTGATTAGGGGTATTTAACTCCGCTTTGACTTGCTGGAAAGAATCTATTTGGGTCATTAAAAATCTCATGTATTCGATAATTAAATTGGGATCAAATTTGCCATTGGCTAAGATTTTTAATTCCACGCGGGTATCAATAGATTTCATAAAAATAGTGAGCATAGGGGGTGTTTTTTCACTGGGATGAGAGAGCTTCCCCGTAAAAACAATGGGGGTATGGGTGAGAAATTCGTCTTTAGGCTGATCTTCTAATTTAAAAATTTGATCTACTAAATTTTTGAGTCTGGGTATGGGTTCCTGGGGGTGTTTAAAAATATTAGGTGCTGCCACGCGCATCACATAGCCTAATAAAACGGCCATCAGATGGCCGCCTTTTTCTAGGTAAATAGTTAGTGTTAAAGACAGCTCATTGCGATCCAGAATATTTTTAGAGCTTTCAGGCCCCGCTGTGTTTTTACTTTCTTCTGAAGAGACGAGCTGAGAGAAAAACGAAGGCTTTTTAGGTGTTGACATTATTTAATCCTTTATTTAATTCCTTCCCAGCTGCCGTACATGGGATTTGGGAAAATAAAATACCCACGACCAAATAAGCTAAAAGCACTGTTGTCCCAATTGAGACTATGGGTTTTTGTCTGAGTTAATTTAGGAAAATCTTGAATATTATCGCCAAAGTAAGCAATGACTGGGTGAGCTGGAAGTGTATTGGTCCAGACCATGAGATTTTTATCATAGTGATTAGTAATCACTGCTTGGAATCTAGGGTTTTTATCAGAAGGGTGAGGATTGTTTTTATAATTACTCAAGACCACTTGATCAAAGTAAATATTTTGATTTTTTAAATTAGTCGCTGTCGCTGCTAAAACTTGGCCTGTTGAATCTTGATAAGCACCATTTCTATTAGAAATAAAGCTCACATAGCCGCCCAAGTTGTGAACCAAGTGTGTGAAATACACGACGCCAGGAAGGGCGGTCGATTTTGCTGAAATAGACACATAGTGCTCGAAATTATCTTCATTACTTAAATCATTTTGGCACTCGGCTGAGAACCAGGAGTTATCTAAAGTGGTCTCGTCAATATCTAGAACGACACCCCAGGTGTTGGGTTTTGGATGATTTTGTTTAACCCAATATTGAACATAGTTGTCGCCCATTAAGTAAATTTCTTTATATAAAGCTTTTTTTTCAGCTGATTGGTTATACCAAAAAGTCGCGTTGTCTAAATTTTTAAGGCTGGTGACTGGGATACAAGCTGGAAAGCTGGAGTTAGGGCTGGAGTTAGAGATATCAGCCGCATGAGAGATATTAAATAAAACAGAGGTGCTAATTAATAAAGTAATTAAATTTAATTTTTTTAGTTTTTTTAATTTCATGATTATGTCCCATAAAAAATAATAAAAAATAATAAAAAGTGATATGAAAAAAGACGGCGCATGGTAACGCTTTGCTTAAATCTGTCTATTGGGAGCGAGGCGAAAAAATAGAGATTTATAGGAAGGTTATAAAAGTTATTTTAAATTTTGATAAACCATAGTAATATCAGCTTACTTTAGATAAAGCTAAATAAGATCAAATAAAATAGGTATCCAGCATGAATCCACTTTATAACCCGTTTTCACCCGGTGCTGGCAGCCAGCCGCCTGAATTAGCCGGTCGTGAAGATTTGCTAGACAAGGCTTTATTAACGCTGGCACGGGTTAAAAGAGGTCGTTCTGAAAAAAGTTTTTTATTAGTAGGACTGCGTGGGGTTGGAAAGACCGTCTTATTAAAAAACATGGGAGACCTGGCTAAAAAAGAGGGTTATCAGGTCATTAAAATTGAAGCCCATGAGAAAAAATCCCTCGCTGCTTTATTGCTTCCCGAGTTAAGAAAAATTTTATTTGAATTAGATGTGGGCGAGCGGGTGAGCGCCAAAGTTAAAAAAGCCTTTCGTGTGATGGTAAGTTTCGTCTCGAAAATTAAATTATCTGTTCAAGATTTAGATTTTGGCGTGGACCTTGAGCCCGAGCGGGGTGTCGCAGATAGTGGAGATCTGGAGTCTGATTTAGCTCAAGTATTTCTCGCTGTTGCTGAAGCTGCGCAAGATCGAAATACGGCGATTGGTTTGATCATTGATGAAATGCAATATCTTTCTGAAGAAGAGCTCAGTGCTTTGATTATGGCCATGCATAAGATTTCCCAAGAAAATTTGCCCTTGGTTTTAATTGGTGCGGGCTTGCCGCAATTAGTGGGCAAAGCGGGGCGTTCGAAATCTTACGCGGAGCGTCTATTTGATTACCCAGAAGTAGGGTCTTTAAAACCAGAAGATGCTCGAGATGCTTTACAGAAACCGGTGGAACGAGAAGGGGTAAGCTTTACAGCGGCGGCTTTAGATCAAATAGTCAAAGTCACGGAGGCGTATCCTTATTTTTTACAAGAGTGGGGTTATCAAGCCTGGAACTTAGCCAAAGAAAGTCCGATTGATCTGGAGGTCGCTCATCGAGCCACGGAAGCGGCGCTTCGTCGCCTGGATGATAATTTTTTCCGAGTACGTTTTGATCGTTTGACCCCGCGTGAAAAAGATTATTTAAGTGCTTTAGCAAAGCTGGGCTCAGATTCTCAACGTTCTGGAACCATTGCAGATGGCTTGGGCGTAGATGTTCAAAATGCCGCCCCGATTCGAAATAGCTTAATTAAAAAAGGCATGATCTATAGCCCTTGTCATGGCGATACCGCTTTTACGGTTCCTTTATTTGAAGGGTTTATGAAGCGGGTGATTGAGTGATTTACTCACACCGGAAAAAACAACAGCTCCTGAAGATTATTCAAGCCCAACGCCAGCATCATGAGTCTGTCTAAGCCCAGCGCAATCCCGCAGCCGCTGGGTAGCTGATCTGTAATATTTAATAGCTCTTGGTCTATGGGAACTGGTTTTAAGCCCAGTGATTTTCTAAGTACTAAATCTTGCTCAAACTGCTGTTTTAATTTCTGAGAATCTGTTTGCTCATCGTAAGCATTAGCTAATTCTAAGCCCTTGTAATACAGCTCGAATCGTCCAGCGACTAAATCCCCGTCTATTAATTTATGTTTTGCGAGAGCCGCCTGGGTGACTGGGAAATTATTAATTATTACAGGCCCATCTTGGCCTAAAGTTTTTTCAATATGATGAGTAAATAATAAATTTAGATAATCATCTTTAGATAAATCTGTACTGGAGATGACATGAACATAATTTTTTTCTTGATTGAGCTGGATTAATTCAGCCAGAGAAATCTGATGGGGATTAAAACCAAATTTTTCTTCAAAACAAGCTTTATAAGTTTTGATTTTTAGCGCTGGAGTTTTAATTAAAAATTGTAAAAGCTGGTTTAATTCAGTGATTAAATTTTCTTCAGAAAATCCAGGTCGGTACCACTCCAGCATTAAAAATTCTGGGTTATGAAATTTCCCAGAGCCTTCATCTCGAAAAGCTTTGCAGATTTGATAAATCGGCCCCGAGCCTTGGGCTAATAATCTTTTCATGGCGTATTCAGGAGAGGTTTGTAAATACAGTTTTTTGTTTAAATAATTAATCTCAAAAGCATCTATGTACGGATCGGTGACAGGGGCGGGATAAGCAATCGGTGTCTGGACTTCGAGAATATTTTTTGACTTAAAAAATTCCCGGACTTGAGTGTAAAAATCAGCCTGGGCTTGGATTTTATTTTTTATAGCAATCATCAATTTTTATATTTTTTTTATTTAAAAATGGGCCGCGATTATTTTTTCAGAAAGCTCTGAATGCAAGCAAAATTTTTTGTAAGATCCCGGCGCTATTTTTTTTAAATAGCAAAAGTAATTTTAATGAATTTTTAAAAAGTGAGGGCATTATGAAAATTGGTTTCAAAGTTTTGAACGCGTCAGGCCAGCTTGGTCGTGATTGGGTATATCTGGAGGTCGATTCTCATGAGACTGTCGCTGATGTCTTAAAAAGACTTAATCAAGCGTGGGAGAATGAGTTTCGTTTAGAATTGGCGGCGCATCGAGAAAGCCATCCAGGCAAAACTCCTGTGCTGATTTATAAACCCACATTCCCGCGATCTAGTGCGCATAATTTTTAAATAAGTAATTTGGTATCCTGCCGTCCCTTTAAAATCAGTGACGAATAGAGATGACTTTAGAAATTGCAGATACCCACATGACGAGCGAAGTCATGGATCACCACGGAT
>CAMCUU010000044.1 GCA_945879065.1 Francisella tularensis subsp. holarctica
TCTAGACCAAGGGCTGATGAAAAAAGCAGGCTGAAAAAAAAGATAGAAAAAAGAATGTCAAAAGATGCCGCGGCTTAAGCAGGGACGAATACAAGATTCGCCCCTACACCTGATCCTTAAGTAAGTGCCATTGAATCTTGTATTCGCCCATAGATTCGCCCCTACACTTTGGAAGTGGATAGGTGAAGATACGAAATCAAAAATAGCACTGCGTGTGCGCCCTAGAGATTAAAAAGATCGTAGATATACTCGGCCCGCTTCGAGTTTTTATTATTATTTTTTAAATCTCACGGGAGTTTTTTATGAGAAAAATATTGTCCAAAATTAACCACGCGTCCCTCTTTGCTTTTGTGTTTGTGAACACCGCTTTTGCGTCCAGTACTGACGGTGCTGCGATGCCTTGGGAAGGGCCTTTGCAAAAAATCATGGATTCTATTTCTGGTCCAGTTGCTAAGATTCTAGGCGTGATTGTGATTGTCATCGCGGGATTAGGAATTGCTTTTGGAGAATCTGGATCTGGCGTGAGAAAGTTGTTCCAGGTTGTTTTAGGTTTATCCATTGCGTTTACCGCTGCCAGTATTGTTGCGACATTGTTTAACAAATCTGGTGGGGTCATATTCTAATGAGTACCCCTGGCTTTCAAATCAAAGTTCATAACTCGCTGACTCAGCCCTTATTAATGGCTGGAGCACCGAGGCAATTTACGATTTTGAATGCCACGCTTTGGGCGGCCATGCTGCTGGGATTACAGTCTTTATGGGCTATTCCCGGTTGGATTATTTTGCATTTTGCTGCCGTCATGTTAACCAAGAAAGACCCTTATTTTTTCCAGGTGATTTTAAGGCATATACGGCAGAAAATTTTTTATAGAGTTTAAAAATAAATGTTTAATATTACGGAATTTCGGCAGCGTGCAGATCGTTTGACAGATTTACTCCCCTGGGCGCTCTTAGTTCGACCCGGGGTGGTATTAAATAAAGATGGGTCTTTCTTGCAAGTCTTGACTTTTAGGGGGCCCGATCTTGAGTCGTCAACCGATGCGCAATTAGTTTCAGCGACAGCAAGATTAAATAATGCCTTAAAAAGACTGGGGTCAGGTTGGGCTATTTATATCGAAGCTAGAAGACAGCAAGCTTTGGGCTATCCAGAAGAGGGTGCTTTTCCAGATCCTGTGAGCTGGTTAGTTGATGCCGAGCGAAGAGATTTATTCGAGCGCGAAGAAGAGCATTACGAAAGTCATTATTTTTTATCGTTTCAATATTTATCTGAAAAACAGGCTGTTTCAAAACTGTCTAAATATTTTATTAGCGGTCAAGAAGACGAGCATGAGCATGATTATCATCAAGCGCTCGATTTTTTTGTCGGAGCGGTAGCGCGCGTTTTTGATATTTTAAAAGACTTTATGTACGAAGTAAGTTTCTTAGATGACTCTGAAACTTTGACTTATTTACATGACTGTATTTCGACTAAGAGACATAAAGTTAAACTCCCCGATGTGCCGGTTTATCTAGATTCTATTTTGGCCGATACGCCTTTAATTGGTGGCTTAGAGCCCAGATTAGGCGAGGCTTATTTAAAAACCGTGTCTGTGCTGGGATTTCCAGCATCGTCTGTTCCAGCCATCTTGGATCAGTTAAATCATTTGCCTATTGAATACCGCTGGGTCACTAGATATATCCCCATGGATAAAATCGAAGCTGAAAAAGTATTAAAAAATTATAGAAGACAATGGTTTTCCAAAAGAAAAGGCCTCATGAATATTGTCTCAGAAGTCTTCTCTAAGACAGAAAGTGCAATGACGGACACGGCGGCCTTGAGAAAATCTCAAGATGCCGATGAAGCCATGCTCGAATTAGCAGACGATCATGTGTCCTTTGGTTATTTCACAGCGACCGTGACCGTCTGGGATGAAGCGAAAGATGTCGCCATAGAAAAATCACGAGAAGTTGAAAGAGTTTTAAATGGTTTAGGTTTTACAGTGATTTCAGAAAGCATGAATGCCATTGAAGCTTGGCTTTCTTCTTTGCCGGGCCAGGTCAATGCCAATGTCCGGATGCCTTTGGTTCATAGTTTAAATTTAGCTCACATGATGCCTTTCTCTGCACTTTGGGCCGGTCCTGAAAAAAACAAACACTTAGATGCTCCCCCTTTGCTTTATGCCAGAACGACGGGGAATACCCCCTTTAGACTTTCTAATCATATTGGCGATGTGGGTCATCAGATGATTATTGGGCCTACGGGTGCTGGTAAATCTGTCCTAATGAACACCATGGCACTCCAGTTTTTAAGATATAAGAACGCCCAAGTCTTTATTTTTGATAAAGGCGGTAGTTTCATGGCGGCGACCTATGGCGTCGGGGGGCATTACTATCAAGTGGGCTCTCAGCAGCAATCAGAAGGCCTGGTCTTCCAGCCCTTGTCTCGTGTGGATCAAAACGAAGAGCGGGTCTGGTCTCAAGATTGGATTTGTGGACTGATGCGCAATGAAAATATTGAAATAACGCCCGATATTAAAGAAACCATTTGGGATGCTTTGACTAATTTATCTACGGTTCCTAAAGAGCAAAGAACTCTGACGGGTCTTAAAGCTTTATTGCAAGATACAAAATTAAGACAGGCTCTAGATACTTATTGTCTGGGCGGCCCTTATGGTGAAATCTTAGATGCGGATACCGAAGCTTTTTATGATACCAACTGGCAATGTTTTGAGATGGAAGATCTGATGCAAGTGCCCGACGTCGTCGCACCTGTTTTGGCTTATATTTTCCATGTCTTAGAAAAACGTTTCGATGGCCGACCGACTCTCATGATTCTGGACGAAGCCTGGTTGTTTTTAGACCATCCTATTTTTCAAGCCAAGATTCGTGAATGGCTAAAAACTTTAAGAAAATACAATGTCTCTGTGATCTTTGCGACGCAGTCTGTCGACGATACTTTGAATTCAAAAATAGCCTCGGCGCTTATAGAATCTTGTCCTTCTAGAATATTTTTACCCAATGATCGCTCTTTAGAACCCAATGTCCGAGGGGCTTATGAGCAATTAGGTTTAAACGGTCGTCAGATCCAAATTTTGGGTGGGGCGATACCCAAAAGACAATATTATTTTGAGTCTCACAAGGGCAATAGCTTATTTGATCTGGGCTTAGGAAAAATCGCTCAGGCTTTCGCCGCGGCGTCTTCTCCCCAAGATAAAAAATTAGTGAAAGACACCATGGAAAAATTCGGCCAAGAAAATTATGCCTTGGAATATCTCAGAGCTAAAAATCTAGGCTGGGCGGCAGATATCTTAAAAGAACGGATGGAGGCATAAATAAAAAATGGCCGAAATCAAAGCGAGTGCAGAAGCGCTTAATTATAACTACGGCGAAATTATTACCCCGTATCAACTTCCAGGTCAGCGCTTTGATTCGCCAATTGGCGCGTTTCGTGAAAAAGCCTTGATGTGGCGCCTGGGAACTTTTATTTCTATGGGTCTTTCTGGTGCTTTAATTTTGTTATTAATTTTACAAATTTATCAGCCCTTGCATTCTATTATGGCCGTGCAAATGACCCCTAAGGGCTTTGTCAGATCCGCCGCACCTTTAACCAATGAATACACTTTGCCCAGCAATGTCTCTGAGCAATTTATTAAAAATTACATTGGTGCTTTTTTCTCAAAAGAAGGTCTGCAATCTTTAATTCAAAAAGACAAAAATTTTATCCAGGCTTTTTCATCCAAAGAAGTTACTCAAAGTTATTTAAATTTATTAGAGCAAATCAACCATGAAGATTTAGCTCAGCCGATTGAAATCTCTGAAGTGAATTTAATTGGCCCCAATACTTACCAAGCACACTGGTCTCAAGAATTAAAAGATGCTTCGACGGGCGAAGTCGTTGAGCGTTCGAATTATTCTGGAAAATTTATTGTTGATTTTATCACCCCAGAAACTCAAGAATTAATTTTACAAAACCCCCTGGGCTTTTATGTCAAAGATTTAAATTTTGAAAAACTAGAAACAATTTCACATCCCTATAGCCCTAGTAACTTAATGCTAAATCTTCTCTCTAATCCCAATCTTAATTCTTCTAATCAAGAGGCCGCTGATGAGCACTAATTCCCATCTAGATAACCCAGAAAAAAACCCAGATCATAAAAAAGCCTATCAGCAAGCTTACGACGACTGGTCTTTGCGGATTGGTTCTGCGAAGACTCAAGCTAAAAATTGGCGTCTGGCTTGTATGCTCAGCTTGGTTTTATTAGTGCTTTTGGTCATTGCTTTAATCGCTGTCGTGAGCCTGCAAAAAAGTTATGTCTATGTCGCTGAAGTGCAGCCCCAGGACAGCATTGTCAATGTCCAGTCTATGAATCAGGCCTACACGCCAACCCAGGCTCAAGAAGAATATTTTATAGGTCAGTTTATTCAAAATATTATGGCTTTGCCTTTAGATCCCATCGTCTTAAGAAACAATTGGCTCAGTGCTTTCTCCGTGGTCCAGGGTAATGCCAAAGGTCAGTTGAATACTTATATTCAGTCTCAAAATCCCAGCCCCTTTATGCTAGTCGGCAAGAGAACTCAGACCGTTTCTATTCAGCAATTTAACCCGGTCAGTGACAGCAGTTATGAATTTAACTGGCGTGTTACTACTTATGACAATAATGGGAAATTAGATTCTCAGGCTTTATATAACGGTATTTTTACCGTGGTTCAGGGCGTTAATCCCACCAACCAACAAGAGCTATTAAATAATCCATTGGGTTTAAGAATCGAATACTTTTCAATTTCAAACGAGGAAGGCAAATAATGAGCGGGACTTTAATTAAATTTAAAAAATCTTTTGTATCTAACTTATCTAATTTACCAAACATTGCGGGGGTATTAGGAATTTTGGGGTTGGGTCTTTTAATCAGCAGCTGTTCTAATAATTTAAAACCAGCCTCCCAGTCTGTTAATAATTTATCTTACGATTCCAGTGCTAATTACCAGCCAGTCCCGAATCAAACCAATCAAGCAGCTAATACGCAAAAGCAAGTCATTACAGAAATTATTCCTATTCCAGGCCAGCTCATGCCTTTACCTAGTAATTCTAATAATTCTAATAATTCCCATATTAATACCGTCAATTTAGCTTTACCTGCAGCTCCCGCTCAAACTCCAGCTCCAGCTCCAGCTCAAACCCCTCAGCAATTAGTGTCATCCATGAACCAAGCGGCAACGCAAACGCCAGCACAAGGTGATTTTTTCAATGCGATGATGACTTATGAATTCATGCCTGGTGCGGTCTATACCATTTATTGCGCGCCTTTAAATTTAACCGATGTTGCGCTCGAACCTGGCGAGAAAATTATTTCTATTGCCGCTGGAGATACTTTACGTTGGCAGGTGACCCAAACTTATAGTGGGGCGGTTGGAAATCTCAGTCAGCATATTATTTTAAAACCTAACTCGCCTAATTTAAGCAACAGCTTATTAATCACTACAGATCATCGGGTTTATCATTTAATTTTAAAATCTTTAAGTAATAACTCTTATATGGTCGCTGTGAACTGGCACTATCAATCTAGTCCTTTAACTTTTGTTTCTGACCAAGCTCAGGGTTATACCGACCCTGCGACAGGTGCGGCTATTAGTCCTGCATCGACGGGCTCGCCGTTTCAATTAGATTTAGCCAACTTAGATTTCAATTATCAATTTGGGACTGTCAAAGGCGATAAACCTAGCTGGTACCCAACAAGAGTTTTTAATGACGGACGTCAGACTTTTATAGAATTTCCAACGGATTTTTATAACAGTGATCTGCCTGTTTTATATTTACAAACAGGCACTAAATCTTACGGCACCATGTTTAATTGGCGTTTAAAAGGCCGCTATATGATCATCGATGCGGTGGTTCAAAATGCCCGTTTAGAATCAGGTGTAGTGTCTAAGAACGACCAAGTAATTGTTCAAATTAGTCATAGTTAGATTAATTAAATTAATTAAATTAATTAAATTTTATAAAAAAATAGATAAAAAATAGGTATGGATCATGGCGAAAACTAATCAAGACACACAGCCCTTGCTGGCCAATAAAGTCCCTCGGGTAACGCGCTTAAATCGCAATACTATTTTTTTGCTGACAGGCTTGGTTTTATTAATTGTCCTGGGGATTTTTATTTCAGCTTTAAATAATTCAACACCTGCGACGACGATGCCCAGTTCCAACGTCAAACCTAGTGTGAGTTTAATTAAATCTAATATGGCGCCCTTGCAGCAATTACCTGGAAGTTATGCCGACGCGGATCAGATCAATAATTTATTAAACAGAAACCAGCCGCCAAAAATTGTGAATCAGATCCCGCCAGAGCTACAAAATCAAATTAACTCTTTAACCTCTCAACAGGGTCAATTAGAAGCTCAAATAGCGGCCTTAAAAGCTCAAAATAATACGCCGCCGCCTCCAGAGCAGCCCCAGTATTCTGGAGAAGATCAGCAAGCCATGACTTCTTCGATTTTTATTGCAGGCGGAGCGCCAGCGCCAGCGCCTCAAGAAACAGCCGCACAAATTCAAGCAGCTGATCAAAATAATCAAAATAAAAATACGCCGATGGGGTATCAATCCCCTTATGCTCAGCAAAATAATCAGGCCCAAAAAGCCAGTTTCTTAGATTCCAAACCAGACACCAGTATTTATAACCCCAACCAAGTCCAGTACCCCGCATCGCCTTATATTTTGCAATCGGGCGGCGTGATTCCAGCGATTTTACAAACCGAAATAGTGTCTAACTTACCCGGCTTAATTACCGCCGTTGTTCGTCGTGATGTCTATGACAGCGTGACAGGGCAGTATTTATTAATCCCCAAAGGTTCAAGACTAATTGGCGAATACAATTCCACTATTTCTTACGGCCAGAAACAATTACAAGCCGTATTTACAAGACTAGTCCGCCCCGATGGGACTTCTATTGTCCTTCCTGGAAAAACATCCGGCGTCGACAGCATGGGGGTTTCTGGTTTAGCCGATCAAGTGAATAACCATTGGTCTGGTGTCATTGGCTCAGCAGCCCTCATGACTCTATTTAGCCTGCCTGCGGCTTTAGCCCAAAACCAACAAAACCAAAGTCCGGTTTATGTTGATGGCAATGGCAATGTCAGTGGGGGAAGTTATGGTTTTGGTAGCAGTGCCAAATCAGCCTCTCTCGAAGCCTTGGGTCAGTCAGCGACCCAGATCGGCACGCAAATTACGCAGAATCAATTAAATGTTCAGCCGACCATTACGATTAATGCCGGCTATGTTTTTTCCATCATGGTCACGAAAGATATTATTATGACCCCGTATCAAACACCGATGGAAACGATTCCTGAGATCTCTAGTTCATAGTTTCATAGTATTTTTTAGATTTTTTTTAAGAACTAGGTGTAGGGGCGAATCTTGTATTCGCCCGTAGGCGGCTGGCATGGATTTTTTTTATGAACAGGGCCGCTACGCTTGAAAACTCAGCAATATAAAATGATTTTTTCTATGCAGATGGATCCAAGATTTATCACGGGCGAATACAAGATTCGCCCCTACACCTAACCTCCATTGAAATTCAAAAATATGCACTAAATCTGTTAAGTCAGGAAGTAATTTAAATGGACTTCATTTTCAGTTGAAGAGGGAAGGGACGCGATGTTCGACTTTCCCGATGATGCAGCCCGCTTGGAATTAGCCGCTTGATATCGTCTCTCCCTCAAAGTCGAACCTCGCGTTAGGTGTATCTTTTTGAATCGAATCAACAGGAAAAGTTGGCATAGTTAGCGGGCGGTCCTCTTCTTTTTTTCTTTCTTCTTCCCAGTTTCGTGTCATGTGCTTTTTCCTGTTTTAATCACTTAAAAAAGGGCGGCATTGTAATGGATAAGTCCTGTGAAAAAAATTAAAAACAAATTAACTAAATTTAAAAATCATGCTTAATGCAACGATTTTTTATTAAGATTTTTTTATAAATTTTTTATAAAAATCTCACCTTGTTCCACGACTGGAAATTTACCAGTGGATTAACAATAAATTACCTTGATTTAGCCAAATTCGGTTGATAGCTTCAGCCGATTATTTTATTTGACCAGAGTGAGAAACAAGATGTCCGGAATTTTTAAAGCAGAAGATTTTTCTAATACTTCAGGCAGTCTTTTTTATGATATTTCCCGTGGATATGGACTCTCTTCTCTGAGCGAAGAAGCCTGTGTTGAAAAAATTGCAGAAACCATGTTGCGACGTTCTGGCATCCGTTCTTCTTCAAGTGTGTATGGAGCTCTTTTAGAGCAGACAAAAACACGAATCACAGAATGGATGACGTTAAATAAAGGTACTTTAGTAGCGGTGGGTGCCAAAAATCATAATGAAAGGTATCAAGCTTTAGTGTGGCTATTAATAAGCCCTTCTGAAGAGGTGCGGAAATTATCATTGAGTTTTTCACCTCCAGCGCTTTCTACAGAAAGTCTAATGACCTTTATCAGTCAGAAAAAAGCAGAGCATCAGGCTCTTTTTCTGGGTGAGCGTTTGAAGGCAGTTGACATGAGTAATCTTGGCGTAGAATTGTTCAGGGTTTTAAAAATTATTGGCATTGATTCAAGTCTCTATTCAAAAGAGGGAGTTTTAGATGGTGCGAATCCTCTTGTTATGGCGGTCTATAATATTTTTCCGATTGGGGATTCTACGCCGCCTGAACAATTGGGTCGGGCTATTCTGACTAATCCACAGATTGAAATCGCGCTAGCTTTGCAAAATTCTGCTGCTTCTAAGGCTGCTTCTGGGGCCGCTTCTGGAACCGTAGGCGGAGCTGGAGCTGGAGCTGGAGCTGGAGCTGGAGCTGGAGCTGGAGCTGGAGCTGGAAGTTCCGCGGGTTCGGCTGATCTTGTTGATGTGATTGTTAATAGTATTTTTTCTAGAGCTGGGAATTCCACGCTCAACGGCCCCGCAGAAACTTTTCTCCGAGGTTTGGTTCAAGCAAGAATCACTGCATCATTAACAGACTCTGCAAAAAAGCAGGAAGCTGTTAGAATTATTTCCGAGTTAAGCGCTCAAACTCCCACTACAGATTTCGCCAGAAAAATCACTTATCTCCGTGAGAATCAAGCCGCTGTCAATCAAGTTTTTTCTTTTGCACGGCCGCTTGAAACAGCTAAAATTTTTAATTTTTTAGTGGATAAAAAAATCTCTCATCCAGAAGCTTGGACTGCACCTAGTTTTCCTGACATTTTGGCCTTGCTTGATCTCGATAAAATTAAAAATGCTTTAATCGGCAAGGTGTTTGTAAGAGACATACCAGCTGCAGCTGATGGATCGCTAGTTATTATTTCAAATCTTCAAGATTATTTTAATCATCTAGTACAGGCGCCCACTCCTAACGCAACTTCTCAAGCCTTGGCTGTTCACTATGGTAATGGTGCAATAACGAACACTTCGCCTCCTGCAGCGCAGATGCAAGCGATTGGTGAACTTGAGTCAGATTCTACTTTCAAGAGAGTGATTGCTGGTTTGATCCAAGGGCTCAATGGCTTAGCTGCAGCGCCTTACAATTTAAACCAAGCCGCTTTGACAGAAATCTTGGCTGAAACAGTCCCAGGAAAAACAGCGGATGATTTGCAAAAAATCTTGTTGAATAAAATGGTCCCTGGATCTGCTGTTTCAGCAGCTGATTGGACTCAAGGGCAATTACAAGCTGCAAGAGATATTGCTGGAGTGGGTGCTGGAGATACTAATTTACAAGACTTAGTCGCAAGATTTAATACAGCTCGTCTTGATTTAGAAAATTTCAAAAGTGCAATCACGACTGAGAATCAGAGCCTCATGACTTTTGCATTGACTCACGATGCTGATGAAATTTTGCAGCAATATGGCTTTGATCCGAGCATAAGAACTACTGATTTTGGTACAGCTGGTGCTGCACATGCCTTACCAACTTTTTCTGGTAATGCTGCCTCACGAATTTCCCTTGTTCAGCATTTAACAGACGCAACGCATAAAGCTTATTTTGAAGCGATGAAATCTCCAGTGGTTGTAGCTGGAGCTGGCGCTGCTGCAGGAGCTGCTTCAGGCAGTGCTGCTCCAGCTGGAACTGCCCCTTCAGTAGATCAAGTCAAAGCCCGTGTGGCTTTGTGGGCAGTGTTGGACGATCAAGCACAATCACCAGCTTTTAACTCAGGCATGTTTGACCGTCTAAAAGATTTGACCGATGAAGCAGCCATTAAAGCAGCGCTGACTTCTCCTGACGCAAACACATGTGCTATTCATACTGTTATTTTTTCGGGTATTTCTTTATCTGGAAAAACTATTCCAAATTTTGTCAGTGAGCTGTCAAAAGCAGTTGAGGGTATTCAACGCTGGACCCAGCCAACAAAAGCTCAAATTTTAGCTTTAGCTGATTCCACTCAAATCACTCAAGTCGTTAAAGCAAGACAAGCTTGTGTAGATTTGAGTATTGCTGAAGGTTCTTTTACGCCTGATGAATATCTCAAAGCTTTATCTGGAGTAGCGATTCTGGATCAAAAAGTAATTGATGTGGTTAATGATTTTTATAAAGAGAGAGTGAGTTCACGAAATTCTGGAGACGTTAATAACCTTCGGCATATTCATAAATTATCTGAAAATGTAAGCGCTGAATTATTAAAAACTCTGAATACCCTGGCTTCAGCAACGAATGCAACGCCAGCAGGTTATGGCTTAGATCAAGCGGCTTTAAAAAATATTCTTGAAGCTTCTGACGCTGATAAGCCTGCTGTGCTGCTCTCAAAAATGTTTGGAAAAGATTTTACTCGACAGCAGCTAGACGCGGCCAAAGCGATTGCGGGTATTGTTACTGGAGACACCAGTGTTAAAGCGTTGTTTGATAAATTTAATACTCATAAAGACCAGTTGGCTGTATTGGCAAGTTTTACTGATTCAAAAGACGCTGAGCTTTTAAAATTTGCGTTGCAAAAAGATGTAAGCGGTAATTTTTTAAAATCGAAAAAAGACATCCTCGTTGAATTTGGATTTCCTGATAATTGCGAAAATGTAGATTTCACAGCGTATCCCTTAAGTGCTTTTACTGATGATGCAGCAGGGCGTATTAAATTAGTGCAAGAGCTTCAAGCTAATCGCAATTATTTTGAGTTGATTGCTGGAGTAACTCCACCTGAAGCCAAAGCATCCAATGCTTCTGAAATCACCGCTCGCGTTGCTTTATACAAAGCCCTGGCTTTGACAGGTAATGACCGAGATGGTTTGTTTAAAGCTTTAAGAGACAAGCCTGCAAAAGAATTTGAAATTGCTTTAGCCGTTCACATGGCAGAGATATCTGTTCCAGATATTTCTACGGACAACAATAAAAATAAACGTAATGGGCTAGCAAGAGTCTTAGCGGCAGATTTTAAAGCTAAAACAGCAGCAGCTGGAACTGCAGCTGGAACTGCTCTTGATTTACCTGGAAAACTTAAACTCTTTTTTGGATCTTCTCCTGCAGCATCCGCTTCTGGAGGTTCTCCCGCGGCAGCAGCGCCTGCTCCAACACCAGGTATTTATAAGGACGTGTTAGCTGAAGTAGAAAGCGCGACTTCAGGAGTTTCGAGTGCTTTAAAATCATCAACGGGTGAATCTCCCTATTCCGATAAACCTAAAGTAGCGCGTGAAGGTGTTATTAATGTTCGTACTCATTCTGTTCTTCCTGATACAGACCTAAGAGCCAAATGGATCGATAGAGAGACTTTAAAACAACATGTTGGAAACACGGATGGCAAACTGGCTGGCACTGAAGTAGAGAAGCTTGTTAAGGCTCAACTAGATTTATTAGAAACAGCCAATGCCGCTTATCTTGCGAAAGTAAGTGAGATAACACCCGCAGGAACAACACCCGCAGTGACTGTCGATGACGCCCATAAAGCCTTCTTAGCCAAACTTTGTGGCGTGGGTAAAAATGACATCACGCCTAAATTTTTAAAGTTTGTGCAAGATAAATATCTAGTCGCACCTGCAGCACCTGCAGCTTCTGGTGCCGCTGCTGGATCTTCTACACCGCCTGCTGCTTCTACGACTCCCCTGACAGATTCTTTAAATAACCCTGCGTTTTTATTACAACACTTAGGGCCTCATGTTGGCAAAATTCAGCATGCGTTTCATGCCATGCCCGCTTTTGATGCTACGAAAATAACTGACCAAGCCAGCTTAAATACAGAAGCCAAGGTTTTAGTTCAAAAAGTGATTGCAGCGCGGGTTAAAGCCCTGGGTGTAGATGCGGGCGCTCAAGAGGTTATAAAAGATGCTTTAGTCGAGCGCTTTTCAGGGGAGTGGATAACCACTGCTAAAGCATTAGCAGCGCCTGTTGAAACGGAAGCAGTTGTTGCAAAAAGAAAAGAACTGACTGCCGCTGAAGCTGAATTAGCAAAAGCTCAAAAAGAATTAACGGATGCTCAAGCGGCAGATGCAGCTTCGACGACAGCTGCAAATACAGTGGCACCCAAACAAGCAGAAGTAAAAGCTAAAGAAGCTGTATTAACAGCTACGCAAGAAGAGCTTAAAGCTGCTCAAGATGCTGAAAGCTTGGCCTTAGTGAGTTCAAAAAAACAATGGGCTGCTATCAGCAAATATCTTTTAGATACTCCGAAAGATTTAGATAAAGATATTTTTGCCTGTGCTGAAAATCATCGAATTTGTGTCAAAGCGGGTGTGGCTGATCAAGATCATCACAAAACGCTTTTATTAGATGCCTTAGACCGGGACTTGATTTATGACGAAAGACACACGCCTGGTAATGGCGGCTCTGGAAGTCGCTATTTTTGGCCGGATGTAGTGGGTGTTGCGTCAGGAGGGCCAGGAACTCCTATGCATCCTGATACAGCAGAGGCAGAGCGCAAATTACGAGATCCAGCCAACATTACGAAGTTTGATCAGACGCTTGAGCAGCAATTCAATCGTGGGCGTTTTGGTTCGATTCAAGATGCGGTTGAGATTGTTATTAGCCAAGTTAAAAAGGCACAGCCACGCTGGGCCTCTAAAAAGGAATCCAATGGGAACGATGGAGAAACTCAGGATTTAAAAAATCTTCGAATGTTTATCACGGCGCTGTTTTCGTTTCAGATTCCTAGAGCGCAATTTTCTGAGCTTAATGATGTTTATAAAAAAATTATTGAACTTGCTAAGGGCAATGCAAGTAATAACAGTGTCCTTGTTACAAGCTTGCAAGATTTCTTAGCAACACCTGAGGGTTCAGCTTGTCTTCAGCGTTTTGCAGATCAAGGCAAAGAGATTGGGGAATATGCGCAAAAACATGGTTTGTTTTTCCCAGCAGGTGAGGAGTATGCGTCGATTGAATTGACTTTAGCGGGCGCTCAAAAATCTGTGGATGAGAAAGAGAATGTCAAGATTTTAAGCGGTCCTAAAGAAACGCCCGTTCATGTTAGAGAGTGCCAATTAGAGGGTGGTAAAAAAGCCGGCATTGCGTTCAGTCATCAAGGTTCGGAATATCGAGTTTCCAAAGATTTTAATCGGATGGAATTGTCGGGTTTGAATTGCTTTAAAGATCCTAAATTAACTAATCGCATGGCGGTGGATTTAAGACATCAGGCGGGTCGTGTTGTGGCGACTTTGAGTGCCAGCAGTGCGAATGCTTATAAAAAAGTGTTTGAGATGATTTTAAACAGTGGTTGTACTTTGAGTGGAGATTTAATTAAGGATCTTGAAGCTCGACAAGACAAAGATCCGGGGTATAACGCTTTGCAGGAATTTGTTAAAGCCAAAGAGAAAGAGTTTGCTAAAAACCCAATGAAATTAAATGAATTGAAAAGATTTCAAGGGGAGTCGGTGAGTTTTGATAAGGTGGCAATTGGTTTTGTACCGCCAGCTCCAGGGCCTACGGTAGTTTCTCCAAATCCAGCAGGGTCTGTTTTTTCTCCTGGACAATCTCCTCAGGCCTAACACAATGGACCTCGTCTCTCCCGCCAGGGGAGAGACGATGGCAAAGCCATTTAAATCACCCGCGGCATTTCCCCTGAGCCAGTTCTTTAGCGCAGCCCAAATACGTACTGGGGGTGAGGTCTAATAATCTTTTTTTGGCGTCTGAGGGAATGGATAAAGATTTAATCAAGCTATGTAAATCTGAAAGTTTGATTTCTTTACCACGCGAAAAATCTTTTAAAATTTCATAGGCGCCTTCTTGCCCATAACGTCTCATAACCGTCTGAATTGCTTCTGTTAGAACAGAAGGATTGCTCTCTAAGTCTTCTAATAATCTTGCTGGGTTGACCTGGAGTTTGCTTAAGCCTTTTTCGATGGCTTGATAAGCTAAATCGGCATGGCCCAAAGCTACTCCTAGGTTTCTTAAGACCGTTGAATCTGACAAGTCTCTTTGGAACCTGGAAAGGGGTAATTTTTCAGCGAAGTGAGTGAGTAAGCTATTAGAAATCCCCAGATTGCCCTCACTGTTTTCAAAATGAATCGGATTAATTTTATGGGGCATCGTAGAAGAGCCAATTTCGCCTTCTTGAGTTTTTTGAGAAAAATAACCCAGAGAGATATAGCCCCAGATGTTTTTATTAAAATCGATCAAAATATTGTTAATTCGAATGAGTTGATGGGCAATTTCTGCGATGAAATCATGCGGTTCGATTTGAGTGGTCATGGGGTTGTAAGTTAAGCCCAGAGAAGAAACAAAACTTTCGGCCAAGTTGGGCCAGTTTAGCTCTGGGTAGGCAATCATATGGGCGTTAAAATTCCCAACCGCGCCGCCGAATTTTCCTAAAAATTCTTGCTGTTCTAATTGTCTAATTTGGCGAGAAAGTCTTGCGCTGTAGTTTCCAATTTCTTTGCCCAAAGTAGTCGGCGTTGCCGCTTGACCATGGGTCCTGGAGAGCATGGGTTGTTTGGCCTGCTGAAAGCTCAAAGTACTTAGTTTTTGCTGGAGCGTGCGTAAAGCGCCTAATAAATACTGGGTGCCTTCTTGAAGCATGAGTGAGTAAGACAAATTATTTATATCTTCAGAAGTACAGCCAAAATGGACTAATTCCAGATAGTGAGAAAAACCCACTTCTTGTAGTTTTTGTTTAATAAAATACTCAACGGCTTTTAAATCATGAGCGGTTGTGTTTTCAAAATTTTTAATAATCTGCGCGTCGTTCATAGAGAAGTGCAGAGATAAATTTTCTAGAAACTCCAGCTCTGATTTTTGATTTAATTTATTTTCTTTATTTTCTTTATTTTCAAAATTCTCTGGAACTAAGCCCGTTTTGATTAAAAAACTCAGCCACGCGCATTCGATATAAACCCGGTGTTTAATCAAAGAAAATTCTGAAAATAATTTCGCGATATTTTTAACTTGACTGTTATAGCGGCCATCTAAAGGCGAAAGGGCGTCGAGAGAGTTCATGTCCATGAATGGTTTTCCTAGTTAATTAATTTTTTAAATTGTTTTTTATTACTTCAAGAACTGCTTGGTAAGTCAGCTCTGCGGTGTTTTTAAAATTTGAAAATAAGATTTCTATATTTTTTTTATTTTTAATTTCCTGCTCCAGGATTTTAATTTCTTGGGCTAGTAAGTCCGCATGGCAGAAGACCGCACCGCCTTTGAGTTTGTGTAATTGGGCAAGAAGGTCTGGGAGATTTTGAGTGTGATAGCTTTGATTAATTTGATCTAGCTCTTGGGGTAAGTTTTTTATCAATAAATTTAATAAGTCCAAGACGAGGGGTAAGTTATTGCCTGTTTGTTTTAAAGCCTGGTCAAAATTGATAAATTTTGCTTGATCAGAAGATGGTGTAGGGGCGAATCTTGTATTCGCCCTATATGAAGACAAGATATTTTTAATTTGTTCTAGAGAAATAGGCTTGGTATGCGCTTCTGCAAAGCCGAGTTTAAGTAGCTCTGTATCTTTCCCCGTAATGACATCTGCAGTAAGAGCTAGCACTGGCGGGGTGGGTAAATTTTTTTCTTGATAGAGAATTTTTATTTTTTTGAAAGTCTCAATGCCGTTCATTTGGGGCATTTGAATATCCATGAAAATTAAGTCGAAGCTTGAGGATTTAGTAAGGATCTCCAGCGCTTCAAAGCCGCTTAAAGCTTGAGTGACCTGATGGCCTAAGGTTTCTAAAAGGGTTTTTAATAATTTGATATTAATTTCATTGTCGTCGGTGATTAAAATAGTCAGGGGGGATTGGTTTTGGTTTTTATTTTCGCCAGCAGGGCGGACACACAGGTCCGCCCCTACAAATTCAACGATATTTGAATGGATTAAAGGCAGGGTAAAATAAAAATTAGACCCCTGGCCTTCTTGAGATTTCAAGCCAATTTCTCCACCCATCGCTTGGACTAATTTTTTAGAAATAACCAGACCCAAACCCGTCCCCCCAAAATTGCGGGTTGTTGACGTATCTGCTTGAGAGAAGGCTTGAAATAATTTTTCTTGTTGAGTTTGAGATAAACCCGGTCCGGTATCTATGACTTCGAATAAGATGTTATTTTGAGAATTATTTTGAGACTCAAGAGACACTTGAAAAATAATAGAGCCGTGAGCCGGCGTAAATTTAATCGCATTGCTGAGTAAATTATTAATCACTTGCTGGAGTCTTAAAGGATCTAAAAGAATATTTTCCAGGGGGGGAGAGATTAAATAATTAAATTTAAAATCTAAAAATTTTTTATTAGCCAAGGGCTGAAATAAATGAATAAGAGATTCGCAAGTATTTTTAAGATTAATATTTTCTGGATTTAAATTTAATTTTCCGGCTTCAATTTTAGAAAAATCCAAGATGTCATTAATAATTTGTAATAAATTTTTTCCTGATTGCTCCAGCGTTTGGCAATAGTCTTTTTGGGTGGGTGAGAGGGGGGTTTGTAATAATAATTCGGCATAACCCAGGATGGCATTCATGGGGGTTCTGATTTCATGGCTCATATTGGCGACGAATTCTGATTTTAAGCGTGTGGCAGATTGGGCCTGTATATTGGCTTGCTCTAATAAAATATTTTTTTCTAATAATTCTTCCGTCGCTTCTTTGATTTTTCGCTCTAATTCTTGATGGGCATATTCCAGAGAATGCGCCATGGAATTAATCCCTGATTTTAAAAATCTTAACTCATCATCAGCCTGAATATTCACTCGGGCATCAAGCTCGCCATATTGTAATTTTTTGACGGTTTGGATGGTGGAAAGCAAGGGGAAGATAATCGATTGCGCAAAACGGGTTCCCAGAAAAATACTGATAAATAAGCCTATGAGAATAATAAAAAAGACCACGCCATAAGTCTGGTGAATCTCCGACTCCATGGTTTTTTTTAATAAACCAAATTTCTGCATGTGCTCCTGGAGATCATTAATTCGCAGGGCTATTAAATACGCGCCTAGTAAACAGCCGACGATGAGCGTCGGAAGCGTGATTAATAATAAAGTTTTAAATCGCAGACCAAAGCGCAGAGGTTTTAAGGGCTTTAAATAATTTAAGTGGGTCATGAAGGTCCTGTTTTT
>CAMCUU010000045.1 GCA_945879065.1 Francisella tularensis subsp. holarctica
TCTATTTTTGAATACATCGAACTTTTTTATAACCAAGAAAGAATGCACTCAACCCTCAATTATTTATCGCCTAATGAATTTGAAGAAAACTATTTTAACCAACCTATTTATCCGGTAGCTAACTGTTTACTAAAACGTTGACAGATCACTCAAGGAATCCCAATCGTTATGGTTTATACCTCTAATCAAAACCAACTAAATATTCAGTTGGCGGATTCACCCTATGATGCTTACGTCTCTGTCTTTTGTAATGGCCAACCCATTGAGATAAATTCAACATCGGGCACTGCCTGCGCAGCCCCCCTCGGCCAAGTAACGAATGTCTTAATAAATTTTAGTAATCATCTATAAATCATTTTTATAAAAACATGAGTTACTTAACAAAAGCCCCTCGGGGCTTTTTTTTTGGTTTTTTTTGGTTTTTTTTTGCTCTTGAAATATGCCCCCACAGCCCCACTTCCGGCGGCTTATTTTTTTAGGATGACTTAATAAACAAGAAGGATATGAACTCATGGTCCCCATTCACGGAACAACCATTTTGGCAGTGAGAAAAGGCGACTCAGTCGTCATCGTCGGTGATGGTCAGGCGACCATGGGCGATCAAGTGGCGAAAGACAATATTGTGAAAGTTCGAAAAATTCACCATGACAAAGTCTTAGCAGGCTTTGCAGGCGCGACGGCGGATGCGTTTACTTTATTTGAATTATTCGAGGCCAAATTAGATTTATACCAGGGGCATCTAGAACGCGCGGCAGTTCAATTAGTTCGAGACTGGAGAACCGATAAAATTCTCAGACGCTTAGAGGCCATGCTTTTAGTGGCAGACCATACGGGCACTTTATTAATTTCTGGTAATGGCGATGTCATGGGCGAAGATCCTAATGGGGTCATGTCGATTGGCTCCGGGTCTTCTTATGCCAAAGCCGCTGCAAGGGCTTTGGTTCAAAATACGGATTTATCTGCCCGAGAAATTGCTGAAAAAAGCATGAATATCGCGGCTGATATTTGTATTTACACCAATCACAACTTTATTTTCGAACAGCTTCACAATATTAAAAAAATTTAAAAATATAAAAAATTAAAAATTAAGGAACTTGCTTCATGTCTTCACCACTTAAAATTAAAACCCCGCAAGAAATTGTCTTAGAGCTTGATAAACATATTGTCGGTCAAGCCAATGCTAAAAAATCCGTGGCGATTGCTTTAAGAAATCGCTGGAGACGCATGCAATTAAACGAAGAATTAAGACAAGAGATTACCCCTAAAAATATCCTAATGATCGGACCGACAGGCGTGGGTAAAACAGAAATAGCCCGCCGCTTGGCTAAATTGGCGAATGCGCCTTTTATTAAAGTTGAGGCGACGAAGTTCACAGAAGTGGGTTATGTCGGTCGTGATGTTGAATCTATTATTCGGGATTTAGTCGATATTTCTGTGAAAATGGCACGTCATGTGGCCAAAGAAGGGGTCCAAGAACGGGCCAAAAAAGCAGCTATCGAACGAATCTTAGATATTTTGGTCCCGCCGTCTAAATCTAAAAAAGAACTCAAGGCCCAGAGTATTGGTTTTGCCAATGAGCCCGTCGCTGAAGTGTCAATTCCAGATCATTTAGATTTAGAAAGTTCTGGACTGGAGCCAAAAAGAGAAGACACACCCGCTAGAAAAATGTTTCGTGAGAAATTATTAAAAGGCGAATTAGATCAAACTGAAATTGAAATTGAGTCTCTTATTTTTGGCGGTGGCCCGATGGAAATCATGGGCCCTCCAGGTATGGAAGAAATGACTTCGCAGCTGCAAGAGATGTTTCAAAACGTCGGTGCTGGCAAGCCCAAAAAGAGAAAATTATTAATAAAAGACGCGAAGAAAATCTTACAAGACGAAGAGGCTTCTAAGTTAATCAACGAAGACGAAACCAAATTATCAGCCATAGAAAACGTCGAACAAAACGGCATTGTTTTTATCGACGAAATCGACAAAGTCTGCCGACGTTCTGATAGCCATTCCGGCGGTGGTGATGTGTCTCGCGAAGGCGTGCAAAGAGATTTGCTACCCATTATCGAAGGAACCACCGTGTCAACTAAACATGGCATGGTTAAAACAGATTATATTTTGTTTATTACTTCGGGCGCTTTTCATATGTCCAAGCCCTCTGATTTAATTGCCGAACTCCAGGGCAGATTACCTATTCGCGTCGAATTAAAAGCCCTGACGGTCGATGATTTTATTAAAATTCTGACCGAGCCCAATGCGTCTCTAACCGAGCAATATATTGCCCTGATGCAAACGGAAGGGGTGGAATTATCTTTTACTCAAGAGGCTATAAAGCGCATCGCAGAAATTGCCTATCAAGTGAACGAGCGTATTGAAAATATCGGCGCTCGAAGATTGCATACGGTCTTAGAAAAACTATTAGAAAATATTTCTTTCGAAGCGTCTGAAAAGGCAGGTTCTGAATTCCAAGTCACTGGAGATTATGTCGACAATGCCTTGGTAGACTTAGCTAAAGATGAGGATCTTTCGAGATATATTCTTTAATTTTGTATGTTTTCTATCCTCTTTGCTTATCGTCTCTCCCCTCGCGGGAGAGACAGGCCCGAAGGGCCAGAGAGGGGGAAAATAAAACCCAACTGGAGCCCCTCATGCCAACAGATTCAGAAAATTCCAAAAAAAAAGAAACCCACTTCGGCTTCAAAGACGTCGCTTGGGAACAAAAACAAGGTTTAGTAAACCAGGTCTTTGACTCCGTCGCCAAGAACTATGACTTAATGAATGACTTAATGTCTGGCGGTTTACACCGGCTCTGGAAGCGCTTTGTCATTGACCTAGCGCAAGCCAAACCGGGTGATCAAATTTTGGATCTTGCAGGGGGAACGGGGGATTTAGCTCAGGCTTTTTTGCCCCAGATTATTAACCCGAATCATTCTAATAAAACCGGCCAAGTGGTCTTAGCCGATATTAATATCCACATGCTGCAAGAAGGCCAAAAAAGGCTGGATACCAAAGGGTTATTTCAGAATATTTCTTTATGTCAGCTCAATGCTGAATCTCTGCCTTTTCCAGATGATTATTTTGATGTGATTACCATGGGTTTTGGCTTACGAAACGTCCGAGATAAAAATCTGGCTTTACAAGAACTCTGCCGGGTTTTAAAACCTACGGGGAAAGTCTTTATCTTAGAATTTTCAAAGCCCACCCAGCCTATTTTTTCAAAAATTTATGATTTTTATTCTTTTAAGATACTTCCCAAAATTGGAAAACTAGTCGCAAAAGATGAAAATTCTTATCAATATTTAGCCGAGTCTATTAGAAAACACCCCGATCAGATTCAGCTAAAAAATCACATGCTCGAAGCTGGATTTTGCCAAGTCAATTTTCACAATCTTACCGGGGGAATCGTTGCGGTTCATGTGGGTGAAAAAGGGGAGAAAAAATCTTGAAATTATTCAAAACAGCTTTAGGGATCTTTCTCGAGAAAATAATAAACACCGCCCTCAAAACAGACCCTGATTATTTAAATTTATTAAAAATAATTCACCAAAAATACCTGGAGATAGGCATACAAGACTTTGATTTATCTATTATTTTTATTGGCAGGGAAAATAAACTCGAAGTAATCATGAATTCAGAGTTAGGGCTAGAAAATAATCATAAAAACAGCGCAGTAGTCTCTGGCGATTTAATTAATTTATTAAAACTTATTTTTTCTAAAACCCCCCAAGCCATGCTGGCTTCCAAATTAATTAATCTCCAAGGCGAGGTGGGCATTCTCCAGGCGTATCAAGAATTTGCCGCGAATTTAAATCTGGACTGGGAGTCCCGTTTGGCTGATTTAATCGGGCCATTAGCCGCCGCTGAAATTGGCAAAATGGCGAGAGAATCTAAGCAATTTCACCAAAAATCTTTTCACTCCAGCGTTCAAGATTTTTCTGAATATTTAACAGAGGAAATTAAAGTGTTGCCGTCTAAACAAGAAGTCCAAGATTTTTATGATGATCTAAGAGATTTAAAATTAGACATTGAAAGATTAGAGGCGCGGGTGAAAAGGGCTGAAATAAAAAAATAAACCCAAAACAAACCAGTTAACTCAATTAAAATCATTAAAACATAAAATCAATTCATTTTATTCATTACAAAAACTTATTTAACCTCCGTTTTGTCCCTCGAGACAAATTTTAAAAAACTAGAAATTAAATAAATAAAAAACGGAGAAATATCATGAATAACTTTTCAAACAATGCCCACACAGACAACCTCACTGGAATGATTACAGTTTCTGCTGTTGCAATCACTTTTGGTGCTGCATTTCTTGCTCTGGCTTGGAAATGTTGTGGTAAAGCATTAGATGCTATATGCCATAAACCAGCTAGCGCTTTTGTAGTTAGTACTTCTGGTGGCGCTTCAGCGCCTTTGATGGTCACTGATGCACAATCCGCCCCCCAACAACCCTAGTGTAATTAATTCACTGCGGTCTTAATCAAAAATTTATCTAAATTTTTTCCCAGAGTTTTTAAACAAGCTCTGGGTTTTTTATTTTTATAATTCCCTCTCTCTTTTTACTCTGCCTTTATTCCAACCTGCTTCATCGCTTTAGAAATCACAGCCATGACTTCATCACACTGAGCCAAACTTAGGCACTCTAAGCGCGTGGTATTATTGGAAAAACCACTTCGATTACTACCCATCATCCCGCGTCCGCCTGAGCCATTAAATCCAGAAAACAAAGTGCCTAAAGTGGCAATGTATACAGAACCCAGTCCAAAAATTCTTTCAAAAAGCGTCGCGTTCATATTCAAATCATTAATTTTTTCTAGAGGAATAATTCGATGATTTAGGACAATAAATCCATAGCTGATAATCAATCTTTGATTGGTAACCACATAGGAATACCCTCGAACTGCAAAAAGAAAATAGACGTACATCAGTCCAAGAATTAAAAAAAGAAGCACTATAAATACCAGATTAGAAAAATTTTCCAGTCCAGCTCGCTGAAAAAACCCTTGCGTTATCATGTTTAATATTCTCGAAAAACTATGGCTGGCCTCTGGGTTTTGAGCAGAGACCATCAATGTCCAAACACATAGAACAACAATCACTAATAGAAAATGCCAAGCTCTGGAAACCATAAAATACCACGCCGCTCTGTCCGCCGGTTTGAGTTCCATTAGTACTGTCTCACCGTCTTGTAATTGATATTTCATGACTCACCTTTTTTTGCTTTGTTTTGATTTGATTAAAAATAAACAGGCGCTGAATTTAGCTACTTTTTTAAATAAATTAATAAAATAGAAATAGCCGCGGGGGTTAAGCCAGAGATTCTCGACGCCTGACCTAGGGTTTCTGGCCGATGATTTTTTAATTTTTGCCTGACTTCGTTCGATAAGCTTTTAACCAATTCATAATCGAAATCATTGGGAATTTTTAAGTCTTCAAAATATTTAGATCGCTCAATTTCGTCCTGCTGACGACTGATATAACCCGTGTATCTGGCTTTAATTTCTATTTGCGTATTAACCTCTGAATCTTGAAAAACTCCAGGCCCAAAAGCACTTATTCCCATTAAAGTTTCATAAGTAATCTCTGGGCGTTTTAATAAATCCATTAAGTTATATTCCCTGGAAATTGGGTCAGAAATTAAATGGTTTAAAACATCTGATTCAGGGGTGTTGGGGTAAATAAATATACTTTTTAATCTTTTAGTTTCTTGAATAATTTTTTCTTGTTTCTCGCAAAATCTTTCATATCTCAAATCACTAATTAAACCCAGTTCTTGGGCGATGGGGGTTAATCTTTCATCCGCGTTATCTTCCCTCAGGGTCAATCTATATTCCGCTCTGGACGTAAACATTCTGTAGGGCTCTGATGTCCCTTTTGTAATTAAATCATCGACTAACACACCGATATAAGCCTGATCTCTTGATGGACTCCAGCTGGGCTTATTTAAAATTTTACAAGCGGCGTTAATCCCCGCTAATAAACCCTGGGCTGCGGCTTCTTCATACCCCGTCGTTCCATTGATTTGTCCTGCGAAAAATAATCCAGAAATATTTTTAGTTTCTAAGCTGCTTTTTAAATCTCTCGGGTCAAAGTAATCATATTCAATGGCATAACCGGGCCTTGTAATATGAGCATTCTCAAAGCCTTTAATAGACCTAATAAATTCTAACTGGACATCAAACGGTAAGGACGTCGACATGCCATTGGGATAGAGCTCATGGGTATTTAAACCCTCGGGTTCGACAAAGATTTGGTGCTGATTTTTATCCGCGAATCTCACAATTTTGTCTTCTATGGAGGGGCAATACCTGGGCCCCACGCCTTCTATAAAACCACCATACATGGCCGATCTATTTAAATTTCTTCGAATAATTTCATGGGTTTTTTCATTGGTATAAGTCATGTGGCAATTAATCTGCTGGGGATGCTGATTTAAATTCCCCATAAAAGAAAAAACAGGCCGGGGGTTATCTCCAGGCTGCACCCCCATCACTGAAAAATCGACGGTTCGGGCGTCTATACGGGGCGGTGTACCCGTTTTTAATCTTCCCACTCTGAGATTTAAAGTTTTTAATTGGTCCGCTAATAAAATTGACGGCATATCGCCAGCGCGTCCTCCAGAGAAATTCACATCCCCAATATGGATTTTTCCCGATAAAAAAGTCCCAGCGGTCAGCACAACACTTTTAGCTTGAAAAACCAGGCCCATCTTAGTAATTACCCCAGTGACCTGGTTATTATTATTTAAAATTAAATCAATCACTTCTTGCTGGAATATGCTCAGATTTTTCTGATTCTCTAATTTTTTTCTAATCGCTGCTTTGTATAAAGCCCGATCCGCCTGAACCCTTGTAGCCCTGACTGCTGGCCCTTTTCGGGCGTTTAAAATTCTAAATTGAATCCCGGCTTCGTCCGCTGCCTCAGCCATTAAACCACCCATGGCGTCGATTTCTTTAACTAAATGCCCTTTTCCAATTCCCCCAATCGCTGGGTTACAGGACATCTGGCCCAAAGTTTCAATATTGTGAGTGAGCAATAAAGTCTTGGCGCCCATTCTGGCTGCCGCCGCACAGGCTTCTGTCCCCGCATGACCGCCGCCGATAACAATGACATCGAAATTTTCTGGATAGATCATACAAATTTCAAACCTATTTTTTATATTTTTATAATAATTTTTAGGGGGGCGAATTGTACGGATTTAATGGCTTAAAAAATAGTTATTTTTAGCGATTTAAATTCAAAATTATTTATCTAACTTCCTAAAAGTTAGATCTTTGAGCGTTTAGAAAGTTAGATATTTTAACTTATTGAAAAATATAAATTATTATTATTTTTAGAACTATTTTAAGATTAAAAAAATTTAAGAAAATTCAAGAAAATTTTGGCTAAAAAACTTAATACTGACTGCGAGAACTTCAGCTTTACTTCCCAATACAAAAACTCGAAAAGATTCTTCCCAGTAAATCATCCGAGGTAAATTCACCCGTAATTTGATTGAGAGCTTCTTGAGCTAGACGGCAATCTTCAGCAAATAGCTCTCCAGCTTGGTGATGTTTTAATTGGGAAATAGCTTGATTTAAATAATCAATCGCTTGTTCGATACAAACCAGATGTCTCTTACGGGCTGAGAAGATATTTTCCTGGTTTAAATCCAAGCCCATGCAAATTAATAAATGTTTTTTTAAATTTTCTAAACCCTCAGCAGTTTTGGCAGAGATTTTTATAATTTTATTTTCTGGGTTATTTATTTTTAAATTTAATTCTTGAATCTGGTCGGAATCTAATTGGTCGATTTTATTAATCACATAAGTGATTGGAATATTTATCACAGGAAGAATTTCCTGTCTGATTTTTTCCAGATCAAATTTATTTTTAAATAAATCCAAAGCATCAATCATGAGCAAAACTCGATCAGCTTGCCCAATCGCTTTATAGGCCCGTTTGACCCCCTCCTGCTCGATAAGATCTTGGGTGACACGAATACCTGCCGTGTCCAAAATATGCAGAGGAACCCCCTCTATTGCGATCGACTCTTTCAATACATCCCGAGTGGTTCCTGGAATAGGCGTCACGATGGCCGAGTCTTTGCCAGAGAGTAAATTTAAAAGCGAAGATTTCCCCGCATTGGGTCGACCTGCCAAAACAACACTCATGCCGGTTTGTAATAATTCGCCTTTCTTAGCCTGGTGTAATAATTTTTGTAAATTTTTTAATAAATCTTCTGAATTTTTTAAAACATGGCTGTTAGTTAAAAAATCAATTTCTTCTTCTGGAAAATCTATAGCGGCTTCAACGTAGAGTCTTAATTTAATTAATTCTTCGACTAGTAGATTTACTTCTTTGGAAAAATAACCCTGCAAAGATTTCATCGCTGATTTAGCCGCTTCTTCTGACTGGGCATTAATTAAATCTGCGACAGCCTCAGCCTCTGCTAAATCTAATTTATGATTTAAAAACGCCCGCTCTGTAAATTCGCCCGGCTTGGCCAATCTTGCGCCCAGCGCCAACACTTGATCTAACAACATGCCCAGTACTACGGGCCCGCCGTGTCCCTGAAGCTCTAAAACATCTTCGCCTGTAAAAGAATTAGGCGCTTGAAAAAAGATAGAAATCCCCGCGTCAATCACGCCTATTTCTTGCTGATTTAATAAATCTAATTTTAAAAAATCAGAATAAATCGCTTTGTTATTTTCAGGGTTATTTCCAGCGCTATTTCCAGAAAGTTTCGGGGGTCGTCTTAAAATTTTTCCAGCAATTAATCTAGATAACTCTCCAGAGATTCTAATAATTCCCACCCCGCCTTTTCCAGGCGCTGTGGCAATTGCTGCAATAGTCTCTGTCTTAATCTCTGTCTTAATCACTCTCTTCATTTTTTGATTATATTTTTCTCTTTGGCCATGCGGCTTAAAACAAACCATTGTTGAAGAATTCCAACGCAGTTATTCACAATCCAGTAAAGAACTAAACCGGCTGGAAAGCCTAAAAACAAAGCAGTGAAAATAATGGGCAGAAACATCATGACTTTGGCCTGAGTAGGATCCGCAGGCTTTGGATTTAATTTTTGCTGAACAAACATAGAAAGGCCCATTAAGACCGGCAAAATAAAATAAGGGTCATGTAAAGACAAATCTTTAATCCAGAAAATAAACGGTGCCTGTCTTAGCTCAACAGACGCCATCAGCATCCAGTACAGGCCAATAAAAACCGGGATTTGGATTAAAATAGGCAGGCAGCCTGAGAGAGGATTCACCCCTTCTTTTTTGTATAACTCCATGGTCGCCCGGCCAATGGCTTGACGATCATCGCCGTATTGTTTTTTTAATTCTTGCATCTTGGGCTGAAGTAATCTCATCTTACCCATTGATCTAAAACTCTTGGCAGACAAGGGGTAAAAAACTAATTTGATTAGTACTGTTACGGCAATAATGGAAAGACCCCAGTTCCCCACAAAATGCTGAATATGCGCCATGACCCAGAATAATAATTCTGAAATAAACCAGAGCCAGCCGTAATCAATAGTTAAATTTAAATTGGGCGCTGCGGCTTCCAGATCTTTCGAAATCGTCGGCCCGACGTAAATATTCGCACCTGTACTAGCTAGTTGACCGGCAGAGATAGTAATTTCTGGATTGGCCATGCCCACAGCGTAGATAGCACTGTTGTCCGCTGAATTAGAAAACACGCGGGAATACAGCAAGGTATTTTGGTTTTGATTAGCAGGAATCCAGGCAGAAATAAAATAATGCTGAACCATGGAAACCCAACCGCCTGTAGAGCTTTCTTTCAAATTATTATTAGCCATATTAGAAAAAGATAATTTCTCAAAACGCGTACTCGAAGACGAATAAGCGCCGCCTGTAAACGTCGAATAGGACATGAGTAAATTATGATTTTGAGCCGCTGGAGGCACTCTCAGTAATTGCCCATAAAACCTGCCAGACCAAGGCTTCCCAGTACTATTTTTAATTAAATAATTCACAGAAATTAAATAGCTATGGGGATGAAAAACATATTGCTTAATAATCTCAAGACCTGAATTATTTTTAAAATAAAGATTAACTTTTAAATCTTTATTTAAATCTTTCGAATCCAGATTATAAACTTGCTGACTAGTCTGATAAGTCCAAGACCCAGTAGGCAAACCCTCACCAATCAAGCCACTTTGTGCGACATAAAAGCTATTAGCTTGATTATTTAAAAGATCAATCGGGGTCTTATCTGTCGTGCTCACTGGATAATTTAATAAAGCGGTGTGAATTAAATTCCCGCCCTGGAGATTAATCTGGGCCGTCATTAAATCAGTATTGACGGTAATAAGCTGCCCAGCGGTATGAAATTCTGTATTCAGGGAATGATTCAGAGCATTACTCAAGGGGTTAAGATCTTGGCTTGGCTGATTTTGGTTTTGGCTCTGATTAGAAAAATCAGGTTCAATGGGATTGCTATTTAAATCACTGAGCTGGGTATTTTGAATTTGAACTTGATCTTGCAGTTCATATTTCACATTCCATTTGTGAATCAGGACAGATAAAACGGCAACAATGCCAATAATGAATATCAGCTTTAAATTTTGAAGGTTCAACATGGGGAATTAATCTCTTTAATCTCTGTGGGTCTGAGTAATATGAGGGGTCTGAGAAGAGCTTATTGGCACGGGATCGTAACCGCTTTTCCCAAAAGGGCGGCAGTGTACCAGACGTCGTGTAATCAAGAAAAGTGCTTTTATTAAAGCCTGTGTTTTTAAAGCTTCTTGGGCATAGCAAGAACAGGTGGGATAAAACCGACAGTGTTGGCCGATATAGGGGCTAAGTGTCAGCTGATAGAGCCTGATTAATATTAAAAATAGTTTTTTAATTAAATTTTCAAATTTTTTAAGTAAGTAAAAAATTGAAGCAGACATGTGTTTAATTCCTGCTTGCTGGCTTTCTTAGTCTGTAAATTAGTGAGCAAAACAATATCACAAGAGGGAAAGTCATATTGAGACAATCTAAAAAATTCTTTAGCCAGTCTTCTAATTAAGTTTCTTTGGACCGCTGATTTTGTTTTTTTCTTTGCCAAGATAAAACAAATACGAGGGTGATTAATTTGATTTTTTCTTAATAAAAAAAACAGGTGTTTCGAAGAAAACCTTTGGTTTGTCTTGAACACCTGTTCTATCTCGCTTTTTGAAAGCCCGTGGGTCTTCAAAAAACCTAAAGCTAATTTCTGATCTAGACCGTTAATCGCTTTCTACCTTTGGCACGTCTTCTTTTAATCACTAAGCGACCACCTACGGTTGCCATACGAGCACGAAACCCATGATCTCTCTTACGTTTGATATTGCTGGGTTGAAAAGTGTGTTTCATCTGAATCTAGTCCTTAAAAATTTATATAAAAATTATATGAGAGCTCTCAAAAAGGGCGCGATTATAAAGTCGCCTATTGCCGAAGGTCAATGACTTTTGGTGTCTTTGAGTGACTTTGACTGAAAGACCTTCGCTTTTTTAGATTTTTTTTAAAAGAAATAAATAAAAAGAATAAAAGAGAGGGTTAATTTGAAATGTAGTTTCATTACAAAACCAATTTTTGATTCAGTAGTTTTATTTCATGAGGTTTTATAATTTTTATTTAATAATACTAATTCTCTTCTTTCTTACTTGTTATGGTTATAAGCAAGGCGGTTTTTTGTGGGTAAGCATCCCAAGTCCGCGTTAATTAAGAGATTTTCAAGCATAGCTGCCCTGTGTTCCGATGTCTTTTATCTTGTGCGTCATTGTGCATAATTTTTTACCCTTCCGGACTTATCCATACTTATCCCATGCTTTGAGACAGGATGCCAAGCGCGAATACATGGCTTCTAAACAGAGTTATTCACAGGGCCAATTCTTCGTGTTGCGTGGGAAAATATTTACGAGTATCCTCGCGCGCTTTGTGGATAACTTATCCAAGGTCGGCGTATATGCAGCTTTTGCAGGATGTTTCGCTCTGGCAACAATGTGTGGATATGTTGCAGAGTTCGTTGCCAGTTCAAGAATTTAATACTTGGATTCGGCCCTTACAGGAAGAGCTTTCTAGAACAGATTTAATTCTCTATGCCCCCAACCGTTTTGTGGCGGATTGGGTTAATTCGCGCTATCGAGAAAAGATAAAAAATCATTTGATTGAGCTATCAAGACCGGATTTACAAGTGGTGATTAAAGTCGGTGAGCGCGCGTCTCTTTCTTCTTCGCAATCTTCCCAATCTTCCCAATCTTCCCAATCTTCCCAATTTTCACAGGCCTCTCAATCTTTTCAGCCTTCTTATTCAGATCAATCTCATGGCCATTCCAATTCAAATTTAAATAACCAAAATTTTAATCAAAATCAGCAGCAGGTTTCTTACGGTAATTCAAATATAAATAACCAAAATTTAAATAATCAGAATTTAAATAATCAGAATTTAAATAATGAGAATGCTCAGGGTTCTTTTCACAATCAGCAATATGCCAATCAAAATCAAAACCAAAATTCTAATAACAGACCGTTTTATGTTCATGATTCTAATTTAAATCCCAAGTTTACTTTTGACAACTTTGTCGAGGGTAAGTCTAATCAATTGGCTCGTGCGGCGGCTCAGCAAGTCGCTGAGAATCCGGGTGTGGCTTACAACCCTTTATTTTTATATGGGGGAGTAGGGCTAGGTAAGACCCATTTGATGCACGCTATTGGCAATTTAATTCTTGAGCATAATCCCAATGGCAATGTGGTTTATTTACACTCAGAACGTTTCGTTGCTGACATGGTTAAAGCTTTACAGAGCAATACGATTAGTGAGTTTAAAAATTACTATCGATCAGTCGGGGCTTTATTAATTGACGATATTCAGTTTTTTGCTGGAAAAGACCGTTCGCAAGAAGAGTTTTTTCATACTTTTAATGCGCTATTAGAAGGCCATCAGCAAGTGATCATGACTTGTGATCGTTATCCTAAAGAAATTAAAGGGCTCGAAGAGCGCTTGAAATCTCGCTTTGGCTGGGGTCTCACCGTTGCGATTGAACCGCCAGAACTAGAAACTCGGGTCGCTATTTTGATTAATAAAGCCAAAGAATCTCATATTGAACTCCAGCATGAAGTTGCGTTTTTTATTGCCAAAAGAATTAGATCCAATGTTCGAGAACTCGAAGGGGCTTTAAAACGGGTCATTGCTAATGCGAAGTTTACCGGCAGTGATATTACGATTGAATTTGCTAAAGAAGCTTTGAAAGATCTGATTTCTTTGCAAGATAAATTAGTGACTTTGGATAATATTCAAAAGACCGTGGCTGAGTATTTTAAAATAAAAATGTCGGATTTATTAGCCAAGCGCCGTAGTCGGTCGATTGCGCGTCCTCGCCAAATCGCCATGGCTTTATCCAAAGAGTTAACTAACCATTCTTTGCCAGAGATTGGCGATGCTTTTGGGGGTCGGGATCATACGACGGTCTTACATGCTTGTAGAACGATTGCAGAACTTCGTGAGAAAAGTGTCGATGTCCAAGAGGATTACATGAATTTATTGAGAATCTTGTCGACTTAATTTTATTAGTTTTATTAATTTTATTATTTTTTATTTTTAAATTATTTAAATTCGAGAGTTAATACCCATGAAATTTTCCATACAAAGAGAAGTTTTACTTAAGCGGCTTCAATTTTTATTGGGGGTGGTTGAAAAGCGCCATACGATGCCGGTTTTGGCCAATATTTTATTAGAAGTTAAAGGCACGCAATTAAAATTAACCGCGACAGATTTAGAAATTGAATTGGTTTCAACGGCGGTCTTAGACGCTGGAGATAGGGCTGGAAATATTCAAGAAGGGGCCTGTACGATTCCGGCTAGAAAATTATTTGATATTTGCCGCTCTTTAGGTGAAAACGCCTTGGTGACTTTTAATCTAGACGAAAAGGGCCGACCCATTGTGCTCTCAGAAAAAAGTCGATTTTCTTTAGTGGGCCTGCCTGCGGAGAGCTTTCCTGCTTTTGAAGGAGAGTTAGGAAAAACCGCGATTAATTTATCTCAAAAAGAATTATTAAGCCTGCTGAAAAAAACCTATTTTTCGATGGCCTCTCAAGATGTCCGTTATTTTTTAAATGGCATGTTATTTGAAGTCAGTAAAGATTTGTTGCGCGCCGTGGCAACCGATGGGCATCGTTTAGCTATGGCCACTCAAGCCATTAGTGCGGTGAATTTAAGCACGCCTGTGCAGGTGATTATTCCCAGAAAAGCCGTGATTGAGTTAATGCGATTGCTTCAAGATTCGGAAGACCCCGTCAAAATTTTGCTGGGCCCTAATCGAATTCGTGTGGAATTATTAGACTATCAATTTACGTCAAAATTAATTGATGGGCGCTATCCAGATTATAACCGTGTGATTCCTGCTGAAAGTAAAAATGTCTTATTAGCAGAGGTCGATGATATCAAAAGGGCTCTATCAAGAGCTGCTATTTTAGCCAATGAGCAGTACCGGGGCGTGAGATTAAAATTAGACAATAATTGCTTGCAGCTCTCTGCTAATAATCCCGAGCAAGAAGAAGCGCAAGATGAAGTGGCTGTGAGCTATACCGGGGAGCCCATCGAAATTGGCTTTAACGTGAGTTATCTCTTGGAAGTCTTATCTAGCTTAAATAAAAAAGTAAAAATCTCCGTATTAAATTCTAATGCCAGTGCTTTGATCCATGATCAAGATAACTCGTCTTGCGTCTACGTTGTCATGCCAATTCGGCTTTAATTTTAATATTTTAATATTTGAATAGTGGCTGATGATTTTATTAAACCCAGAAAAAATTCAAGCAGGCATTGGGTCTGAGATTTTTTTAGAAGTCTTCGAGTCTTTAGATTCTACTAATACTTATTTATTAAACGCTGAATTTAATCTCCAGCACCGAGTGTGTCTCACCGAAGTTCAAACAGCTGGCCGTGGGCGTTTGGGGCGGTCTTGGGCGTCTTCTTTTGGACAGAATATTTTGCTGTCTTATTTATATCCCTATGAAAAAGAAATTTCGAGTTTAAATGGCCTGGGATTAGTGATCGCAACGTCTGTAATTAGAGGCTTAGATTTAAAAAATTTAAAAAATAAAATCCAAATTAAATGGCCCAATGATCTGTATCTAGACGGTAAAAAAATGGGTGGAATTTTAATTGAGCTTAAAGCTGGAAATAGGGCTCAAGCAAAAGTAGCTAAAACAAAAGTGGTGATTGGCGTAGGGCTAAATATTAATCAGATACTAGACGCAGATTTTTCAAAAGATTTAAGTGGTCGAGAAGTGAGTGTCTTGGCAAATAATTTAGAAAATAAAGCAGAATTTTTAGACAGAAACCCTTTGGTGATTGGGGTTATTAAAAAAATTCAGGAAGATTTAAAAATTTTTGAGCAAAAAGGTTTGAGTTATTTTTTGAAAATATTTGATGATTTAGATTATTTAAAAAATAAAAAAATTAGCATTAAAAAACATCACTTAATTACTCAAGATTCAGAAATAATTTCTGGACTTGCCCAAGGAATCGATGAGCAGGGATTTTTATTAATTTTAAAAAATAATGGAGAGCTGGAAAAATTTTCTGCAGGGGATGCCAGTCTGACCAGTTTTTAATTTTTTTAATTTTTTTAATTTTTTTAATTTTTTTAATTTTTTTAATTTTTTTAATTTTTTTATTAATTATTTTGTGCTGACAAAGCTGAAAATCCATAGGCAAAACCGAGATCAATTGTTTTGGTTCTCAGATTATTATTGGGTGAAAGTGTCTCTCCAAAAGAGCTATAAATAGACCAGGCGGGAGTAAGTTGATACCCAAGGCCCACTAAAGGCTCGAGCATCTTTCCAGTTCCAATATCTAAGCCGGCACCCCCAGCAGCGCCTGCTAAAAGTTCAGCGTAAATATAAGTGTGGTGATAACTTGCGCTTTGAATTCCAGGGCCGATTAATCCAGAGAAATAACCCGCCGCATTGCCTGTATAAGCAAAAGCCGTTTGGCCAGTGAGATAAATAAATTTATTACAGAAAAAATCTAGTTTTAAATCTAGTAAATTAATATTTAAATTATTTGAATTATTTAAATCTTCGTGCTGGGGGTGAATATACAGCTGGTTGCCTAGACGAATTCTAAAATGATTAAAGTCAAAATAGTCGGGTGTTTTTTTAAATAGGGTGTTTTCTAAAGACCCTAAATAACCTAAATCAAAATAATAATTTAAATTAAGCCCCAGGGACCAAACTTGATAAGAGGACCCTGGAGAGAAAAGATAAGTGCCCGTCAGAGCAATACCCAGCTGATCTAAGGGCTTATATTCCAGGCCCAGTTCAGGCTTGATGATTAAACCACCACCCGTGTCTATATCACCACCACCGCCTGACCCTAAGCTGATTTTAGAAAGAAGATAAAAAGGCGAGTTTTGATATAAATCATACTCTGCCCCTAGGCCGCCTAGGGCTTCTGCATAGCCGTTTTTATTACCAGAAACGGCGCCATTAAAAGTAAGAAAAATAAAATAAGGCTCAGTGGGTTTAAAATAATGACCGATTTCAAAGCCCACTAAGCCAATAGAACTAGTTAATTTTTCGCCTGAAATGTTTTTAATCTGAGAGTTAAAAAAATGGGGAAAATAAAAGCTGGAAGTAATAGAAAAATAATTTTTAGAAAATTGATAGTTATTATTTAAAAAATTATTTTTAAATAAATTATTTTGAAAGCTAGCCCAGCCGGGCCAGTAAGAAAAATCCGTTGGAATAGTTAAATTTAATAAAATTTGATTGTCATTGAGATTGTTTAATTCACCGTCGAAAAACTGCCAATGGCTGAAGGCTAAGCCCAGTAAAAAATAGTTAAAGTTATAGTCCAGGCCTAAGTGAGATTCTAAGAAAGACCCATCGCCAATGGAGCTTGAGAGCCCATGGCCACCGCCTGTGCCTAAAAATAACCCCGAATCTAAAACCCAGGAATACGCGAAGGGATATTGAATGCCAGATTCTAGGCCAAGAGCAAAAAAGCCACTGTTATTGCCCCTTACAGCGCCGTAGCCGCCGAGGCCTGAATAAAAATAAGGAAGAGTATTTTTAAAGGGTGTGATCTGGGCGTGAAGACCCAGTAGGCCCAGAGAATTGGTTTGGTCAGGGATGCGAAGCTGTAAATAATCTATGCGGTAATTAATGGGGAGTGTGTTGGGAATAGTGATTGGGTTATTAACTGGAGTAATAGGTGCATCAGCCCAGGA
>CAMCUU010000046.1 GCA_945879065.1 Francisella tularensis subsp. holarctica
AAAAAATAAAAAAATAAATTAAAAAAGGACGATCAAGATGAGTGGGTTAGTACTAGAAATTGCTATAACTCAAGCATTGAAATTTCAATTTTTGACTGAAAAATCAGCTGGGCGCTTAAGTACTGGGGATCATATTTTTCCAGCCCTAGCTCATGGGGCTAATGGTCGCAGATTGGCAAATATTATTAATTCGAAAGATAAAAATTCAGATCAAAAAATTGCCGAAATTCTGGGTTTATTAATCCAAGATCAAATAAAACAAGATTCGAAAAAATCTAGATTTAGCAAGTTATTCAGCCCCGTTGGTGGCTTTGGGAAAAATTCTTTTAAAGTGGATTTTATTGGCACTTTAATCGGCGCAAATTTTGCAGGCTGTAAAACAGATGCCGATAGAAAAAATGCCATTATTAGGCAAATAAAAAGGATTCATGCGGGCGCTGCTAGTAATTTAAAAAATGCAGTGACACTTTTTGTTCAGACGCCTGAAGGACAAGCTTTTACAGGGATCGGACCAGCAGCTCCAGCTGCTGTTGCTTTTACCCCTTCAGTATTGGGTAATACTACCAGGGCTGCTATTGGTATAAGCGCTATAAATATGGCTGCCGCTGCGGCTTAAAAATTTTAAAACGCTAGAAAAACTCTGCTCTCATTTTTACAATTTCTTCTCGAGATAATCGCGAGCCATATTGAGTAATGACTTTCGCTGAGGCTTTCGATGCTAATTCGCCAGATTTTTTAAAATCTAAGCCCTGGGTTATTCCCGCTAAAAAAGCTCCGGCGTACATATCTCCAGCACCTAGAGTATCTACAACAGTTACTGGAGTGGGGTTAATTAAATATTGTTCTTGAGTAGATCCATCGACTATTAAAGAGCCTTTGGAGCCCAAAGTAATAATAAAAGACTGGGCTTTGGTTTTTAAAATAGACACCGCTGAATCTAAGTCTTGGGTATTAGTAAAAACAAAGGCTTCTTCTTGATTGCAGAATAATAAATCTAATTTTTTATTGTCTAAGATTTTTAAAAAATTATCTTTGAAATACCCGGCTATAAACGGATCTGAGAGCGTCATCGCGATCTTCACTCCAGCAGATTCGGCGATTGATTTAGCTTTTTGAACGGCTAAAAAAGCCGTTGGGGAGGTCATTAGATAGCCTTCTATATATAAATATTTTGCATTTTTTAAAGCTGGTTCGTGAAGTTCTTGAATAGACAAGGTCTCACTAATGCCTAAAAAAGTATTCATGGTGCGATCGGCGTCATGGGTGACAAAAGCCATGCATTTTCCCGTATGGCCTTTTTGATGGGTCTGAAAATCTAAATTGCTGGATAAACCTGCTTGTTTCATATCTTTATAGTAATGCTCACCCGTTTGATCATTGGCGATTTTGCAAGAATAAAAAGCTTTAGAGCCAAAATAACTAAGGGCTATAAGTGTGTTAGCGGCAGAACCCCCACAGGCGACTTTGCGCATCGAAGATTCACCCAAGATTTTTGCAAGCTCTAATTGACGCGCTTCGTCGACTAGGGTCATGAGGCCTTTTTGAATGTTATTATTATTTAAAAATTCAGGTGTGACTTCGTATTCGATGTCTAATAAAGCATTTCCCAGTCCGTAGACGTCGTAATGATTATTTGAATTTGAATGATTTGAATTATTTAAATTAGTTAACATGAAGACCCATCGCCCCAAAAATAAAAAAGCGCGGCATTGTAAAACACCGACCCTTGCGACACCATAGATTTGTAGGGATTTTTAGAGATTTTAATTTGATTATTGAAAGGAGTTTTTAAGATGTTTTTTGAGAAGAATAAGGCTGAGTTAAATAATTTAAATAACTTAAAAAAATTAGCCGCTCAAGAGGCTTTAAAATTTATTAAGCCCGAAATGGTCTTAGGTATTGGGACGGGGAGTACGGTTAATTATTTAATTGAATTATTAGGAGAAGAAAGTAATAGAAGTATTAAAAATAATATTAAAACTTGTGTGTCCAGCTCGAATCAAAGCTCTGAATTATTAAAAAAATATGGTTTACCCATTGATGATTTAAATACTCAAGATCAAATTGATTTATATATCGACGGCGCTGATGAGATAAATTATTTAAAACAAATGATCAAAGGCGGCGGCGGTGCTTTAACTAAAGAAAAAATAGTCGCAGCCTGTTCGAAAAAATTTATTTGTATTGCAGACGAAACTAAGTTGGTAAAAGTTTTAGGGAAATACCCCCTGCCCATAGAAGTGATACCCATAGCCAGATCTTATGTAGCCAGAGAATTAGTAAAATTGGGCGGACAGCCTTTGTATAGAGAAAATTTTATCAGTGATTCGGGGAATATTATTTTGGATATTTATAATTTAAATATCTCGGAGCCTATTAGATTGGAAGAGTTAATTAATAATATTACTGGCGTAGTGACTAATGGCTTATTTGCTAAGAAAGGCGCGGATATTGGGATTATTGCTGGCAAAGACGGGATAAAAATAATTTAAAAAAAAGCCTGTAAAAAACAGGCTTTAAATAAAATATAAATTTAATTAAATAATTTAATTAAATTACTTCACCTTCTTTCACTGACTCTGAAGTTTGATCCAAGCCTTCAGTCAATAATTGAACGTAAGCAACAGGTGCTGAATCTCCAGCACGAAAGCCGGCTTTAATAATACGAAGATAGCCACCTGGTCTTTTCGCATAACGAGGACCTAGTTTTTCAAATAAAACTCTCACCGCGTCTTTATTAGCTAATCGTGCAAAAGCCAAACGGCGATTGGTCACGGAGTCGACTTTCGCTAAAGTAATCAAAGGCTCGATGACTCGGCGAAGATCTTTAGCTTTAGGAACGGTTGTTTTGATTAATTCATGCTCGATGAGAGAGCAAGACATATTTCTAAACATGGCCTGGCGATGGGAAGAACTTCTCCCAAACTTACGGCCTTGGCTTAAATGACGCATGATGTTTCCTTATGATCTTAATATTATAAGACAGGCACACTCTACTGATTTTTATTCAGTAGGTGGCCAGCCTTCCACACGCAATCCTAGTGACAATCCCCTTTGGGATAACACTGATTTAATTTCTGTTAATGATTTTTTACCTAAATTAGGTGTTTTCAATAACTCTGTTTCAGTCCGTTGAACTAAATCACCAATCAGATGAATATTTTCTGCTTTGAGGCAATTAGCGGATCGAACAGTGAGTTCAAGATCATCAACGGATAATAAAAGAATATCGTCATGGCTTTTTTCAGCACGGGCACCTTGGTAATTAGCCGGTGCTTTCAAGTCAACGAAAGTAGATAGTTGTTGATGTAAAAAAGTCGCTGCTTGTCTCACAGAAGCTTCTGGATCGACAGTTCCATTAGTTTCTATTTCTAGAATTAATCGGTCCATGTCCGTTCTTTGTTCAACACGAGCACTTTCTACAGAATAAGTAACTTGACGAATGGGACTGAAAGAAGCGTCAAGAGACATGACACCAATTTCTTTGCTGTCTTCACCCGCAGAAGCAGCAGGAACATAACCACGGCCTCTTAGAATTTTAACAGAAAGTTCTAATTTTCCAGATTTAGTTAAATGCGCAATGGGATAATTAGGCTCTGCTAATAAGACACTGGAATCTGAATCAAAATGACCTGCCGTTACCACACCTTCACCCGATTTATTTAAAGTCAAAGTGACTTCATTAAGCGCCGAATTAGTAATACTGACAGCCAGATTTTTCAGATTTAATAAAATTTCAACGACGTCTTCTTGAACGCCATCTATCGTCGAATACTCATGGAGTACGTTAGTAATTTTAACTTCTGAAACAGCACAACCAGGAATAGAAGAAAGCAATACACGACGCAAGGCATTTCCCAAAGTATGGCCAAAACCCCTCTCAAGAGGTTCAATGATGACTTTGGATCTATTTTTCTTTAAAGCTGATACCTCGATTAATTTAGGCATCAATAATTCATCAGGACTACCAAACATAATGAGTCGCTCCAGTAATAAAAATTAAGATTAATCAGGACCTATTTAGAATAAAGCTCGACAATCAATTGCTCATTAATTTCAGAAGATAAATCCAAACGATCAGGCGCGTTTTTATATACACACTCTAATTTTGTTTCATCTACTTCAATCCAAGATGATGCCTGTCTTTGCTTAGAAAGCTCTAAGGCATTTTTGATACGTAACTGGGCTTTAGCACTTTCTTTAATAGAAATAACATCCGCAGGTTTAATATGATAAGAAGGTACGTTGATTGATTTCCCATTAACCAAAATGGATCGATGGGTTACCATTTGACGCGCTTCAGCACGAGTACAGCCAAAACCAGCACGGTAGACAACATTGTCTAGTCTGGACTCTAGTAATAATAAAAGATTCAAACCAGTTGAGCCTTTTTGACGGGTCGCTGATTGATAATAACGTCTGAATTGATTTTCTAAGATTCCAAACATACGACGAAGCTTCTGCTTTTCTCTTAGCTGCGTGCCATAACCAGAAAGCTTAGCGCGCTTTTGCCCATGCATCCCTGGAGCTGAGCCCATGTTGCATTTCGACTCAAGAGGTTTAACACCACTTTTTAAAAATAAATCAGTGCCCTCACGACGAGCAAGTTTACATTTCGGTCCAATATATCTAGCCATTTATTCTTACACCCAATTCTTATACACGACGTTTTTTAGAAGGACGGCAGCCATTATGAGGCAACGGTGTCACATCTGTAATATTTGTAATTTTAAAACCCTTAGAGTTTAAAGCGCGAACAGCGGATTCACGGCCAGGCCCTGGACCATTGACCATCACTTCTAAGTTTTTAACGCCATATTCATGAGCTCGATCACTCACTGTTTCAGCAGCGACTTGAGCAGCATAAGGCGTACTTTTTCTAGAGCCACGGAATCCACTGCCCCCAGCGGTTGCCCAAGCCAACATGTTTCCTTGTCGATCCGTGATTGAAATAATCGTGTTATTAAAAGAAGCATGAATATGCGCAATGGCATCGACAACGATACGCTTAATTTTTTTTCTAACAGGCGCTTGTACTTTTGACATGATATTTATATTTCCAAATAAAATTTATTTTTTAAAAATAATTATTTTAAACAATTAAAAATTAGCCTTTTAAAGCTTTACGAGGACCCTTGCGAGTTCTTGCATTCGTTTTAGTCCGTTGCCCACGAACAGGAAGGCCTTTACGGTGACGAACGCCACGATAAGTTCCCAAATCCGTTAGACGCTTAATACTCATGGAAACTTCACGACGAAGATCCCCTTCCACTTTATATTCTGCAACTGCAACACGAATTTTTTCGATTTGATCCTCAGAAAGCTGAGAAATCTTGCTTGCCGGATTAACAGCGGCCTTTTCACAAATTAATTTTGAAGTTGGACGGCCAATTCCATAAATAGCAGTGAGTGCAATCACTGCGTGCTTATTATCTGGAACATTGATTCCGGCAATACGTGCCATATCGAAAATCTCCTAAAACTTTATAAAACTATTAAATTTAAATAACACACTATAAAAACAAAAAAAACAAAAAATAAAAGAGGGGGCATGTTAACGAAACATCAGCTCAAACTCAATTATAAAAAGCTAAATAAATTAGCCCAATTAACCTTGACGTTGCTTATGTCTAGGGTCTTCACAAATAACGCGAACCACCCCAACACGACGAACAATTTTACATTTTCTACACATACGTTTAACAGAGGCACGGACCTTCATTTTTATTTAACTCCTAAATACACACACACTAATCATTTAATTAAAAATCAACGCAACAAACCCGAGCCACTCGTATGAGATTTTTTCATCAAAGAATCATACCGACTAGACATCAAATGAGACTGAACCTGGGCAATAAAGTCCATTACAACCACCACAACAATTAATAAAGATGTTCCACCAAAATAAAAAGGAACATCCCAATGAACCATGAGAATCATGGGCAAAATAGAAACTAGAGAGATATAAACAGCACCCACTAAAGTCAATCTAGACATCACAAGATCTATATAATTAGCAGTTTGCTCTCCTGGCCGAATACCAGGAATAAAGGCACCTGATTTCTTTAAATTCTCAGCTGTATCTCTTGGGTTAAAAATAATCGCCGTATAAAAAAAGCAGAAGAATAATATTAACAAGGCATAGCAAATAATATAAAGCGGCTGCCCCCATGTAATGGCAAGACCTATGGTTGCAAGCCAACTCATATCAGGCGAGCTGGCAAACCAGTGAGAAATAGCCTGTGGAAAAAGCAAAATACTGGAAGCAAATATAGGAGGAATAACGCCGGCCATATTAATTTTTAAAGGCAAATGACTAAATTGCGCTGCCATCATTTTACGGCCCTGCTGCCTGTTCGGATAATTTACTGTAATTCGACGCTGAGCTCGCTCAACAAAAACTACAAAGAGGGTCACCGCAACAATAACAGCTAGAATTAATATCAAACCTAAAAGACTAATATTACCCTGACGAGATTGTTCAAAAGTATGAAATAGTGCCGTGGGAATTCCAGAAACAATACTAGAGAAAATTAAGAGAGAAATGCCATTGCCTATACCGCGCTCTGTCATTTGCTCACCGAGCCACATTAAAAATAAAGTACCCGTTGTTAGCGTCACAACAGCAAGAAGATAAAAAACAGGAAGGTTATAAATTACAAAATCCTGGGAGACCATGAATTTAGCCATTCCAATAGATTGAAATAAAGACAAAACTAAAGTTCCAAGCCGAGTGTACTGAGTAAGCTTTCTTTGACCAGACTGCCCCTCTTTTTTTAACTCAGCAAAAGATGGAATGATGGCCGTCAAAAGCTGAATAATAATTGAAGAGGAAATATAGGGCATAATTCCAAGCGCAAAAATAGTCATTCGGGAAAAAGCACCGCCCGAAAACATATTAAACAAGCCAAAGAAAGAATTACCCTCAGCATGAAAAAAATCTGCAAGCCTCTGAGGGTCAATGCCAGGAACAGGGATATAAGACCCAAGACGGTAGACAAGCACACCTAACAAGACAAAGAGAAGACGGCGCCTCAAATCAACAAGACCCGTCGCCTGGGCCGCAGTCCTCATCATACTCATAGTTAGAGCTCTACCCTTCCACCTTGTGCTTGCAAAGCAGCCAAGGCACCTGCTGTTAAAGCAATGCCAATGCCTTTCAAAACAAAGTTCCTGACAGGAAGACCAGAAAGGACCAGTTTTACTGTGCGAGTATTTTTAGTCACCAAGCCTGAGTCAATCAAAGTATTTAAAGTAATTTCTTCAATATCTAGTTTATTTAAATCAGAAAAAGTGAGCTCTGTATGAGTTAATTGACGCTGAGAAACGAAACCAAATTTTGGCAGGCGACGCTGCAAAGGCATCTGACCACCCTCAAAACCAACTTTATGATAACCACCTGAACGCGCTTTTTGACCCTTGTGACCACGGCCAGAAGTTTTACCTAAACCACTTCCAATACCACGACCCACACGAGTTTTTGGGCGCTTAGAACCTAAAGCAGGCGCTAAAGTATTTAAACGCATGTCGCTCAACACATCACCATTGTCTACTACGCTAACCATTTTTATATTTCTTCCCGTTTTAGTAGATAGGAAATCTTATGGATCATCCCCAAATTCTCAGGAGTGTCTAAGACTTCAACAACTTGATTAATTTTTCTTAATCCCAAACCAGACGCACATGCCTTATGTGCAACAAGACGGCCATTCAAGCTCTTAATCAATTTAATTTTAATTGTCTGCACTTTTGACTTTGCATTTGTCACGATCTACGACTCCTGTATTTCATTAAGCGACTTACCACGCTTCGCCGCAAAATATTCAGGCGATCGCATTTGAGAAAGCGCGCCTAAAGTTGCGCGAGCAGCATTCACTGGATTTGTAGAGCCATAGGTTTTAGACAAGACGTTTTTAATTCCTAAAACTTCAAAAACTGCCCGCATAGCACCACCAGCAATAATACCAGTACCAGAACTCGCTGGTCTCATAAAGACTTTGGTTGCGCCAAATTTATGGGTCATTGGATACCACAAGGTGTCGCCATTCAGATAAACGCGCTGCATATTTTTACGCGCATTTTCCATTGCTTTTTGTATCGCCACAGGGACTTCACGAGCCTTACCACGACCCAAGCCAATTCGACCTTTTCCATCACCAACAACAACAAGAACGGAGAAAGTAAATATCTTACCTCCAGTAACAACTTTTGCATTTCGAGAAACTGAAATTAATTTTTCAATTAAGCCATCTGCTGGCTGCTTGGAGTCACCCATATTTCTTGCATTTCGGGAAAAAGGAACTTGCTTCTCACTCGCACCATCATTGGACTGTGATTGCTTAGATTCGTTAACGTTATTATTAATACTCATGTTTTAAAGCAACCCTTAAAATTTCAAGCCAGCTTTGCGAGCTGATTCAGCCAATGCTTTCACACGACCATGATATTTGCGACCAGAGCGATCAAAAGCAATCCCTTCAGCCACACCCGCTTTAATAGCCCGCTCTGCAATCAGAGCTCCTACTTTTTCAGCAGCAGCGACATTTCCGGTATAACCATCAAGCGCCAATTCTTTATCTAAAGTAGATGCAGCTGCGAGAACAAAACCACTATCAATCACCTGAGCAAAAATATGCTTGGAAGAACGGTAAACAGACAGTCTAATTTTTTCATTGCGAGCAATATTTGCACGAGTCTTAACAGACCGTCGCTTAAGTTTGTCAAATTTACTACTTATCATTTCTTCTTCGCCTCTTTACGAACAACTTTTTCATCAGAATATTTAATACCCTTGCCTTTATAAGGCTCTGGGGGTCTAAAAGCACGAATTTCAGAAGAAACCTGGCCTAGCAATTGCTTATCATGACTTTTTAATAAAATTTCTGTCTGAGTAGGCGTCTCTGCAGTCACCCCCTCAGGAAGCTTATATTCCACAGGGTGAGAATAACCAACCGATAGATTCAAAACAGAGCCAGCAACTTTCGCGCGATAACCAACCCCGACAAGGTCTAACTTTCTTTGAAAGCCTGTAGTAACCCCGATAATCATGTTATTTACATGAGATCTCATGGTTCCCAAACTAACACGCTCTGCAATAGACTTACCTGCAGAGGCAAAACTAACTTGCCCGGCATCAATCAATAAATTTACTTTATCATGAACGGGTAAAGACAAATGACCCTTGGGACCCTTAACTTCACACTGATTATTAGCCAATGTAACTGTAACACCCTTAGGAATAAGAACTGGAATACGTGCAATCCGTGACATGCCACCTACCTCAAACGACTTGGCAAAGAATTTCACCGCCGACATTTTGTCGACGAGCTTCTTTATCCGACATCACACCCTTAGGAGTCGTCAAAATACTGACCCCCAACCCATCAAAATAAGAAGGCGCCTCAGCAGCCGAGGTATAACTTCTAATACTTGGCTTACTAACACGCTCAATTCTTTCTATCACTCCAGCACCTTCGAAATACTTCAAAACTACTTCAAATTGAAAACAGTTTTTGGCTATTTCAACTTTAGTAAAATCACTGACAAACCCTTCTGCCCTAAGGACATTAAGAATATTGCCAATTAAATTTGAAGCACGAACACGTACAGAAGCTTTTCTTGCAGTTTGCGCATTTCTGATTCGAGTGATCGCATCAGATATGGGATCTTGCATACTCATTTTAATTTAATCCTATTTAACAAAATAAAAACTTAAAAAACTATAACTACTACCAGCTTGCTTTTCTCAGGCCAGGAACATAACCAAACATGGCATATTCACGAAGCTTATTGCGAGCCAAATCAAATTGACGATAGTACCCATGCGGACGACCGGTGATTTTACAGCGATTGCGAATACGCGTCTTTGCTGAATCACGAGGTAATTTTTGAAGCTTCATTTGCGCATCAAAACGATCCTGCTCACTGCTATCCGCAGAGGCAATCACAGTCTTAAGACTAGCCCTCAAAGGAGCATACTTAGCAACCATCTGGTGACGACGCAACTCGCGCTGAATCATGCATGTCTTAGCCATATAAATTTATCCTTAATTGTCTTTCAACGGGAATTTAAACGCAGCCAAGAGCACCTTGCCTTCTGCATTTGTATTAGCTGAAGTTGTAATAGTGATATCCAACCCACGAATTCTATCGATTTTGTCATAATCTATTTCAGGGAAAACGATTTGCTCTGCGATACCCATACTGTAATTACCACGGCCATCGAAAGACCTAGGAGACAAACCACGAAAATCTCTGATACGAGGAATTGCTACAGAAATCAAACGATCTAAAAACTCATACATGCGATCACCGCGAAGAGTGACCTTGACACCAATCGCCATGCCATCACGAATCTTAAAACCAGCAATAGATTTTCTAGAATAAGTAATAATGGGTTTTTGCCCGGCTATTTGCTGCATATCAGCAAAAGCACCCTCAATTACTTTTTTATCTCTAGCAGCTTCACCCACACCCATATTTAAAGTAATTTTTTTAATTTTTGGACACTGCATCGCATTTTTATAGCCAAAAGTAGAGATCATAAGAGACCTTACTTTTTCAACATAGTGATTCTCAAGACGCGTCATAGAGCTTACCCTTAATTATTTAATTTCTTCTTGGGAAGATTTAAAAACCCTCACCAATTTGCCATCGCTTAGCGCTTTAAATCCAACCCGATCTGCTTTTCCAGTACTTGAATTAAAAATACCAACATTAGAAATATGGATAGTACCTTCGCGACGAACTAAACCGCCTTCAATGCCTGCTCTTGGATTCGGCTTAACTGCTTTAGACTGCAAATTAACCCCTTGGACCAAAACTCTTTCGTCACCATCAAACCCGAGAATAGGACCTTTCAGGCCCTTGGAGCCTCCGGCGATAACAATAACTTGATCACCTTTTTTTAATTTATTCATGGACTAAAAACCTCTATAACACTTCTTCAGCGAGCGAAACAATTTTCATAAACATTTCAACTCGCAATTCACGAGTGACAGCACCAAAAATACGAGTTCCAATGGGCTGCTTACTCTCAGAAAGCAAAACAACGGCATTAGTATCAAAACGGATCAAAGACCCATCCGACCTTCTTACACCCTTTCTCGTGCGAACGACAACAGCAAAAAGAACATCACCCTTCTTTACTTTTCCACGAGGAATGGCATCTTTCACGGTAACGCGTATCACATCACCAATACCTGCATAACGTCTCTTGGAACCACCCAAAACTTTTATACACTCAACACGTCGAGCACCGCTATTGTCAGCAACCTCTAACTCGGTCTGCATCTGTATCATAAAAAAACTCCAATCGGGACCTGCGCCAAAAAGCGCGACATTCTAACAAAAAATTATCAAGAAAAACTAGCTCTAATTACTTCTCTTTGCTCTATTTTTGCAATTAATTTTTAACTATCGAAAATCAAAATTACTTGAGGCAAAAACTCTATAAAGTCTCAAAAAAACTTTAGAATCTAAATTAAATAGAAAAAAGAAATAAAAAATAAGAACAAAAACCCAGAAAAAAACAGCTATAGCACTGTCCAAGTCTTAGTTTTAGAAATAGGCCTGCATTCAACAACACTAACAACATCACCCACATGATGAGTATTATTTTCATCGTGAGCATGAATCTTTTTACTCATCCGAATTAATTTCTTATATTTAGGATGCGCTATTTGGCGCTCTACTTTAACCACAATGGTTTTATTCATAGCATCACTAACTACAACTCCCGTCATCACACGACGAGAAGAAGTAGACTGAGTTTGATCTTCGCTCATTATGATTTCACCTCTGATCTTTCTTTTTGAGTCATGATGGTTTTTACACGGGCAACCGCCTGCCGATTTATTCTAAAAACATGATTCTTAGTAATAGAGCCTTGCGATTTCGCCATACGCAAATCAAAACGTTCACGCAAAAGATCCATCAAGGTATTTTGGAGCTTCTCTACAGAGCACTCCCGCATTTCTGCAAGTTTCATTATCCAGCCATCCTTTTAACAAATACGGTCGTAACAGGTAGTTTTGCCGAAGCTAGTCTCATGGCTTCACGAGCAACTTCTTCAGCAACACCCTCAACTTCATATAAAACCTTTCCAGGCTGAATTTGCGCAACCCAGTACTCCACTGCCCCTTTACCTTTACCCATACGCACTTCTAATGGCTTCTTAGTAATGGGCTTATCGGGAAAAACTCGAATCCAAACTTTACCGCCCCGCTTAATAAATCTATTGATTGCACGACGAGCAGATTCAATTTGCCTAGAAGTCAGTTGACAATGAGAAACGGCCTTCAAGCCATACTCCCCAAAGCTGACCTTAGTTCCACGAGATGCAACTCCGGTATTACGCATCTTGTGCTGCTTTCTAAATTTTGTTCTCTTTGGCTGTAACATTATTATCTAACCCCTCTTTTAATCTTGGCGGGTTTTGGCAACTCTGAAGAGTCAGAATTATGATGAGGCGTGTGATTATTAGCCTGAGACACTGGGCGATCCCAAGACTTGGTATCAAAAACTTCGCCTTTGAAAATCCAAACTTTAACACCAATCACTCCATAAGTGGTGTGAGCTTCAGCAACGGCATAATCAATATCAGCACGTAAAGTATGGAGCGGAACACGACCCTCTCTGACCCACTCTGAACGCGCAATCTCAGCACCACCTAAACGACCCGAAACACAAATCTTCACACCTAAAGCGCCTTGCTTCATTGCATTTTGTAAAGCCCGTTTCATCGCACGCCTGAACATCACACGCTTAACTAACTGCTGAGCAATACCCTCAGCAACAAGTTTAGAATTTAACTCAGGCTTTTTAATTTCATTAATATTAATATGAACCTGAACCTTGGTAACAGCTTTGAGGGCGGCGCGAAGTTTATCAACATCCTCCCCGCGCTTACCAATTACTATACCTGGCCTCGCCGTATGAATCGTAATGACTGCATTATCAGCTGGACGCTCAATAGTTACTTCACTCACAGAGGCTTGATCCAGTTTTTTCATTAAGATTTTACGAATCGCAATGTCTTCATTGAGCAATACAGGATAATGCTTATCATCCGCAAACCAAGTCGATTTACATTTGTTTACAATACCTAAACGATACCCTATCGGGTTGACCTTCTGCCCCATTATGAAACCTCTTTTACTTTAACAGTAATGTGACTATTACGCTTGGTGATCCTAGCTCCGCGACCTTTAGCTCTCGCTCTAAAACGTTTTAAAGAAGGCGCTTCGTTTACATAAACCTCAGAGACAACAAGACTATCGACATCCAACCCATGATTATGCTCTGCATTCGCAACGGCGGAATTTAAAACTTTATAAATAAGCTCAGAAGCTTTTTTAGGACTAAATGTTAACAAAGCCATCGCCTTATCAACTGCCATACCCCTAACTTGATCCGCTACCAACCTTGCCTTTTGAGCAGAAATACGAGCGAATTTATGATGGGCAACTATCTGACGATCTATTTGATCTACTTGATCTACCACTTATATTACTCCTTTGATCACTTGATCACTTCTTAGCTTTTTTATCAGCTGAGTGGCCTTTAAACGTCCTAGTCTGGGCAAACTCGCCCAACTTATGCCCAACCATGTTTTCAGATACATAAATAGGAACATGCTGACGACCATTATGAACCGCAATAGTAAAACCAATCATATCGGGAATAATCATCGAACGACGAGACCAAGTCTTAATAGGCTTCTTACTTGCAACACCTGCCTGAGCCAAAATCTTTGAGAGCAGATGCAGATCAACAAAGGGACCTTTTTTCAATGAACGTGACACTTAATTAATCTCCACTACTTTTTCTTACGACGTTGCATAATAAAATTCGTTGTTCTCTTATTAGAGCGAGTCTTATAGCCCTTAGTTGGCGTACCCCATGGGGAAACAGGATGACGCCCAGCAGAAGTCTTACCTTCACCACCACCATGAGGATGGTCTACCGGGTTCATCGCAACACCACGAACTGTTGGACGAATACCTCTCCAGCGCATAGCACCTGCTTTACCATAAGAGCGCAGACTATGATCGGCATTTGAAACAGCACCCAAAACAGCTTTACAATCCAACAAAACTTTGCGCATCTCGGTGGAACGAAGTCTTAAAATGGCATAATTCCCATCTTTACCTAAGTACTGAGCTGAAGCGCCTGCACTACGACAGAGCTGCGCTCCTTTACCAGGAAGCATTTCAATGCAATGAATCACAGAACCAATCGGCATATTTTTCAGAGGAAGGCAATTCCCTACTGAGATCGGAGCCGTCTCACTGGATACAACTTTCGCACCAGCCTTCAAGCCCTGAGGAGCAATCATATAACGTCTTTCACCGTCTGAATAAACAATCAAAGCAATATGCGCCGTCCTGTTGGGATCATATTCTATACGCTCAACCGTCCCAACAATTTCATGCTTATTACGCTTAAAATCTATCAAACGATAATGCTGCTTATGCCCACCACCACGATGACGAGTCGTAATCCGACCCGTGTTATTACGAGCAGAAGATCTGTTCTGTTTCTCAACTAAGGGCGCATGCGGAGCTCCGCGATGCAATTCTGGCGTCACAATTTTGACGACAAACCGACGACCTGGAGACGTTGGTTTACATGAGACAATAGCCATTTTTAATGTCGACCTCTTCTAATTACATTCATGCTCTACGCGCCCGAGGAAAGAAGCTCAATCTTCTCACCCGGCATTAATTTAACGTAGGCCTTCTTAAAACTTTTCATCACACCTACACGCCCTGCAAAACGACGACGCTTCCCTTTAACCGTCACAGAATTAACAGAATCCACTTTGACATTAAAAAGAAACTCAACCGCAGATTTAACTTCATGTTTAGTTGCATCTGACAAGACCTCAAATAAATATGAGCTCTCGGACTGACGATAAGCCTTATCCGTAATTCTTGGAGAAACTAAAACAGACATCAAACGTTCTTTACTAATAGGCTTAGCCAACCCATTAGCACCCAAATTCATAGTAACTGTCATACTAAAGTCTCCTCAAAATGCTTTAATGCTGCAGACGTCATCAAGACCTTTTCATAAGCAACGAGACTTACTGGGTCAACATCATGCACACCACAAAGACCCACAGAATAAAGATTTCTAGAAGCTAGATATAAGTTTTCAGAAATATTATCTGTCACAATAAGCACATCTTTAATATTTAAATTATTTAATAAAGAAATCAGATCCACTGTTTTTGGTCTAGCTAAATCAATAGCATCAACAACCATCAAGCGACCCGTCGCAATCAAATTAGACAATATAGAAGCAAGCGCGCCTCGATACATTTTTTTATTAATTTTCTGACCAAAGTCACGAGGCTTTGCAGCAAATATAACACCACCTTTACGCCAAAGAGGGCTTCTAGAAGAACCTGCACGAGCACGACCTGTTCCTTTTTGCTTCCATGGTTTCTTGCCACCACCACTCACTTCAGCGCGTGTTTTTTGCGCTTTTGTTCCTTGACGAACAGATGCAGCAGTTGCGACAACAACTTGATGGATCAAAGCCTCGTTATAAGGGGCAGCAAAAACACCATCATTTAACTCTAATTGAGAGCTTACTTTTTGCGTCTTAGTACAAAGAATGTCTAATTGCATTATTTAACCCCCCCTTTTTTTGGCTTTTTAACAGCAGGGGTAACAATCAACGTATGCCCTGGCTTACCTGGAACAGCACCCTTCACTAAAATTAAATTATTTTCTGAGTCAATTCTTAAAATTTTTAAAGACTGGATAGTTCTCAAAGCATTACCCATATGGCCAGCCATCTTTTTACCCTTAAAAACACGACCAGGAGTTTGGTTCTGACCAATAGAACCTGGGACACGATGAGAACGAGAATTACCGTGCGAAGCATCTTGCGTTCTAAAATTATAACGCTTGACTGTTCCTGCAAAGCCGCAACCCAAGGTGCGCCCGCGAACATCGACATAATCGCCTTCAGAAAAAATAGAAACAGAAAGAGCATCGCCCAGATTTTTAGAGCCCAACTCTTCTACAGATACAGGAAACTCTTTGAGAGAAGCAGCAGGGGAAACACCCGCCTTAGAAAAATGACCCGCCAAAGCTTTGGTCAGATTTTTTCTCTTCACTTCGCCAATGGCTACCTGAATAGCCGAATACCCGTCACTCTCTTCAGTCTTTTTTTGAGAGACTACTTGAGTAGGCGCGTGAAGAACAGTCACGCCTTGAGCGCTTCCGTCATCTAATAACAAGCGCGTCATGCCACACTTGCGGACAACTAATCCTATCATTTGTTTATACCTTATTTAAAACACCAATTTCGATTGACTGATGTCTGTTAATTTAAAATTACAGCTTTAAAAAAACCGCCCCCTACTCCCACGAGAAAAGGCGCGGCATCTTACCGCAAACTAATCTTAACGTCTACACCCGCGGCCAAATCCAACTTCATCAAAGCATCGACCGTTGCAGAGTTCGCAATGACATCCAAAATACGTTTATGGGTGCGAATTTCGTATTGATCACGCGCATCTTTATTTGCATGAGGAGAAGTCAAAATAGTAAAACGCTTAATACGCGTCGGCAGAGGAATTGGGCCAATAATCTGAGCCCCTGTTTTTTTAGACGTATCAACAATAGAAGCAACCGCCTTGTCAATTAAATCATGATCAAATGACTTGAGTCGAATTCTAATCTTATGGTCTTTACTAGCCATTTTTTATCACTCCAGAATTAAGCTAAAATTTTTGCTACGACGCCTGCACCAACAGTACGACCACCTTCACGAATTGCGAATCTCAAACCTTCTTCCATCGCAATCTTGCAAATTAATTCCACAACCATCTGTATATTATCTCCAGGCATAACCATCTCAACGCCTTCTGGCAATTGAACAGCACC
>CAMCUU010000047.1 GCA_945879065.1 Francisella tularensis subsp. holarctica
TTTAATTTTTTTTATTTTCTAAAATACCTGATAAAACCAGGCCATTGCTTAAAACGGCTATTAAAAATACAGCCAAGATGGGTAGGTTAATTAAGCTAAATAAAATAATTAAAGAAATTCGCATCGAGGGGTGTTCGATAAATTTAAAATAAGACCATAGTTCTTTAGGCGAGCGTTCTTTAAATTTTTCTAATAATAAAATCCCCGTAGCGGCTAGAAGACCCAGTAATAAACACAGGATTTTGGGATTATTTAAAGCCAAATGGGCAGATAGCCCAGCGATTAGAAATAATTCACTGTAAAAAATAAAGGCTTTATCTACTTTTTGAAAACGCTCTAAAGGGACTTGATTTAATCGGCGAATTTCTTCAGCGACGAGGTGAAGCGATAAAGCTAAAAAAGCTAAAAGACTGCCGAAAAATAAACCTGCGTAGTATTCAGACGCAAAGAGCCAGGCGGAAATAATAGACATCGCAAAAGCAATCAGGCTGATTTGAATGGGGGTTAAATGGGTGGGCGCTAGCCAGTGAGACAGCCTTTTTACACAAGGTTGATAAATATGTTTTAGTAAATCATGTTCGGTCATAATTTTTTTAGGTCCTTATTTTTTTATTAATTAATTATTTATCTTTCAAATCTAATTGGGCAAAGCAGGGCGTAGCCTTTGTTTCTAATAGATTGGATTAAATTAATATCCGACCGGCCTTTGAGTTTATTTCTCAAGCGAGAAATTTGGACATCGACTGCCCGCGACTCCAGGTCATCTGGATCTAAATGTAATAAGTTCATGAGGGTGTCTCGGTCGACGGCTTCGTTCGGATGATTTAATAAAGTATTTAAAAGCAAAGATTCGTTTTGAGTTAAAGCGACCAAACGCCCGCTGGAATAAATCAACTTTTTTTCCAGGGGTTCATAGATCCAGGGCCCGAAATAGGCTTTTTTGAAATTTAATTTAATAGTTTCTGACAGCGCTGGAGTTTCTAAAGTTACTGGAGAAGCCTGAGTGGTTTGAGTAATTTGAGTGGCTTGAGCCGCTTGGCTGCGACGTAAAATAGCCTGAATGCGAGAGAGCAAGACTTGAGTAGAAAAAGGCTTTTCTAAGTAATCATCCGCCCCTGCTTCAAAGCCCAGGACGGTATTTAATTCGCCTTGAGCGGCGGTCAAAATAATAATGGGAATGGGAGAGATTTTTCGAATGGTTTTGCATAAATCAATACCGTAAATATCAGGCAGCATGAGATCCAAGATAATTAAATCGATAGGGTTATTTTGGGAATTATTTTTTAATAATTCTAAACCCGCCTGGCCGCTCTCAGCTTCCAGCACTTTAAATTGATGCCGACGCAGAAAAATAGACAGGAGCTGACGAATCCCCGGCTCATCGTCGATGATTAATAAAGTTTTTTGAGCGGTATTTAAAGCGGTATTTAAATCTGGCATGGGGTATTTATGAGTTTAATAAACAGTCGGTTTTTAAAGAGGCGGGCATATTAGATTTTCTCTTGGAAAATGTATATTTGGGATTTTTAAGATTTTTAGGTTTTTAGGTTTTTGTTGCATTGAGACTGAATTAGATGCACGCAATCTAATTAGCTAAGGCGCATCTAATTCAATCTAATCCAAGCTAATCCAAGCTTTTTGACACAATTTCAAACACATCTTGAGATAAATGGGGCGTAGATAAAATAGACTCCAGTGCCTGACGCATCAGCTCTTGACGGTTTTGATCATAGCGACGCCAGTTCATCAGGCCGCGAACTAATCTGGATGCGACTTGTGGGTTAATAAAATTTAATTTCTTGACCGTCTCAGCAATTAAAATATAAGCCTCGGCATTGGGGTTGTGAAAAACTTTTGGGTTCTGACAAAAGGCAACTAAGAGGGCAGAGACTTTATTAGGATTTTTTAAGTCGAAAGATTCATGAGTCATGAGTTTTTCAATCTCTTGAATAGTCGTGTAGGGCGACAGTGCCTGCACTTGCAGCCATTTGCCCATAATAATCGGGTCTTCAGACCAGGCCTGATAAAAATACTCCAGGGCAGAGTCTCTTATATTTTTATCTTCTTGATGGACTAAAGCTGTGAGGGCCGCCATTTGATCCGTCATGTTTTCTGCATGTTCAAATTGAGTTTGAGCTAAGTGAATAATTTCAGGGGTAGGGCTCGCCATGAGTAAATTTAAACAAGTATTCTTGAGCGCTCTTTGACCAGAAGTCTGATTAATTATTTGGCTTAGATTCACATATTTTTCTAAGAGCACGGAGCGCAATGTTTCTGAAAGATGAGTGAGTAAAACTTTGCGAGCCTGGTGAATTTCATCGACCAAAATAATTTTCATTTCTTCACCCAGGGTGCTTTCAGAGGGTAGAGAAATCGCTTCTGATATAAAACCAGGGTCTAGAAAATCATCTTTTACTATTTTTAAAATCGCCTGAGAAAAATGTGGATTAATCTCTAAAGGATCATCGTCTAATAAATTACTGATTAAATTTTCAATACAGTGGGTGGCAAATTTCTGGCCTGCATCCCAGCGGTTAAATAAATCATTGTCATGGGCAAACAAAAACCCAAGATTGGCAGGTGTCATGGGATAGTTTAATTTCACCGGGGCTGAAAAATTTCTTAATAAAGACGGAATGGGTTGTTCTGACACCTCTTCGAATATAAATACTTCATGAGATTTTCTCAGCTCTATTAAATGCTCTGTTTTTACCTCGCCCTGAAATTTTACGGACATGAGTTTTCCAGAAACAGAATTTAACAGCGCTGTTTTAATGGGAATATGAAGCGGTAATTTATGAGCTTGTCCTGGCGTTTTAGGGCAATGCTGAGAAATTTTTAATTTAAGCTGTTTTAAAACAGGATCATAAGACTCTTCGATTTTTACTTCTGGCGTGCCGGCTTGAGAGTACCAAAGCGAAAATTGATCTAAATCGATTTGAGCACCATCAGCAATGGCCTGTCTGAAATCATCACAGGTCACAGCCATACCATCAAATCGCTCAAAATATAATTCCATACCGCGGGCAAAACCATCTTTTCCGTGTATCGCTTCTTTTTCAGCCAAAGTTCGCATCATGCGAATCACTTCAGCGCCCTTGTTATAAACCGTCACCGTATAAAAATTATTCATTTCGATATAGCTGTCTGGTCTAATCGGATGCGCCATGGGACTGGCGTCTTCAGCGAATTGGCTGCTGCGAATAATTTTCACATCTTGGATTCTTTTAACACCCCTAGAATGAAAATCACCAGAAAATTCTTGGTCTCTAAAAACAGTGAGGCCTTCTTTTAAACTCAGCTGGAACCAGTCCCGACAAGTAATTCTATTACCTGTCCAGTTATGAAAATATTCATGGCCAATGATGGCTTGGATCTGCTGATAATCTAAGTCAGTCGCTGTTTTTGGGTCTGCTAAAACAAACTTAGAATTAAAAATATTTAAGCCCTTATTTTCCATCGCGCCCATATTAAAATCAGGCACGGCGACAATCATATAAGTATTTAAGTCATACTCGCGACCATAGACTTCTTCGTCCCAGCGCATGGCTTGTTTTAAAGACTCCATGGCATGGTGAGCGCGAGGCAGGTCTTTTTGGGGGACATAGATTTCAAGATTAATTTTGCGCTGACTCATCGTGATAAAACTATCTTTTAAACAGCCTAAATCTCCTGCAAATAGCGCAAATAAATAACTGGGCTTTTTAAACGGATCTTCCCAGAGCGCCCAGTGTTTGCTGGGGTCTTGCTCTAAAACACCAGAATTAATTAAATTGCCGTTAGATAATAAAACAGGGCAAGATTTCGTATCAGCAATAATTTTAGTGGTATAGACCGTCATGACATCTGGACGATCTAGAAAATAAGTAATTCTTCTAAATCCTTCGGATTCACATTGGGTGCAGTAGTTATGATTAGTTTGATATAAACCAGAGAGTTGGGTGTTTCGCGCAGGGTAAATCTTAGTAGTAATCTCCAGGTCGAAATAATTTAAGTGCGCTAGTTTTTCTAGATTTTCAATAATTAAATGGCTGCCCATAAATTCATAATCTTCCCAGGGAGTTTGATTAATTAATAAAGAAACTAGTTCTAAATCACCGCCGGCTAGCTCCAGATAATTTATATTTTTATCTAGTTTTTTAATTCGGCTTTTAGCTGTAACTAATGCATATTGATCTTCAGGTTTTTTATTATCTTCTGGATTTAAGTTAAAAATTAAATTTAAAGATTCAATAGAAAAAAGCGGCGCTTGGTAATCTTTTAAATATTTTGCTTGGGATTTTTGATTAGCGTTTTGATGAGCGTTTTGAATCATGAGGGCGGGCCTTTATTAAATTAAAAATAATAAAAAAATAGGCGCGCAATTTAGCATCAAAGCCGGGCGAAACACATCAAAAAAATAGCAAAAAAAAGGCGCTCTGAGCAGATGGTGTGTCACAATTTAGGAGGAAATTGTCATCGTGCTGTTAATCAGAACGCCTAAAAAAGCGAGGGCAGTATTTCAGCAAAAATAGAGCGCTGTCTATGAAGTTATTTATGTTTTTTAACTAGTGTTATTTTTTTATAATTATCTAGATAAAATTTCGAAATAAATTATTCATGCATAGCCCGCTTAAAAAATCTTAAAGTTTTTAATTTTAAATTTAAATTTTTTTACAAGATTTTTAGCGGGGGATTTGCGTATAATTTCCTGGGATTTCTATGTTTATATATAAGTTATATTTTTTATGCTTTTATTTTTTTTAAAATTATTGATTACTTTTATTTCTACAGGGACTTATTTTTTAGGGACTTATTTTTTTAGATTTTTTAGATTTTTTAAAATTTTTAAGTTATTTAAATTATTTAAATTTTTATCTTTACAAGATTTCTTTCCCTTATGGAAACTAGCGCTGCCATTGGTTTTAAGCGGTTTATTAGAATCTTCTTTGGGTTTAACTAATACGCTATTTTTATCAAAATTAGGCCCTGAAGATCTTGCTGCAGGGGCGTTAGTGATCTGGTTTTTTGCGACCCTCATGGTCATTGTTTGGGGTGTATTTACTGGGATTAGCGTCCTGGTTTCCCATCAATTTGGGGCAGAAAATACCAAAGCTATTGCGAGTATTTTAAGAGATGCCGTTTTTTTATCTTTGTTACTCACTATTCCCTTGTTTTTTTTAATCTGGAATTTAGGCGCTGTGTTTATTTTATTAGGCCAGTCTGAACAGATGGTCTTAAAAGCAGAGCCCTATATGCACGCTTTGGCTTTTTCTGTTTTGCCAGATTTAGTGGGCCTGAGTTTTATGCAGTTTTTAATTGGTTTGGGCAAAACCAAAACGAATTTAATTTTTTCTTTAAGCTGGGTGCCTTTAAATATTTTTTTAAATTATGTCTTAGTCTTTGGCGCTTTGGGCTTTCCCCATTTGGGCATGGCAGGGTTGGGTTGGGGGGCCTGTTTAGCTTATTGGATAACTTCTTTGGGTTTGGGTTTGTATTTATTTTTACACCCAGCCTATGAGAAATATATTCAAGCTTTGAATTTATTCTCTCGTGTTAAATATCTCTGGGATTTAATCAAAGTTGGCCTACCCATGGGCTTAATGTACAGCCTGGAAATTGGCTATTTTTTCACCTTGTCTCTCATGATGGCGAAGCTGGGTTTAGACGAAATAGATGGTAATCAAATTGCCTTGCAATATTTAGGCTTTCTTTCAACGTTTAGCTTTGCGATGGCTCAGGCTATTACGGTTCGAATGGGCCATGCTTTAGGCGCTAAAAATCCTGCCATTGCAAATCGCGCTGCCTGTGCAGGGATTTTAACGGCGATGAGTTTAATGACTGTCGTTTTTTTAATTTATTTATTCTTGCCTAGTTTATTAATTAGCTTTGATTTTAATTTAAATAATTTGAATCAAACTCACCATGCTAATTTAATTACCCAAGCAACAAAATTTCTGGCTTTAATGGGCTTATTCCAGCTAATTGAATCAGCCAGATTAACTTTATTTGGGGCTTTGCGAGCTTATAAAGACACAAGATTTACTTTAATTAGCTCTGTCTTTTGTTTCTGGGGTTTAGCTTTGCCATTAGGTTATTTCTTCGCGCATCATGAGTTTTTATATTTAAATTTCGGCTCTGGATCTTATTGGCTCTGTGCGAGTTTTGGGGCGTTAGTGAATGTATTTTTATTAAGTTTAAGGTATAAATTTTTAAAGAAAAAATATCAAAAATAATCTCTAATATTTTGATTGATATTTAAATATTTCTTTCAGTACAATCTTGCTAAAAATTTGCCAAAAATAGTTTTTATAAATTTTTATGAGGAAGAGTGTTGTGGCTGAATATGCAAAATATCTTGCACCGATTGCCGATGTGGTTTTTAAAAAAATATTTGGGGATCACCCGCATTTATTAAAAAGCTTTTTAAATAGTTTATTACCGCTTGAAGAGGGTCGTGAAATAGTTGAATTAACTTATTTGCCGCCAGAGCTTATTCCAGATATTCCAGATTTTAAAAGAACCATTGCGGATGTTTTATGTACGGATCAGGACGGGCGAAAATTTATTGTCGAAATGCAAACGACCTGGGAAGATAAGTTCAAGCCAAGATTAGTATTCGAGACGAGTAAAGTCGTTTCAAGGCAGTTAAAAATAGGTCAAGACTATAGTTTGTTGCAGCCTGTTTATGGCTTAGGTCTTATTGGTCAGTCTTTTGATGGTGATCAAGACAAGTGGTATCACCATTATAAATTGACAGACACGCAGAAAAGCCCGTATCAGAGCCTGGATTATTTTCATTTAATTTTTGTAGAAATTCCTAAAGTGCCTTTGGCGACTCGAGATATCAAAAAATTAGGGATTCTTTGGTTAAGATTTATGCGAGAAGTGAATGAAGAGACTAAGTATGTTTCCCCAGATCTTTTAGCTGTTCCTGAAATTGCTGAAGCAGTAAAACTCACTGAAGCGATTGCTTATAGCCCTGGAGAGCTCAGATATTATGAATCTTACTGGGGTGAAATCAGCGTGCTAAATACTTTGATTAATGGGAGCGCTGCAAGAGGTAAAGCAGAAGGTAAAGCAGAAGGTAAAGCAGAAGGTTTGGCAGAGGGTGAAAGGAAAGCAAAAGAAAAAATTGCTTTGAGCATGTTAGCGAAATCTATTCCGCTTTCAGAAATTATAGAACTCACCGGCTTAGATCAAAAAGAGCTAGAAAATCTAGAGAGTCTAAAAAATATAGAGGTTTTATAGAGGCTTTATAGAGGCTTTAATTTTTTAAGGGCAAATTAAAACACTGGGGTTGACTCCAGTAACGACAGGGGCGATGGCTTGTGAAAATTGACACTGGGCATCCGCATCTTCGTTAATAGACCAGACCATCGCACCGCCTAATCTGGGATTTAAAATTCCTAGGCTGTATTCATTCGCGAGGGCCTGATAAGGGTTGGCAATATTATTATTTTGAAACACGCCAGCGCCTGCAGCGGTCAGTGTGCTGGACGCAGGTTCCCCCATGATGATGCTAGTAGCCGCAGGAACAGCAGCCTCGCTTAAGGGGTTTGCTAGATAAGAGCCGCCGGCTTGGGTAATAAAACAAGGCATCATTTCATCGCAGTCATTAACAAAATTGCCAGGCGTGTTGTACCCCTGAACAAACACATAATCAAAAAGCCCAGCTTGTAATGAATCGTTGTAAGCGGTATTTGTTTGGGTGCTGACGAGTTCAAACGCAGTCTTGTTAATGGGAGGCGGTGCTAGTGTCACGCTATTAAACTGGGGCGCTGAAGAAATAATGGGTCTCTGGCCATTAGCTAATTTTAAGCTTTTAAGATTAATAAGAAATAATTTCATGGCAGGAGCATCAGAATTTTGAGATTGCTCATCGTCTAGATCAACGCCATCTAAACCATAGGTATTTAAAAAGCTAATCACTGAAGCGGCCAGTGCTGCGCTATTAGTTTGATCTGTCGGATAAGTGTCTTTAATAGTCGCGCCACCGAAAGACGCTAAAACATATTTTAATCCGTAGAGAGATTTGGCTTTTAAAATATCTTCTCGCATTGCTTCAGGGGTGTCATAACCTGGAAAGTTGCCATTATAAAAATCAACAGAGCCTAAGGTGCACCCAGGATGCTGATTGGTTTCGGTAGATAAGCAAGCAAAAGCTAAAACTTCCAAGTTGTAACCCATTTGAGCGGCTTGAGAAATAGAAATAGGGGTGCCCCAATTTTGCAAGTAACCCACTAATAAGCCTGAATTTAAAGGGTGGTTGTTATATTGAATTTGAATATTTTGCGTATTTTGATTCGCGGTAAAACTAGTCGGTGTGATAACACCCCAATAGTCAGGCACGGTGCCTAAATTAATATTCCAATTTTTTTGATCTTGGCAAATAGAAAAATTCTGTGTGCCATTGGTAATACTTAAACTCAAAGGCATGGGTTCCGTCAGGCTGCCATTAGAGAGCGTAAGGGTGCTGGAAGAGCTGGAAGAAGAGCCAGAAGGTAAGCCCTGAATCTGAAAAACTAAATTTTCAATCGTACAAGGGGTTTGGTTATAAGTGAGTGTTTTTGTTTCTGATTGCTCTGAATTTAAGTTAATAATTTCAGAAGGGCCTTCACTAGGTAGATATTGAATTTTCGTGCTGCTGTTATAAATCCCGGGCGTATATAAAACCCAAGGGCTTCCTGAAGAGGCCATGATTACAGTCGTTGGATTATTAGTATCCCAGGAGAGTGAGCCCTGACTAATCAGCTGATTATTTTTGTCTCTTAATTCATAAGAGGGCGCTGCATTAGGCACAGATCCCCCATTGGAAACTTGAGGATTTAAAATTAATTGAGCATTGGCTGAAAGATTAATATTTATAACTTGGCTGGGATTATTATTGCTATCTAAAAAACTAAAATTATTAGGGCTGGCCCAAAGAGAGCAGCCAAACTTAAGCGCTGTGCATTGTGTATTTAGCGCCCCAATATTCACTGTAAAACTAGTCCCCAAGAGTGCCTGAAAATTAAAAGACTGAGTGATGGTGCTGCCCCAAGAGGCATTGTTAAGTGTATTTACTACAGAGCTTGTTCCGTCAATATTTTTTTGATTAATAATAATTTCTGGGGCTGTTCCTGTGACGCCAGAAGGCGCAGGGGGTAGCTGATAAGTCATAGAAGCCGTTGTGGGTAGAGGCACGCAGGCACTGATCTCACCATCTTTGCTTGCGCTAAATTGAACAACGGTATTGGTGCAAGGGCTGCTTGGCTTAGGATTGGTTGGATTAGGGCAGGCAGCATTGATGTATTTCACTGTGCAAATAGAAGTATTAGGGACTGTTGGGCTTTGTAAACAAGTAGGTGATACCAGATTATTCCAGGTTTGAGACACAGAGATCGGCACCGTGCCTTGCAAAACAAAAATATCGCCGTCGATTAGAGAGGGTCCAGGAACAGGAGGGCTTCCAGTGGTTTGCAAAGCCCCTAAAGTCTCAGCATTAACGCCAGGCATAGATAATTCAATATTGGGCGCATGGTTCATAGAAAAGCTTTGGGCAGGTAAGCAGTTGAGTGTGCTTGCTACAGCGCTCTGGGTTATAAAAATAATAAAAAATAAATAAATCAGGCGGGGCATTTTTAAATAATAATCTTAAAAAATAAGGGCGTTGTTTATAGGTTTTTTTGAAAAAATAACAAATGATTTTAGAGTTTTTTCTAAGGGGCTTTATTTTTAATTTATTTCTAAGCTCTGGGTCTTAATTTTTTATATTTTTTATATTTTTAAAGTTTTTGAGAGTGAAATTTTGACATGAATTTTTTGAAATTATTTTTGATTTTTTTAATAGGCTTAGCGCTGGTTTTTAAAATAACTCTATTTGCAAGTAATCCCTCTAACCGCTCTAACCGCTCTAACCGCTCTAACCCTTCTTCATTGCATCTTTCAGTCATGGATTTTTCTACTGCAGCGGTGCCTGTTTCTAATCTTCACTCTCATTCTTTTTCAGAGGATTTAACTTTAGGGGCAGTGGATCCGACGTCACAGAGTACTATTTTAGGGTATCAAGTGATGCCAGGTCCTGGAGATGGGCCTTGGGACTATATGCCAGTTTTAGTGTTTTTTATTCAAAGCAGTAGCTGTGAAAATAACCCAAAAACCCAGGGGCAGCTTGTAAATCCAAGTGCTTATAATGCGCCCAGGGCTCCAGGATCTTTAGTCTTATCGCAGACGGACGTGCCTGTTTATGTGACAGGCTCAAGTATTTATAATTTAGGAAAAAATTATTTAAATTTTGGCCAGCTTCCTGATCTCTCTAAAATTCAATGTGTCAAAGTTTATGATGGATTTAGGAGTGTGGCAGGTAATGCAGTTCCAGTGGTTTGTGATAGCAGCACGCAAACGTGTGTACGAACAACGACAGGCTCTGCAGATGTTTTTACTATGTATGCTCAAGAGATTAATTAATACGAATAGGAGAGATTTTCTGTGGCATTGGCTGTATTAAATAATGTATTAAACAAGATATTGAAACCCTGGATTAAGCCTAATATTTTGCCTTTGAACGCAGCGGTGACTTTAGGTGGTGGCAGTATCCTGGCAGAAAATGATCAGGGTACGGGTGGTTCAGGTCAGCCTCCTGCCTAGTTGTTCAAAAAAAATCTAAAAACTCTGGTACCCTAGCGCCTTTTTTAAATAGAGGTTTTAGAAGCTTTAGATGATTGCATTCTTAGATTCCTACCGTGCTGGTTTATTTAATTTAAAAAATCTTCCCAGAAATATTTTTGCAGGGATAATTGTCGGCATTGTCGCTTTGCCCTTATCCATGGCTTTTGCCATAGCGTCTGGTGTGACGCCCCAAGAAGGTTTGTATACGGCCATTGTTGCGGGAATTTGTATTTCTCTATTTGGCGGTAGTCGCGTTCAGAGGGTTCGACCTTTGGCGAATTTCCTAGAAATTTACCCATGCCGCATTGGTTAAATATCAATTTTTCTGAAATAAATAATTTAATGATGCCGGCGTTTACCATTGCGATGCTGGGCTCTATTGAATCTTTGTTATCAGCTGTGGTGGCAGATGGCATGGCGGGGACTAAACATAACTCTAATCAAGAATTAATAGGGCAGGGGATTGCGAATATTTTATCGCCTTTATTTGGCGGCTTTGCAGCGACAGGGGCGATTGCGCGAACCGCAACGAATATTCGCAATGGTGGCAATAGTCCTTTGGCTGGAGTGATTCACTCGGTTTTATTAATTTTCATGATTATTTTTTTGGCGCCTTTAGCTAAAAATATTCCTTTGACTTGCTTGGCCGCTATTTTATTTGTGGTGGCTTACAACATGTCTGAGTGGCGAAAATTTGTTTTGGTCTGTAAAGAAACGCCCTATTACGATGTCTTAATTTTATGGCTGACTTTTTTATTAACTATTTTTGTAAATTTAGTCGTCGCAGTGAATGTCGGGATTATTTTGGCGTCTTTATTATTCATGGGCCGCATGTCGAAAGTATTTAAAATTAATAAAAATATAAAAAATATAAATCTAGAAAATATAAATTCAGATAGCCTGATTTTTAATCTGGAAGGCCCCTTATTTTTCGGTGCTGTTTCCCACTTCGAGCAAGTTTTAGAAGAGACGCATGATGAGGCGAAAGAAATTATTTTTGATTTAACGCATGTGCCTTTTATTGATGGCTCTGGATTGATAGCCCTGAAAGATACGGTGAGAATTTTAAAAAATAAAAACAAGACGGTGAAATTTATAGGGCTTAACGACCGGGTTTTAGGAAAATTAAAAAGGGCGGGGTTGATGTAAATTTATCTCATAAAATTCTTGTGTATATGTTGTTTATTCATTTGGCTAATTCGTAAAATGCGAGCTGTTTAAATATCAAATAAGCAAGTAATGGGGATGTCGTCATGAATACGAAACCAGAGATACATGAGAGTTTAAAAGGCGGAGTAGAGGGTGTTTACCAAAGCGTTGCAAAGTTGATACGACAGGCACGCTCCAATGTTTTGAAGTCAGTGAATCATGAGCAAGTCATTGCTTACTGGAAAATAGGTAAAAAAATTGTCGAAGAAGAGCAGGCCGGCGGTGAAAGAGCCGGGTACGGCAAAACCTTATTAGAAAATCTGTCTATGCGTTTGAATCAAGAGTTTGGAAAGGGCTTCAGCGAGACAAATTTGCGGCATATGAGAAATTTTTTCCTTACTTATCAAGGCCGAATTCAGCACGAGCCTCGTGCTGAATTTGAAACAGTGACTTTCAATCCAAATTTAAGCTGGACGCATTATCGAATTTTATTAAAAGAAAGCAGGCCAGAAGCAAGAAATTTTTATGAGCTTGAAGCCGCAAAAAACTATTGGTCAACAGCGCAGTTAGAAAGACAAATGACTTCTTTTTTATTTGACCGCTTGGCGGCGAGCAAAAATAGTGAAGAGGTGATGGCCTTGGCGAATCAAGGGCAGGTTATTCGACGGCCAGAAGATACTTTGAAAGAACCTATTGTTTTGGATTTTCTAGGTTACAAAGAGCATCACGCTTATACGGAAACAGATTTAGAGGGTGCCATTATTGCGCACTTACAAGAATTTCTTTTGGAGATGGGTGAGGGCTTTGCCTTTCTTGGGCGTCAAAAACGCATAACGATCGAGGGTGATCATTTTTATCCAGATTTAGTTTTTTATCACATCTTATTGAAATGCTATGTCGTGATTGATTTGAAAGTAGAAAAGTTAACCCATGGAGACGTGGGGCAGATATTAATGTACGTGAATTATTATGATCGAACGATTAAGCAAAAAGACGACGGGCCAACCATTGGGTTATTACTTTGTGCCGATAAAAACGAGGCAGTGGTGCAATACACTTTGCCTGAAAATAATCAGCAGATTTTTGCCAGAAAATACCAGCTGCACTTGCCTACAACAGAGCAGTTGAAAGCAGAGATTCAGCGAGAGTATCAAGAAGCACAGCTGCGTTTTCAGCAAGCTAAAGAGCAGGGATAACCATGAACTCTGAAAACCAACAAATGATTGATCAATTTTTAGATCATTTATGGCTCGAATCTGGGGTGTCTAAAAACACCTTGGTGTCTTACAGATTTGATCTAAAAGCCATGGCTGAATTTATGGAAGTTAACAAAATAAAATTAGTGTCTGTGGAATTAAAAGATTTAAAAAATTATCTAGGCCATCGGTATCAATTAGGCCTAACAGCCAGGTCTACTTCGAGAACGCTGGCGTCTATTAGAAGATTTTATAGATATCTTTTAAGTTTTAATCAAATTCGAAAAGATCCCTCTGTGAGTATTGAAAACCCTAAAGCGGCTAAGCCTTTGCCCAGTAGTTTGTCTGAGCAAGATGTGGACAAATTATTAAACTCTCCAGATGTTAATACAGATTTAGGCTTACGGGATCGAGCGATGCTGGAAGTGTTATACGCCACAGGCCTGAGAGTCACAGAATTAATTAGTCTGGATATTAATTCTATTAATATATCCCAGGGAATTGTTCGAGTGATGGGCAAGGGCAGCAAAGAAAGGCTGGTTCCTATGGGTGAAGACAGCTTGGACTGGCTTAAAAAATACATGGATTCAGCGAGAGTAAATTTATCTAAAGGCTATTTATCAGACACTGTTTTTTTATCGCAACAGGGTCAGAAAATGACGAGGCAAACTTTTTGGCATCGGATTAAAAAAATGGCGGAAGAATCTGGCGTTAAAGCCCGAATTTCCCCACATACTTTAAGACATGCTTTCGCGACGCATTTGTTAAATCATGGGGCGGATTTGCGCGTGGTTCAGATGTTATTAGGTCATAGTGATGTGGCTACGACGACCATTTATACCCATATCGCTAACGCAAGGTTAGAGGCGCTGTATCAAGAACATCATCCAAGGGCTTGAGAACAAAGAGGTAGGTTATGAGTGCGATTGTGAATAAGAGTATTCCAATGCTGGTTGATTTAATGTCGCCTGTCTTATATGTCAGGTTATTAGATGTGTTGTAGAGGCGCATGGTTTCTTGCAATGGCCCACCTCTCTGTCCCTCAGCTTCGCTTTCGAGCCTGTCTCTCCCGCCAGGGGAGAGACGATGTCAGGATTATCTGGTTTAAAAAGTTTGGGTTTCCTCATCTGACAGGTTTTCGAGAACTGGGTTAATTGGCGCACCCATTAAACTCCCCAAATCCACCGATTCTATTTTTTCAAATCTGGAGCTTATTTTTTTTGCTGAAATATTAATATGTTTGACATCATCATTGGCTTGAGAAATATGTCTTTCCAGGTCATCCATGCGTTTTTGAAAACGGTCGAAATCTTTAGATAAATAACCCAAATGCTCCTGAATAACATGAACTTGTTTCTTTGTCGCGTCGTCTTTTAAGACCGCTTTGGCGGTCGTTAAAATGGCCATCATAGTGGTTGGGGAAGCCAGCCAAACTTTATGCTGATAAGAAAGATCTATTAAGTCTGGATAGTAAGAGTGAATCTCCGCAAAAATGGCTTCTGCCGGGATAAACATCACTGCACCTTCAGCGGTTTCGGGTGGGCAAATATATTTACTGGAAATATCTTGAATATGATTTTTGATATCTTTTCGAAAATTTTGCTCAGCGATTTTTTTATCAAATTCGCCTAAGTCATGACTCATCATTTTTTGAAAATTTTCCAAGGGAAATTTCGAGTCAATGACAATATTTCCAGTGGGATCTGGGAGAAACAAAATGCAGTCACAACGCTTGCCATTATATAAAGTGTGCTGGAATTCGAAGGTTCTTTCTGGGAGTAAATTTTTGATTAAAGTTTCTAATTGAATTTCGCCAAAAGCCCCGCGAGATCGTTTATCTTGGAGGATTTCTTTCAGGCTTACGACGTTGCTAGATAAATCAGAAATTTTTTGCTGGGCCTGGTCTATTAAAGCCAGTCTTTTAACAATATCGGTAAAAGTCGCATTGGTTTTCTCAAAGCCTTGGGATAATTTTTGCTCCACTTTTTGATTAATATCCTGAAGATTTTGAGAAATAGTTTGATTTAAATACTGGACCCGTTCTGAAAGTAATCTCGTGCTGCTTTCTAAAGTATTTTTTAAAGTTTCTGAGTTTTCTTTGCGATTGGACTGGAGTGAGTTTTGAATTTCTTGGGATAATAAATAAAAGCGTTCTGAGAGTTCTAGTTTTATAAAAAATTTCAGGGCAAAGCCCAGTAAAATTAAAATTAAGGCGGCTAAAAATAGTACGAAAATAATAGACAAGAGGGACATGGGTGGGCCTTTGGTAAGCGTTTGGTAAGCTTTTGATTAAGAGTTTGAGGGAGTGAGAAAACAGTGCGGGATTGTAGGGATTTTTAAGGGAAATAAAAATGAATCTAGTTTTTAAAGAGCAAGTGGCTGTTCGAGTCGATGATGTGAATTTCGGTGGGCATTTAGACCACGCAAGATTAATTAGCTTGATGCATCAAGCGCGCGTTCAAGTATTTAAAAAACTGGGTGTGAGTGAATTAGATTGCGCTGGGAATCTCATGGTCATGCGAAGTCTAGAAATTAAATACAGTGCTTTAAGCTATTTAGATGATGTGCTGGAGATGAGCTTAGAGATAACAATAAATAGAGCCTGTGTAGTCATTAGTTATGAGATTAAAAATTTAAATCAAAATAAGCGGGCCGCCCGAGCCGAAATTCAGATGGCGGTGATTAATAAAAATACGGGGCAGGCTATCGCGCCTAGTGTTTTTTTAGAGGCTATAAATTTTTAAGTATTCCCGCGTCTCTTCTGGTAAAGTGCCCGGCTGTTTTTGGGGTCTAGTTAAAAAATTAGAATTAAAAAATTAAAAAGTTAAAAAATAAGTAAGAAATATAAAACATGTTATGGGTTAAGAATTTTTCATTGCAATTTGGGCAAAGATTTTTATTTGATAAATTAAATTTAACTATTTTCTCAGGCCAAAAAGTGGCGCTCGTAGGCCCCAATGGCGCTGGAAAGACGTCTTTACTTAAGCATATTATTGAATCCGTCTGTCAAAATATTAAACATGAAGAAGTCGAGATTGCGAGAAACACGCGCGTGGCTTATATCCAGCAGGAATTAGAAGATACAGATGTGCCAGCAATTGATTTCGTGATGTTCGGAGATGCGAGATTAGAAGCTTTAAAATCTAAGATGTTTAAAGCCGAGCAAGATCAAAATTATGAGCAATTAGCGCAGCTTTATATTCCCTGGGAAGAAGCTGGTGGATTTATGGCGGAGGCCAAAGCGGCTGAGATCTTGCATGGTTTGGGCTTTTCCAGTGAAGAATTAAATACACCGATTCATGATTTTTCAGGCGGCTGGCGCATGAGATTAAAATTAGCCAGATGTTTATTCACACCAGCAGATATTTTATTACTAGACGAGCCCACGAACCATTTAGATCTAGAGACTATTTCGTGGCTTAAAAAATGGCTGAATAAATT
>CAMCUU010000048.1 GCA_945879065.1 Francisella tularensis subsp. holarctica
GAAAACTGCTTACCAAAAGATGAGGGAATCGCTATGACATTGGCTGAACGATTAATAGAAAAAGGGCTGAAGAAAGGGCTAGAACAAGGGCTAGAACAAGGGCTAGAACAAGGGCTAGAACAAGGGCTAGAACAAGGGCTAGAACAAGGGCTAGAACAAGGGCTAGAACAAGGGCTAGAACAAGGGCTAGAACAAGGAGTAGAAAAAGGCCTCAGAGACGTCGCCCGCCGCCTCTTGATGACTGAGCAACCCACAAGCTTCATTGAAGAAATAACGGGGCTATCCAATAAAACGATTACACAAATACGAAAAGAGCTCACGCATTAAAAAAACTAAAAATTTAACGAATAAAACATAAGAATAATTCCGTCATCTCTCTTAAGTTTTAGTGCTGGAAAGCAAGTCAAAAACGCATAAAAACCCTATAAAAAAATAATCAAAGTTCCCGTTGACTCCAAATTCCTCGTCGTTATAATTGCGCCCTTGTTGCCGGGATGGCGGAACTGGTAGACGCGCCAGACTCAAAATCTGGTGCTAGAAATAGCGTAAGAGTTCGATTCTCTTTCCCGGTACCAATTGTATTTACAGTCAATTTTTAAATTCATAATAACCCGCCCCAGATGCGGGTCATTTTTTTTCTGGGGGATGGAGGTAGATCAATGACACAGCAAAACTTAGTTATTTGCATTGTTGCACCTACTGAACACTATTGCTTCTCAGATGTTGCTAAAGCCCTCGAAGCATCCGGTTGTGAAATCATCAGCTCCCACATGAGCAGCTTCGATGACCACCATATTTTAAACTTATTATTAACAGGAAACTGGGGCGTTTTAATCAAAACAGAATCGATGTTTAAACGCCTCGCTGAAACTCATACCTGGGAATTAATCCTAAAGAGAACTCATCTTAAAGAACCTCATGACCATGCCCTACTGCCTTACACAGTCAACTGCATGAGTATTGATAAAGCAGATATTCCTAAACATCTAGAAAGCTTCTTCAGTGAAAAAGATTGCTATCTAGTCAGCTACAACAGCTCCAGATACCAGTCCTCGCACTCTCGAGTTCAAATGCAGTCGGTAAATGCCAGAATTTTAATCCCTGCAGAATCTAACCTTGGGTCTTTCCGCGAAGATTTTTACTCTTTCTGCGATGATCATAATTACGAAGCTGTCTTAGATCCTGATCGTGGCCAATAAATTTCGTGTTGATCAAGTCACCACTAAAACAGGTGATCAAGGCCAGACATCTGTTGCCGATGGTAAAAAAATATCCAAAGACTGTGATTTAATTGAAGCTATTGGAAATATTGACGAGTTAAATTCCAGCTTAGGCTTTTTAATTAGCACTTTAAAAAACAATCCCTCTCCTCTTTTCTCTCACACCCCTCAAAATATTTTATTAACCATTCAAAACCAATTATTTAATTTAGGCAGCGAGCTGGCCATCCCCGCCTCTTCTGGCTTTGAGCCTCCTATTAAAATCAATCAAGAAACAATCTCGTTACTAGAGCTGGAAATTCAGCTGATCAATCAAGATCTCCCACCCCTTAAAGAATTTGTTTTGCCAGGCGGAACACTACCTGCCAGCGCTTGCCATTTAGCTCGCAGTATTTGCCGTCGCGCAGAACGATCTCTCGTGACCCTTATAAAAATAGACCCCATTAATCCCTACTTATTAATTTATTTAAATAGACTCAGCGACTTTCTATTTGTCTTATCTAGATCTTTAAATATTCAAGCAGGCGAAGCTGAGATTCTCTGGACACCTAAGTATTAAGTATTAAAAATCAAAATAAATTATTTTTCATTTATTATTTTTAAAATTTTGACCTTATTTTCTTCTCTATATAGCAAATAATCATGCCGCCCCAACATCTCAGTAAAATCTTCAGTAAAATTTGGCAACACTTCTGTATTTTTATATTCAGGCTGGCACTGCTCCCAAATCTCATAAACAGGATATTGAAAACTCAAGTACATCCCAGGAACAGCTATCTGACAATAGACCTGCCGCCAAGCGTAACAATACTCAGCAAGTTCTTTTAAATAAGGTCTTGTCTCCAGCTCTTTATTTAATTTTAAAAATTTAATTTTAAAAATTTTTGAAAAATCTTTCCCATAGCTATTTAAATTAAAATCATGAGAAAAATTAATTTTTGTGTAGCTATCTAAACAGTCTTCAAATAACTCTTCACCCAAAATTTTAATCAAAGGCTTAAACGTTTTTCTTAAAATTTTTTTTAGCGTCCCTGCAATACTATTTTGATAAATTTTTAAATATTTCTCAGGCTGCTGTGCGCTCATCATTTGATAGAGATCTTCCGGCTGGCCTGTTAAAGCACCCAGCCACGCCGATTCAAGATCAAAATCAATCAGCTCATCTTTTATTTCAGATATTTTAAAATTTTCAACATCAACTTTTTCTTCTTTTTTTAAAGCTGAACAGGCTGTTTTATTAGAAATAATAATTTCTATTTTTTCAGTCTCTTCCAAAATTTGATTAAAACCAGGTAAATCATTATCCCACTCTAAGCAAGTTGGGATGGGACCATGGGCTTCTTGGATTTTTTTAAAATAGTCCCAAGTCGTATCTGCTATTTTTCGACTGTGCGTATCGATCCAAATCCCCTCATGCTGCTCTGCCCCCGCCAAATGAATTTGCTTCACAGCCTTGAAATCAATTTGATCCAAAAAATGATTAACCACTCCAAATTTTTCATGATTTTCACTGCTTACAATCAAATTATTAAGATCCAGTAATAAACCACAACCTGTTTTTTTAACTAATTGATTTAAAAAATCAGCTTCTAAAAAATAGTTAAAATTAGAATCAGAATTAAAATAAAAAATATAACTAGAAATATTTTCTATTAAAAAAATCTTTTTAAATCTTATTTGTAATTGATCAATGCGCCGGGCGATATGGTCTAGATTTTTTTGAGAAAAAATAATGGGCAATAAATCATGTGTGTAAATTTTACCGACTCGAGAAAAACACAAATGATCTGAAAACCAGGCGGGCTCATAACGGCTCATTAAATTTTCTAAAAATTTTAAATATTTATTAGGGATGGAACTCACACTGGCCAGCGATAAATTAACGCTATGCAAGACACAAGAATAACTCTCTCGCAGTAAATCTAAAGGTTGTAAGACAAATTCTGGGACCTGGTAATACTGGTCTGCCAAGAGCTCCAACCAATGAATATTTTTTGGCTTTGTTTTTAATAAATCTTGAATATAAGGCGCACGCAAGCCAAGACCTGTTTTCAAAATTTCTGTTTTAAAAACTTCAGAAGTAAGAGTCATAAAAAAATTAAATTATTTTATTTTTTATTTTTTAACCACTGCTTTTTTTTCTAGCTGGCCTACTACGGCACCTTTAATATTCATGCAAACTCCTTGTGGAATCGCAACCCAAGCATTTGGAGCACGATCGACAGCAGCTGTTCCACCACAGGCGGTGCTATTGGTCGCGCAGTCATTTTCGCCAGCAGCGGCAACGCCATAACACTCGACATAATCATCAGCAGTGACGCTTACCATTTTGGTATGGGCTAATTTTTTACAAATTTCTTCGCTCATCATTAAGGGCGTACTAGGGACTGTGTTAGATACTCCATAGCATTCGACTAATTGATCTTTAGAGCTCGTACCCGCTGAACTACTGCACCCTGCTAGAAGCAAAATAGAGTTCAAAGCTGCTGCGTTTAAAATTAATTTCTTCATGATGAGTAAGCCTTATTTTAAATTAAACAAATAATTTTTTATTTTTATTTTTATTTTTCATATTTTCTATGAATCAAATAACCAAATTTCTTATGCAATAAATAATCTAGTGACAGCCGACCCATACCGTGAAACATCAACATCATTAAGAGCAAGCCCCAGAGAACATGATCATCAAAACCGGGAACACCTGACGGGGTCCATAAAAAATGAAAAGATAAGACGCAAACAATGTTGTAAATAATAAATGCAAAAATAAAGAGCCGCCCTCCTAAACCCAAGACCAAAAAGACTGGAAATATTAACTCAATACCTGTTCCTAAATAGGCTGCAAAGTTAGCAGACATGAAAGGCGTCGCGTAGACGTATTTAAATAAAACTAAAGTTGTATCCCAGTCTGTTAATTTACTTAAACCCGACATAAAAAAAACTTTGGCAATCCAAATCCGAACCACTAAATCTCCTAAATCTCGGCAGCGATTAAAACCATGAATCAAGGGTCTTAATAATTTAGAAGATATTTCTATATGTCTAACCATGAAAAATTTTACCCCTAAAATTTAATAAATAACCATGAACAAGAAAATAATTAATAAAACTATATATAACTTAACTTGATAGCGATCAGGCATCCTGTGAGATAATTTTGCCCCAATGGGCACGCCTAAAAGCGACCCTAAAGCAATGCCTAAAAAAGCAGGCCAATAAATATAGCCAATAGCATGTGGGAAAACGGCTGCGCTCCTTAATCCAATGATTAAATAACCTAGAGCACCCAAGATAGATACCGAAGGCGTCAGTGCAACAGCGAGTGCTGAAGCATGCCTCATGGGACAGTGATAGCGACGAAAAAAGGGAATAGAAAATAAACTTCCACCGACGCCTAATAAAACAGAAATAAATCCCAAAACAAAAAAATAAAATCTCGAAATATTGTTTTTAGGAAATTTAAAATCACTGATTTCATACTCGGACCTAAACCCTTTTTTAAATAGCGCCGTCAAAATCACAAAGATCAAAAGCGCTATGAATAAATAACGCAAAGAATAGCCGTCAATTCCTCTGGAAATTAAAGCGCCTAATAAAGCCCCGCAAGCTGTGGGAATACTTAACCAGCGCACTAAATTCCAATTAATATTTTTCTTGCGATGATGCTGAATAATGGAATTAAAAGTCGTTGTAATCATGGCCGCTAATGACGTACCAATTGCTAAATGCATGATACTAGCCTCGGGGACACCTAACTGCGTGAAAAAAACAAAAAGAATCGGGACTACGACAATCCCGCCCCCCAAACCAAATAAACCAGAAAGTAAGCCTGCTGAAACACCTGTCAGAAGCATTAATCCTATTTCAAAAATCATAAAATTTTTCACCCTTATTGGGTCGTGTTTTAAAACGTCGATGAAGCCATAAATATTGGGCCGGATGGGCTCTTACTGCTTTTTCTAAACGCTGGGTATAAAGCACAGCATCCTCCAAATCATCACCTGTGGGCAAACTAGTTTCTTGGCTGGCTTCTATTTTATAAATAGTTTTTCGACCTTTTTTCCCCTCTTGATTTTCTAAGTCTTGCCTATAAAAAAAAGAGAAAAAACACGCAGCTCTTCCTGCTTTTATTAAAGAGCCCAGAGCTCGCACTGTGGCACAAGGGATATTAAAAAAATCCACAAACACACTGACATGCCGATTAAAATCTTGATCAGGAGCGTAAAACAAAAAATCTCCCAGACGCAAAGATTTAACAACAGCTCTTAAATTTTTTCGTTCAATTAAATTTTGGGCGTAACGACTGCGGCCTTTTTTAATAATCCGATCAATCACAGGATCTTTGTGTTTTTGATAAACCAAAGATAAATTTTTATAACGCAATCCAAACTGACAACCCATCATTTCCATCGAACTAAAATGACCTCCACATAAAATAACCCCCTGCTTTGATTGAATTAACTTTTTCAAAGCCGAGTCAATATCAGGCTTCAGATCAAAAATAATTTTTCTTAATCTTTTCTCAGACATCCACCAAGCCATCAGCATTTCTACAAAGCCCTGCCCCCAATATTCAAAGCATTGCTTTAATAATTCTCTTTGTTCTTTGAGAGAATATTCTGGAAAACAAGCCGCTATATTTTTAAATCCAATTCGACGCCGGCGCTTTGAAAATATAAAACCTAAGCGACCCAATAATTTTCCAATGGCCATTAAACTTGAATAAGAACAGAGATAAATTAAAACTCGAGCCAAGACAATTCCTAGATAAACAAGCCAATATCGAGGATGAAACGCTCTGCGATTTTGCATGCTTTTTTTCTTTTTTTTATAGCCTCTATTTTTTTGCTCTGAATTTTCTAAATTTTCTGTCATTTTATTTTGCTATTAATAATTCATTTACATAGCTCCAGCGGCGGCTGGATTCATTAAAATAACTGCACTGGACTGTAAGCCTTTTAAATATTCCAAATAATCTGTTTTCACTAAATCAGCTCTGAGCGTTTGAGCCAAAGGCAGCGCTGTTTTAAGTGTTAACGGAGCCGCTGGAATAATTTTTATTAGTTTAACAAGGGCATACCCTAAGTTAGGCACGAGTACAATTTGAGTATTTAAACTAGGGCTATTTAAATTAGCAGTACTTAAACTAGGTAAATTAAAAATAAAATTAAGTAAAACTGGATTATTTAAAAAATCTGAATTTTTAAGACCCGCAAGACCCGATCGAGTCACTGTAAAATTTTGAAACTGATAGGCATCCGTCGTTTTTAAAGCTGTACGAGAAGCCAGATCTGCTGCCATTTTTTTTGCGAGCTGCGCTCTTTCTTCTTGCTCGACGCCTTGAATGCATAAATTTTTTACTTGACTAAAAGCTTGTATCTCTGAGGGTTCATGAGCGCTCACGCGCAAAACAATCACGCTATTACTGCTTAAATTAATCGGATCTGAGTTTTGTCCATTGCTTAAAACATCAGATGAAAATGCCGCCTGTGTTATAAGTTTTGTTACTGCTGGATTATTTAAAAAATCTAAATTTTTATTATCTTTATAAATCCAATCACTATGCTGAATAGCCAAATTTAATTGACTCGCTGCCGGGCTTAAACTTTGTGGATTTTCAAAAGTAAGATTGGCTAATTGATTACCCAGATTGGCATATTGTTCTTGAGCAGCTTGCTCTTTGAGATGTTGAATAATATTTGACTTAACTGCTTGAAAAGATTTTTGCTTAAAACTAGAAATATTTTCTTGATAATAAGCCTGAGCGACGCTGTCTGAGATATTTATTTTATTTTCTAGATCTTGAGTATTTAAAATTAAATAATCTAATTTTACTTTTTCGGGGACCCTAAAATTATTTAAATTATTTTGATAATAAGCCAATAATTCTGACTCTGTTGGGACTGGGACTGGCATTTTATTCATCGCTGAAAAAGGAATAAATAAAACCTGAACACTGCGAGTTTGATTTAATAAATGATTGTAATTTTCCAGCTCACTAGGTAATACAAAATTACTTTCTGACAAGCCTAATTGCCATTGATTAGTTAATACAGTTTGTTTAAGACGGTCTCTTAAACCCTGTGTATTAATACCCTGATCTTGTAAATAATTTTGATATAAAGCTTGAGAGAATTGGCCATTAGATTGAAAAGCGGGCATCGAGGCAATATAACGATCTAAAGATTGGGCACTAATCCCAAGACCCGCGTCCACCGCGCCTTGATATAGCAATTGATTTTGAATTAAAGAAGAAACAACTAATTTTTTTAAAGTAACAAGAGATAAACTTCCCGCTGTAATAGCCCCAGAAGCTGCTTGGCGTTCATAGTTATATAAAACTCGATATTGATTAATTGAAACAGACTGTCCATTAATCTTGGCAAGTTCTTGTTGGTCCGCTGAAGATCCACTGAGGTAATAACTAATTCCCCATAAGCCAAACATGAGAATTAAAAATCCAATAATTAAAACAGAAATCCAATTTTGGGTCTTATCACGAATCTTCTGCAACATCCTGCCATTGCTCCATATAATAAAATAAATAAAAAAAATAAAATTAAATCATAAAAATAAAAAAGGCATGCTCCAGAAGAAGCATGCCTTTATCAAGGCGCGATGTAAAATTACTTCACGGCGTCTTTCAGGGATTTACCAGCACGGAAGCCTGGTACTTTGGCAGCAGCAATTTTGATTTCAGCGCCTGTACGTGGGTTACGACCCTTACGAGCAGCACGCTTTTTAACGGCAAAAGTACCGAAACCAACCAAAGTTACTACATCACCTTTTTTCAAAGCTTTGGTAACTGTTTCAACAAAAGCATCTACAGAACGACCTGCGTCTGCTTTTGAAAGACCAGTTGCTTTAGCAACTGCACCAATAAGATCTGTCTTATTCACAATAACTATCCTCTCTGTTAGTTAGAACACATCACTTGTAATTGCCACAACGACAAAAAAAGCGTGTACGGCCTAATTCCCCTTCACCTGCGTGACTGCACGCCGGCTCGAAGGACGGGTGAGTCTAGCATCAAGATTTTTTGTTGTACAAGGTGTATCACACAGTGCTGAAACTGGCTTAGATAGCGCGATTCGAAGCACTTGATCAATATTTTTACAAGGGTAAACATTCAGATTTTTTAAAATACTTGCATCGATTTCTATTAAATCTTTTTTGTTATCTTCTGGAATAATGACAGTGCGAATACCGCCGCGATGAGCTGCAAGAATTTTTTCTTTCAGGCCACCAATGGGTAAGACTTCTCCTCGCAAAGTAATCTCTCCCGTCATAGCGACATCCGCTTTCACTGGATTAGAAGACAAAACAGAAACCAAGGCCGTACACATTGCAACTCCAGCACTCGGCCCATCTTTAGGCGTCGCACCTTCTGGAACATGGATATGCAAATCTTGATCTTTATGAAAATCTGGCGAAATTCCAAAAGGCTGAACACGAGCACGAACGACCGAAACAGCCGCCTGAATAGACTCTTTCATCACATCGCCCAGATGTCCTGTAAATTGCGTCTTACCAGTACCTGGCACAGCAACCGCTTCTATTTTTAATAACTCACCACCCACCTCTGTCCAAGCTAAGCCCGTTACTTGGCCAATTTGATCTTCTGTGTCGGCTAGTCCATAGCGATATTTTGGTACGCCTAAATATTCTTCTTGCTTTTCTTCTGTTAAGACTATTTTCTTTAAGCTCGGATTCATGAGCAAATCTTTCACTGCTTTGCGGCAAATTTTTGCAATTTCTTTTTCTAGAGATCTCACCCCAGCTTCTCTGGTATAAAGCCGAATTAATTTAATAATTAACTCATCAGGAATGATCATCTCTTCTTCTTTAAGCCCGACGGCTTCTCTATTTTTAGCAATCAAATGGGCCTTGGCAATATGAAATTTTTCATCTTCGGTATACCCAGATAATCTAATAATCTCCATGCGATCTCTAAGCGCATCTGGAATATCCAAAGTATTCGCCGTTGCCACAAACATGACTTTGGATAAATCAAAATCAACTTCTAAATAATGATCTGAAAAGGCATTATTTTGCTCAGGATCTAAGACTTCTAATAAAGCAGACGACGGATCACCTCTGAAATCGTGGCTCATCTTGTCAACTTCATCTAATAAAAACAGAGGATTATTAGTCTTCGCTTTAATCACTTTTTGCATAATGCGACCAGGCATCGCGCCAATATAAGTTCGACGATGTCCACGAATTTCGGCCTCGTCTCGAACACCGCCTAGAGCTACTCGAGTAAATACTCTGCCTGTTGCTTTCGCAATTGAATTACCTAAAGAAGTCTTACCAACGCCTGGTGGTCCCACTAAGCATAAAATAGGCCCTTTAGCGCCATCTACTCTTTGGGAAACAGCGAGGTATTCTAAAATTCTATCTTTGACTTCTTTTAAGCCATAGTGATCCTGATTTAAAATCTCACTAGCAAATTGCAGGTCTTTCTTTAATTTAGTCGCTACTTTCCAAGGGACTTCTAATAACTGCTCGATATAATTTCGCGTCACCGTCGCTTCGGCAGAGATAGCCGCCATTGTTTTTAGCTTTTTTAATTCCGCTTCAATTTTGCGCTGGGCTTCTATTGTTAATTTTGCTTTTTTAATTTTCTTTTCAAGTTCTTCTAAGTCATCTAGGTTTTCTTTTCCATGACCCAGCTCTTCTTGAATCGCTTTCATTTGCTCATTGAGATAATACTCATGCTGATTTTTTTCCATCTGGCCTTTAACACGAGTGCGAATTTTTTTGTCCACATGTAAAAATTTAATCTCTGTATCCATCAACTCTAATAAAAGATTAATTCGCTCCCCTAAAGTTTTAGCTTCGAGAACACGCTGACGATCCTTTATTTTTAAAATTAAATGAGCCGCAATCGTATCTGCCAATCTTCTAATATCTTCCAGGCCAGATAGCGCCTGAATAATCTCAGGGGAAATTCTTTTATTTAATTTAATATATTGCTCAAACTGCGCGACTAAAGAACGCATCAAAGCTTCTGTATCGCCCTCGAAAGACTCATCTTCAGGGCTGATAATAATTTTAGCCCGAGCGTAATCTTCACCCCATAAAAATTTTTTAACTTTAACGCGCTCAATTCCCTCAACGAGTACTTTCAGCGTCCCATCTGGTAATCTTAATAATTGCAAAATAGCCCCGACCGTTCCTATGTCATACAGCTGCTCGGGCGCAGGCGCATCTTCTTGAGAATTTTTTTGCGCAATTAATAAAACTTGCTGTGACTCTGCCATCGCCGCTTCCAGCGCTTTCACAGAGCGCTCCCTGCCGACAAATAAGGGAATCACCATATGAGGATAAATAACAACATCTTTCAAAGGCAGGACGGGGAACTCTGTGCCCATCACTTCGAGTTCAGAATTATTTTCAGCTAGCTCTGATTCAGACATGAATGCTCCACCTCAATAAAAATTAAAATAAAAATTAAAATTATTAAAAATTACTTTTTATCATTCACCACTAAACGCTCTTCTTTTTGACCTTCTTTTTGACCTTCTTTTTGACCTTCTTTTTGACCTTCTTTCTGCCCATCATTCTGGCCATTATTCAAATCATTTAAAACCAACAGAGGCGTCTTAACCCCTCGAATAGCCTCGGCATCCACAATCACTTGGGAGACATTTTTTAAAGACGGTAAATTAAACATCGTATCGAGCAAAGCTTGTTCCATAATAGACCGCAAGCCACGAGCACCTGTTTTTCTTTTCAGAGCCATCTGAGCGGCTTCTTTAATAGCCTCATCACGGAATTCTATTTTGATATTTTCCATATCAAATAATTTGGCATATTGTTTAACCAGAGCGTTACGAGGCTCTGTTAAAATTTTAACCAAAGCTTCTTCGTCTAACTCTTCCAGCGTCGCAATCACGGGCAAACGGCCAATAAACTCTGGAATCAGGCCATATTTAATTAAATCACTGGGCTCAACCGTGGCTAGCAATTCAGAGCGTGTTTTCGCATCTTTTTTGCTTTTAATATCAGCCGAGAAACCAATCCCTGCTTTTTCCGTTCGATCTCGAATAATATTATCCAAGCCATCAAACGCCCCACCGCAGATAAATAAAATTCTTGACGTATCTACTTGCTCAAAATCCTGCTGAGGATGTTTACGCCCGCCTTTAGGAGGCACTGACGCAACAGTCCCTTCGACTAATTTTAATAAAGCTTGTTGGACCCCTTCTCCAGAAACATCACGGGTAATAGACGGGTTCTCAGATTTTCGAGCAATCTTATCAATCTCGTCAATATAAATAATCCCTTCTTGAGCACGCTCGACGTTATAGTCTGCGTTTTGCAATAATTTCTGAATTACATTTTCAACATCTTCCCCGACATACCCAGCCTCTGTCAGCGTTGTTGCATCAGCCATCGCAAAAGGGACATTTAATAATCTAGCCAAAGTCTGAGCCAATAAAGTCTTACCACTGCCAGTTGGCCCTAATAATAAAATATTGCTCTTGCTTAGCTCTACATCATTCGTTTCGTCTTTTACTGCACTGCTATCACTATTTTTTTCTTTGTAATTTCTTAATCTTTTATAATGATTATAAACAGCGACGGCTAAGACTTTTTTCGCAAAATTCTGCCCAATCACATAATCATCTAACTTGGCTTTAATTTCAGAAGGAATGGGCAAAGGTGTTGCTTCAATAGGGGTATTTATATCCGACTGACTGAGCTCCTCAGTAATAATATCCGTGCATAAAGTCACGCATTCATCACAAATATAAACCGATGGACCTGCGATTAATTTTTTAACTTCGTTCTGGCTTTTTCCACAAAAAGAACAATAGAGAACAATCCCGCCCGAATCTCCAGTACCTTTGATTTTTTTCGCCATGAAATCTCTCTTAAAATTAACAATCGCGGCAAGATGAGGCATGCAGACCTTTTTTCAAGACCGCGATTTATGATGATTATTTTTTGTTTAACTTTTTAAAAATTTTATTTTATTTTTATTAATGCCCGTGCTTGTCATCATGTTTTTTATCACTCGCCCGAGCTTTAACCTCATCGATTAAACCATAGGCTTTAGCTTCATAAGCATCTAAGAAATTATCTCTATCCGTATCTAAAACCACTTGCTCATAGGGTTTCCCCGTATGTTTTGAAATAATTTTATTCAAAGTGTCTTTAACTTTAATAGTTTGACGCGCATGGATTTCAATATCTGACGCTTGACCTTGATAGCCCCCTAAAGGCTGATGAATCATCACAGAAGAGTTAGGCAAACAAAATCTCTTACCAGGCGCGCCTGCTGTTAATAACAAAGCGCCCATACTGGCCGCCATACCAATACACAAAGTACTGACATCTGAACGGATATATTGCATGGTGTCATAAATAGCCATCCCTGCCGTTACAGATCCCCCTGGAGAGTTAATATACAAATGAATATCTTTATCAGGGTTTTCAGATTCTAAAAATAATAATTGGGCGACAATTAAATTGGCCATATGGTCATTTACTTCACCGACGGCAAAAACAACACGCTCTTTTAATAACCTTGAATAAATATCAAACGATCTTTCACCACGCGCTGTCTGCTCAATCACCATTGGAACTAGCATTCAACTCTCTCCTTAATATAAAAATAAATAAATAAATAAATAAATAAAAATAAAACTTCAAAAATAAAAACGGGGAGTCAGATAATAACCCCCCGCTTTGCTATTTATAAAAAATCTAGAAAGCTAGACAGGACAACCCTCTTCGGGCGGCCATTTTAGAGTACAGCACCCTATTGTCCAGCAGCGTTCATCATGTTAGGTGCCATAGATTTGATCACATCAAAGAAAGAAATTTCTTTCTCTGTCACTTGACCTTGAGCTACTAACTTATCAACTAATTGCTGCTCTAAAACAGACTGCTCGACTTCCAGCATTTGCTCAGGATTTTGATAATAATAATCAACCACGGAATCCGGGTCTTCATAGACAGACGCTAATTTAACAACGGTCTGCTTCACTAATTCTTGATCAGGCTTGACCTCTAAGTCTTCGACTAGGCGACTTAAAATAATCCCTAAAGCGACTCGCTTATGGGCTTGCTCTTGAAAGACTTCTTCAGGCATTGGGGGTAACTGATTAATTTGCTCTGGCGTGAGCCCCATTCTTTCAATAGCCTGTTTTTTTAAACGCTCAACTTCTTGATTTAATAAAGGCGCTGGGACATCTACTTTGTTATTTTCAATTAAAATATTCATGACTTGATTTTTAACTTTATCTTTCAAAGCAAACTCTAATTCGCGCTCCATGTTATTGCGAACTTCCGTGCGCAATTTTTCAATCGAAGTAACATTAAATTTTTCAGCAAACGCTTGATCTACTTCTGGTAAATTAGCCTCAGCGACTTCTTTTACTTTGACTTTAAATTCGACGGGTTTGCCAGACAGTTCAGCCACATGATAAGCCTCTGGGAAACTAATCAATAAAGTTTTTTCTTCTCCAGCTCTCACGCCAACTAATCCCGCTTCGAAACCAGGAATCATAAAATTTGAACCCAAAACTAAAGGCACATCATTGGCACTACCGTTATCAAATTTTTCACCATTGATAAAGCCTTCGAAATCAATCGTCACACGATCTTCGTTTTTGGCTTCTCTACTAACAGCACCCCAATTTGCATGCTGTTTGCGCATGGTTTCGATCATTTGATTTAAATCATTTTCAGTCACTTGAGAAATAATTTTCTCGACTTTAATTTTGTCCAAGCCATTGACCTTATCAATACTAGGAATAACGTCAAAGACCGTTTTAAAAATTAAATTTTGACCCATCTTGTCTTGAATAATTTCAACATGAGGCAATCCAGCAGGTCTTAACTGATTATCTTTAATGGCTGTTTCGAAACTTTTTTGCATGGTCTTCGCAATTAGATCTTGTCTTATCGACTCACCAAAGTGCTGCTGAGCTATTTTTAATGGCAAAGGCTTGCCGTCTTGAAAACCATCAATATGAGGATGATTAGGATTAGTGGCGATTTTTTGAAGCTCTAAAATCATGTCCCGATCGACCGCTTTAGTCTCCACTTCAATAGTCATAATACGTTGGTTGCTGTGTGCGCCATTCTGTAAGTCAACTTTCACGTGTAATTCCTCAAGATTATTTTAAGATTATTTATTACTGTTCGAACCAGCCTGAATTCGGGCGCCGAGTTTACGGAGATCGAGCTTCAATGTCTAGGCCGCCGGCAGCAAAAAAAATCAAAAATTAAAACAATAATCAAGAGATAAAAACAAATAAAAAAAGGGGTCAGAAACTAAGAAAACTGGTGCGAAAGGAGAGACTCGAACTCTCACAGGTTACCCTACTGGAACCTAAATCCAGCGCGTCTACCAATTTCGCCACTCTCGCATACACCAGAGATAACAATATAAAAACTGGGGTGGATGATGGGGCTCGAACCCACGACAACCGGAATCACAATCCGGGGCTCTACCAACTGAGCTACAACCACCACTAAAAAAAATAAAAACCAAAAAAAAGCGCCAAATGGCGCGCCCGGCAGGATTCGAACCTGCTACCCTCGGCTTAGAAGGCCGATGCTCTATCCAGATGAGCTACGAGCGCTCAACACTTTTTACCAGCATGAAAATAAATTATTTCAAAACTGGTCGGGGTAGAGGGATTTGAACCCCCGACATCTTGCTCCCAAAGCAAGCGCGCTACCAGGCTGCGCTATACCCCGAAAAAAGCGGGTGGATCATACCGAGTGACTTCACAACAAGTCAATCAAAAAATCAAAAATTGGTAGGCGCGATTGGACTCGAACCAACGACCCCCACCATGTCAAGGTGGTGCTCTAACCAGCTGAGCTACGTGCCTAATTTTCGGGCGAGATTGTATGAAACTTAGCTTTTTGATTCAAGTGTATTTTTGATTTTTTACTTCTAGCAACTAAAAAAATAAGATGTCGCTGTTTTAAGCAAATCAAATAAAAGCACAAGGGGCTATTTTTATGTCAGGCGCAGTAGAATTAAAAGGCCAAACCGGAAAATTAGCGGGAATTATCTTAGATAAAGACGCTTCTGATATTAATAAACTTCGAGCCCTTGAAGAAATTTCGCGCACTTATCCAGTGGCGGAGATAACAGAAGCAATTAATTCTTCTGCTGAGGACCCCACGGGCAAAATGTATACTCAGTCTTTTTTCTCATACTTTATGGTGCTTTCCCCACAAAAAAGATCAGAGTCCGAATCGGAAGCGCACAAAAGAATAGTGTTATGGTTTTTAAAATACACCCCACTAATTCCCGACTCATTTAGATTCTCCCAAGACTTAGGAACACGAGGCCAAAAAGATATTCCAACGACAGAATTAATCCTAGATTACTGTAGAAAACAAGACCGCCCAATAGATGACA
>CAMCUU010000049.1 GCA_945879065.1 Francisella tularensis subsp. holarctica
TAAAATAAGGCAGTGCACCCCATGCTTGATCCCCAGTGTTTTAGAGATTCTGAAAGTTTGCTTAAAACAGCGAAAGAATTGGCCAAGAAAAAATATGTTTTAGATATTTCAAAAATGGAATTATTAGAAGCTGAGAGAAAGAAATTACAAGTTTTAACTCAGTCGCTACAAGAGCAACGAAACTCCAGATCTAAGTTAATTGGCCAAGCTAAATCTCGCGGTGAAGATATTTCGGGCTTATTAAAAGAAGTAGACCAGTTAGGCGATGACTTAAAACAAGCTGAAAAAAATCTCGAGAATCACTTACTCCAGCTCCAGTTAATTTATGGCGCGATTCCCAATCTTTTAGACCCCGATGTCCCCGAAGGGAAAGATGAAAGTTTTAACCTGGAAATTAAAAAAATCGGTCAAATACCCAGCTTTAATTTTAAACCTAAAGATCATACGGAAATTGGCGAAAATTTAGGTTTATTAGATTTTGAAACCGCTGCAAAATTATCAGGCGCTCGATTTAATTTAATGCGTGGCAATCTAGCGAGATTACACAGGGCCCTAGGCCAATTTATGTTGGATATCCAAACTCAAGAGCATGGTTATTTAGAACACTATGTGCCCTATCTAGTCAAAAAAGAGTGTTTATTTGGAACCAATCAATTGCCCAAATTTGAAGAAGACTTATTTCATATTAAAGGCGAGATGGATTTAAGTTTAATTTCGACTGGAGAGATACCCTTAACTAATACAGCTAAAGATAAAATATTCGAAGCCCATGAATTACCCCAATTATTAACCGCGCAAACACCCTGCTTTAGATCTGAAGCGGGCTCTTACGGCAAAGATACCAAAGGCATGATTCGCCAGCATCAGTTTGAAAAAGTAGAAATGGTTCAACTAGTCAAGCCCAGTGATTCTGAGCAAGCGTTAGAAAACATGCTGGGTCATGCTGAGAATATTCTTAAAAAATTGGGCTTGGCTTATCGGGTGATTTTACTTTGCTCTGGAGATACGGGCTTTGGGGCTGCGAAGACTTATGACCTGGAAGTCTGGCTCCCAGCCCAGAATACTTATCGTGAGATTTCTTCTTGCTCGAATTGCCGAGATTTTCAGGCCAGAAGAATGAAAGCTCGCTGGAAAAATCCAGAGACGGGAAAAATAGAGTTAATCCATACTTTAAATGGCTCTGGCTTAGCCATTGGCAGAACCCTGGTCGCTATTTTGGAAAACTATCAGCAAGAAGATGGGTCTGTTTTAATTCCTGAAGTTTTAAAACCCTATTTAAATAATTTAGAAAAATTAGAGAAATTAAAATTGCAGCCAAAATAACCCTTGGGTAAACTCGGCCGCTTTTTAATTTATATATAAGGAATAACTCACATGGGATTACTCACTGGAAAACGCGCTTTAATTACAGGCGTGATGAGCCATCGATCGATTGCTTACGGCATCGCAGAAGCTATGCATCGTGAAGGTGCAGAGTGCGCTTTTACTTATTTAAATGACGGCATGAAAGATCGCGTTGAAAAACTAGTTAAAGATTTTGACCCCAAAGCTTTGCTACCACTAGATGTCGGTTTTGACGACCAAATTAATCAAGTCTTTACAGATTTGAAAAATACCTGGCCCGATGGCTTAGATATTATTGTTCACGCCATTGCTTATGCGCCTGCGGATCAGCTCGATGGCGATTTTTTAGAGCATGTCTCACGCGAAGGCTTCAAAATTGCCCATGATATTTCGGCTTATTCTTTCTGCGCTTTAGCTCAAGCGGGAAGAGCCATGATGCAAGGCCGCAAAGGTTCTGTGCTTACCCTCACTTATTTTGGCGCTGAGAAAAGTATTGTGAACTACAACACCATGGGTTTAGCCAAGGCGAGTCTTGAAGCTGGGGTTAGATACGGCGCTGCTTGTTTAGGCCCCGAAGGGATCCGTATGAATGGTATTTCAGCAGGCCCCATTAGAACTTTGGCCGCCTCTGGGATTAAAAATTTCAGAAAAATGCTGGATCAAAACGCCGCCATTGCGCCCTTACGTCGCAATGTGACCATCGAAGAAGTAGGTAACGCCGCGGCTTTCTTATGCTCTGATTATGCCTCTGGGATTACGGGAGAGATTGTCCACGTAGACTGCGGCTATAACACTGTTGGGATTCCAGTCCCCATGGAAGATAAAGATAATAAAACTGATGAAAAATCAGAGTAAAAAATTTTAATTTAAATTTAAATTAAAGGTGTAGGGGCGAATCTTGTATTCGCCCTTTTTATATAAAGATAAAAAAGTTAATTAAATTAATGAACACAAATACAACACTCCAGGTTTTTATCTCAAACTCTCAAGACCCTTATTTTAATTTAGCCCTCGAAGATTATTTATTTAAAAAAGTTTTAAATCACTCACCCATTTTATTTTTTTATATTAATCAACCATCGATTATTATCGGCCGCGCCCAGAACCCTTGGCTGGAGTGCAATTTAGAGCTTATGACTCAAGATAAAATTTTACTCGCCAGACGCCAGAGTGGCGGCGGCGCGGTTTATCATGATGCTGGGAATTTAAATTTTTGTGTTTTAAGTCCTATTAGTCCCATTAATTATTTTGATAAATTTTTAAATCTAAATTTAATTAAAAAATCTCTGGGCTTTTTTAATATTCCAGAAGATTTGATTTCTATTGGCCCACGGCATGATCTTTGGGTTAATTATAAAAATATAAATTATAAATTTTCAGGCTGTGCGTTTAGACAAAGTAAAAATACAGCTTTTCATCATGGGACTTTATTATTAAATACGGATCTTTCGGCTTTAAATAATTATTTAAAACCCAGTGAATTATTTAAAGATATAAAAAATATTAATCTGGAAAATATTAAAGGCGTGAAATCTGTTAGATCCCCTGTTTTAAATTTAAAAGAAATTAATCCAGAGATTGAAAATAGAACCCCAGAATTAATAAAAAAAATAGCTGAAGTTTTTGCAGCGCATTGGGATTTGTCTCTTGATTTCGTCTCTCCCATTTCTTTGCCGTCTTGCTCCCTGGGTGTAGGGGCGAATCTTGTATTCGCCCAAGATCAGGCAGAAATAATTGCTCAAGAAGTGGCTCATCTCCAGAGCTTCGAATGGCTGTATGGCAAGACCCTCCCGTTTGAGATTACCCAAAATATTTTGGACCAAGAAAATAATTTAATTTCTGTGAATTTAAGCATTGAAAATGGCTTAATTAAAAACGTAACGTCTCTTAATAAAAATAATAAAAATAACTAACAAACCATAAGGACTATAAAAATGTCAGGAGCCTTCCCAACCACCCGCCCCGGTGAACCGCTTACTAAGCTCGAGCAAGACTTCAAAAAAGCATTGCTTGATCTTGATTTTGATAGCATGGAATTACTTTTAGATAAAGGCGCAGATATCGATCAGGCCAGGAGCGATGGCTTGACGGCATTACGTATTGCAATCGCACTGGGCACGAATGAAAAAACATAAATATTCTTAGAAAAAGGCGCCAAGCCAAATCAAGCAGATCAATATGGCAACACTCCCCTGCATACAGCTGCAATACATAAACGCCTCACCGCGACTCAAAAGCTTTTAAAAGCAGGAGCAACACCCCGAGTAAAAAACTTATCGGGCTTGAGCCCTCTACGTATACTTGTACTCAAAAAACAAGAAGATATTTCTATGACAAGGCGCATCACCATGATGGAAGCGCTTTTAAACGCTGGCGCAGACCCTGATGATGATTATAAAACTGATTCTATTTACCGATACGGATATCTCATGCCCCAAGAGGAATACGAACCAAAAACGTCGTACCCACCCCTGTTTTATGCGGCTATTTATGGCTTATCCGAGGTTGTGAGGACACTTTTAAAATTTGGCGCGGGCCAAACGTTACTATACATCAGGATCAAGAACCCCGCTTCATGTAGCCGCAGAAAATGGGCATGTAGAAGTCGTTAGAGCTTTGCTAGAAAACGCTGGCACAGACATGGAAATCATCGATGCATATGATGACTATGAATCCACCGCGTTGCTGAAAGCAGTAGCAAAGGACAAAAATAGCGTAAGAATTATTCAAATGCTCTTAGAGGCAGGCGCAGACCCCAATGTAGAAGATGAGGGTTTTTCTGTCCCCCTGCATAGGGCAGTTGACATAGGCAATACTGAAGCTGTCCAAGTACTTGTAGCCGATCCACGCACGGATCTTGATAAAAATAAGACTTATTATAATGATGATCGCACTCATCATGAAAATTTAACTGCTTTAGATTTAGCACTAAAAAAAGGTCAATCTGAAATCGCCGCTATCATTAGCACCGAAATTGAGAGACGCAAAGACCCCGCCGCCCATGCCCGATACAGCCCAATGAGAGACGCTTGGATGAGCTACGGTGCGATTACAATAAAAGAAGCAGAGAAAGCCGTTGCAAAACTATCTAGTAATTACGGTCGGACTTTATTATTAGAAGATGCAAAACCAGATCACACCCTGGGATGATTAATAATAAAAAAACCCCAGAAATATTCACTATCTCTGGGGTTTAATTTTTCCTGACTTAACAGATTTAGTGCGCGCTTTTAACTTTCAATGAAAGTCAGGTGGAGGGGCGAACCTTGTGTTCGTCCCGTGGGTGGTTGGCATGGATATTTTTTTCTGAACAGAGCCGCCACGCTTGAAAATTCAGCAACATAAAATGATTTTTTCTGTGGAGATGGATCCAAGATTTACCACGGGCGAATACAAGATTCGCCCCTACACATTTTTCTCTTAAGGTAGTGCCATTGAATACAAGGTTTGCCCCTCCGCATCAATACTAGATGGGTGTTTTTCCGGCTAAAAAATCTGTTAAGTCAGGAGATCACACCCTGGGATGATTAATAATAAAAAAACCCCAGAAATATTCACTATCTCTGGGGTTTAATTTTTTTTGAGATTTAATTAAAAATTATTTATTTAATTTTTCTTTGATCAAATCACCAATGGTCGTCGTTCTTTTATCCGTTTCTTGAGCAGCTTCAAACGCTGATCTTGCTTCACGCTCTTGAACTTGGTTCATGAGGCGAATGGATAAATTAACTAGGCGATTTTTGCGATCGACGCCCATGAAAGAAGCTTCGATTTCAGCACCTACTTCACTGAAATGACGAACGTCTTGTACTTTATCTTCTGCTAATTCAGAAGCGCGAATAAAGCCCAAAACATCATCAGCTAATTTAATAGTGATCCCACGATCATCAATTTCACTGACTACGCCTTTTAATAAAGCGCCTTTTTCGCAATTAGCGGTGAAATTAGAAAATGGGTCATCATCTAATTGCTTCATGCCTAGAGAAATACGCTCACGCTCAGCATCAACAGCTAGAACAATGGCTTCAATCTCATCACCTTTCTTAAAGTCATGAACCGCATCTTCACCGGATTTATTCCAAGATAAATCAGATAAGTGGATCAGGCCGTCGATATTGCCATCTAAGCCAATAAAGACACCAAAGTCTGTGACTGATTTGATCTTGCCTTTGACTTTATCGCCGCGTTGATGCACTTGAGCAAAATGAGTCCAAGGATTTTCAATACATTGTTTTAAGCCCAAGCTGATGCGACGACGATCTTGGTCAACTTCAAGCACCATGACTTCGACTTCTTGGCCTAATTGAACGACTTTTGCAGGGTTAACGTTCTTATTAGTCCAGTCCATTTCGGACACGTGGACTAAGCCTTCAACGCCTTCACGGAGCTCAACAAAGCAACCGTAATCAGCAATATTTGTCACGCGACCACGAATTCTGGTGCCTTGTGGGAACTCAGCCACCATGTTTTTCCATGGATCATCGCCTAATTGTTTCAAGCCTAAAGACACACGATTTTTCTCGGTATCAAATTTTAAAATCTTAACCGTCAGCTCATCGCCAACAGCGATCATTTCACTGGGGTGTTTAATACGTTTCCAGGACATGTCAGTAATATGTAACAAGCCATCGATGCCACCTAAGTCAATAAAGGCGCCATAATCTGTTAAATTCTTAACAATACCCTTCACAATTTGACCGTCTTGTAGATTGCTTAATAAGACATCTCTTTCTGCAGAGTTTTCGTCTTCAATCACGGCTCTACGAGAAACGACAATATTATTTCTCTTAACGTCGATCTTAATGACTTTAAATTCTAATTCTTTGCCTTCTAAGAAAGTTGTATCTCTCAAAGGACGAACATCGACTAAAGAACCTGGCAAGAAAGCACGAACTGCGGCGAGTTCGACCGTAAAGCCACCTTTGACTTTTCCAGTGATCACACCTTTGATAATTCTTCCTTCGGCTGAAGCTTTTTCGAGATCTGTCCAAGCTTCCATACGCTTTGCACGCTCACGAGAAAGTCGGGTTCCGCCATAGTTATCTTCAATGGCATCAAGAGCCACATCAATTTCTTGGCCCACTTCAATGGTCATATCGCCATTGGCATCACGAAACTGGTCTTTGGCAATCCAGGCTTCTGATTTCATACCAGCGTCAACTAGGACGTGGGTATCATCAATGGCCAGAATTTTACCGCGGAGCACTGTCCCGGGTTGTCTATTTAATTCACTTAAACCTTCTTCGTTTAGCAGTTGTTCAAAGCTTACGCTCATGTCAATTTCCGTTATTTAATTTAAAAAAGTAATTTAAAACCATGTCGACTCTACTTGATCCAAGATCAATCGACACACCTCGTTGGGACCTAAACTAGACGTATCAATCACCAACGCCCCTTCAGCAGGGACAAGTGGCGCCACTTTCCGCGTTTGATCACGTAAGTCACGAGCCGCTATCTCTTCCAAAAGGCGCGCGATGTTAACATCGACCCCCTCGGCATTCAACTGCCGCTGGCGACGCCTTGCGCGCTCTTCCACACTGGCGGTTAAGAATATTTTCACCGGCGCTTCTTTAAAGATCACCGTCCCCATATCCCGACCATCAGCCACTAGGCCTTGGGGGCTATTGGGATCAAAAAAGTCTCGCTGTCTTTGATATAAAGCCTCTCGAACTTCTGGGTACACCCCAATTGCTGAAGCTCGATTTCCGCAAGACTCTAATCTAATTAATTGGTTTACTTTTTCGCCATTTAATAAAATCGGTGGGTCTGAACTTTCATCTTCTAGAACAAATTCTATGTTTAAATTTCGAGCAACTTGGGCCAGCTTTTCAACTTCATCTGTTTTTATTCCTAAGCGCTCTGATTCCAAAGCCGTCAGTCTATAAAGCGCCCCTGAATCCAAACAAGTCCAGCCCAAATGCTTAGCAAGCATACGAGCTGTTGTGCCTTTCCCAACCCCACCTGGACCATCAATAGTAATAATTTTTGGGCTAATAATTTTTGGGGGTTTTTCTAAATCTTTATCCATATTTTTTCTCGAAATCTTTCATAAATTCTATTAATACTTTCACACCTTCCAATGGCATCGCGTTATATAAAGACGCTCTCATGCCACCCGTCACGCGATGTCCGGCTAAATTAATAAGATTAGATTTCTTAGCTTCTGAAACAAATAGTTTTTCTAAATCTAAATAATTTTTTAGATCTTTATTAATCAAAAACGGAATATTCATACGAGATCTAATTTTCTGAGGGATCTTATTTTCATAAAAACTATTATTATCTATAAAATCATACAGCATCTTTGATTTCTCAAGACTCCGGCGACCCATTTCTGCTAAGCCCCCCTGATCTTTCACCCATTTTAAAAACTCTCCCATCAGATACCAGGAGAAAGTCGCCGGGGTATTATAAATAGAATCCGCATCGACATGGACCTGATAAGACATCATGGTGGGTAGATTTTTATTAGCTTTTTTTAATAAGTTTTTACTTAAAATAATCACAGACAAACCAGAAGGACCCATATTTTTCTGAGCGCCTGCGTAGATTAAATCAAAGTTTTTAATATCAAATTCTCTGGATAAAATCGTCGAAGACATATCGGCTATTAAAGGCACTGGAGAATCTTTAGGAAAATCATAAAACTCAAAGCCATCAATCGTCTCATTGGGCGTGATATGACAATAAGCTGCCTTAGGATCAATAGGCCAATGAGTATTCAAAGCCGCTTCAGGTCCTGACCCAATAGTTTTTATATTTCCAAAAAATTTGGCTTCTTCTATGGCTTTAGAAGACCAATGACCTGTGTTCACATAGTTCGCAAAGCTGTCTTTATTATTTTTATCTAAAAAATTTGCAGGAATCATCGCCGCTTGCCAGCTGGCTCCCCCATGCAAAAATAAAATCTCATAGTCCTCTGGAATAGTTAATAAATCTCGCAAATTTTGCTTAGCTAAATTGGCCAAATCTATAAACTCTTTCGACCTATGAGAAATAGACAAAATAGAGGTCCCAGTCCCAGCAAAATTAATTAAATCTTCCTGGGCTTTTTTTAATATTTCTTCTGGGAAGACAGCGGGACCCGCACAAAAATTATAAGTTTTCTCCATGCTGAGCTCATGTATTTTCTGGATCTAGATTTTCATCTTCAGCTAAATCAGCTGAGTCCATTAAATCATCTTCAGCATCCACACCCAACTCATCAGAGTCAGAGTCAGAATCTAAATCAGCCTCTAAATCAGACAAATTAGATAAAGACCCAAGACCTGCCTGAGCGCTTTCTGTCAACTCTTCTTCAGAAAGTTCATCCACTCTTTGCAGACCTACTAGCGCCTCGCCCTCACCTAAATTAATTAATCTAACCCCCTGAGTATTTCGACCAATTAAACTAATTTCTTCAGCACGGGTTCGAACTAAAACACCGCCATTGGTAATTAATAAAACTTCGTCTAAATCACAAACCATCACGGCTTTCACCACTTGGCCATTACGCTCTGAAGTCTGAATAGATAAGACCCCCTGAGCGCCTCTATTTACCAATCGATACTCAGATAATTTGGTCCGCTTACCATAGCCATGTTGAGTCGCTGTCAGCACATGCCCTTCAGGATCAGTTGCGACCATCAGGGACACTACTTTTTGACCTTCTTGCAATCTAATACCACGAACCCCTCTGGCCACACGACCCATGGGTCTCACATCACTTTCTTTAAATCTCACTGCTTTACCTGCATCTGAGAATAATAAAATTTCAGACTGGCCATTGGTTAATTCCACGCCAATCAATTGATCTCCGTCTGCTAATTCAACCGCTCGAATTCCATTATTTCTAGGTCTGGAATAAGCCTCTAATTTTGTTTTCTTAATCGTCCCATGCGCCGTTGCCATGATAATAAATCGATCGCCCTGGTAATCTCTAATCGGCAACATGGCTTCGATTTGCTCACCGACTTCTAAAGGCAAAATATTATTAATCGGTCGGCCTCTGGAAGTCCTACTGGCCTGAGGAAACTCATAGGCTTTCTTCCAGTAAACTTTACCCAAAGAAGAGAAACATAAAATAGTCGCATGGGAATGCGAGACTATGAGACGCTTAATATAATCTTCTTCTTTTAAGCCTGTCGCCGCTTTACCACGACCACCTCGTCTTTGAGCCCTGTAGTCACTGACGGGCTGAGATTTAATATACCCATCTCCAGATAAAGTTAAGACGCGGTCTTCTTCTGTAATTAAATCTTCCATGCATAAATCTAAACTCGACGCTGAAATTTCAGTCCGACGCTTATCGCCAAAGAGCTCTAAGATTTCTACTAATTCAGCTCTAATGACTGCCATTAATTTATTAACATCGGCCAAGATTTCTAATAAACCGGCAATTAAAATTAACAAGTTTTTAAATTCTTCCAGAATTTTATCTTGCTCTAAACCCGTTAATCTATGCAGCTTCATTTCTAAAATAGCGTCTACTTGAGCGGGAGATAATCTATATAAATCTTGGTCGACTAAACCAAACTGGGGTTCTAGATAATCTGGCCTTGAAGCATGCGCCCCCGCGCCCGATAACATGGCTAGTACTTGCCCCGCTTTCCAGGTTTTATTTAAAATTTGCTCTTTTGCTTCACTCGGCGTCTTAGATTGCTTAATTAATTCAATCATTTCGTCGATATTCGCCAGTGCCACTGTCAAGCCTTCTAATAGATGCGCGCGCTCTCTGGCTTTTCTTAATTCAAAAATAGTACGTCTAGTCACTACTTCTTGGCGATGCCTAATAAACGCCTGAATAATTTGTTTTAAATTTAAAGTCTGCGGCTGGTTATCTAACAAAGCGACCATGTTGATTCCAAATACAGTCTGCATCTGGGTTTGTTTAAATAAATTATTTAAAACCACATCGGTCATTTCACCACGACGGATTTCTATCACCACGCGCATGCCATCTTTATCAGATTCGTCTCTGAGTTCTGTAATACCATCGATATGCTTTTCTTTGACTAATTCAGCAATTTTTTCAATCAATCTGGCTTTATTAACTTGATAGGGCAGCTCAGTAATAATAATTTTTTCTTTGCCGTTTTTCTCATCAGTTTCAATATTAGTCCTGGCGCGAACATACACTTTTCCGCGACCGGTTCTATAAGCAGACAAGATTCCAGCTCTTCCTGAAATAATCCCCGCGGTTGGGAAATCAGGCCCTGGAATATAAGCCATCAGATCATCAATACTGAGCATCGGGTCATCGATTAAAGCCAAGCAAGCATTCAAGACTTCCGTGAGATTATGCGGTGGAATATTCGTCGCCATCCCGACAGCAATACCCGCCGTACCATTGATTAATAAATTAGGCAATCTTGTTGGCATAACCGCCGGAATTTGCTCAGTCTCGTCATAGTTAGGCACCCAATCAACCGTCTCTTTATCTAAATCAGATAATAAATAATGCGCAATCTTTGACATACGCACTTCGGTATAACGCATCGCCGCTGGAGAATCTCCATCCACCGATCCGAAGTTACCCTGACCATCAACCAGCATATATCTTAAAGAAAAAGGCTGAGCCATTCGGACTATCGTGTCATAAACCGCCGTATCTCCATGTGGATGATATTTACCAATGACATCCCCGACTACACGAGCAGATTTTTTATAGGGTTTATTAAAATCATTCCCTAATTCTCTCATCGCAAATAAAACGCGTCTGTGTACTGGCTTTAAACCATCGCGAACATCTGGCAACGCCCGTCCGACAATCACACTCATGGCATAGTCTAAATACGACTGTTTTAATTCTTCTTCAATGCTCACCGGCATCACTTGGCTGGAATAATTTGCCTGTGAACTAGGAACCATGGGCATCTTAGAATTATGAGAATCACTAGAGTTATCGGGGCTGTTATCAGGGGTATTATTAACATCAGAATTATTATCAGAAGAAGACATAGAACTCCCAGGGAATTTAAATTAAATAAAAAATAAGGGGGTTTAAAAAAGACGGCGGATTATATCTATTTGACCGCTTAGGCGCTATGCAAATCAGCCTAAAACCAATCTCAAAAATACCTCATCTCTTAATTGCTCTTAATAGAAAATTTTGGAACTATCCCAGCTTTATTTAGCTTTAATTTATTTAACTTTAATTGATTTAACTTAAGGAGCCCCCTCATGTCAGGAAGAAAACGCCCACACAGTCCTTCAGAACTTCCGCTTTATGCAGCACAAAAAATACCTGTTGATTGTGTAGCACCCCCTAGAGCACCTAGAGCAGCTAAACCAGATGCGCCGCTCACAGGCAGAGACACAAGCACGCTTCCCTTCCATCCAGGCGCCAGACCAGACGCTTCAACGGCTGCGCCGGTCTGTACTGCCTCCATCACAACCATGGGTGCAGCTGCTGGAGCTGGAGCTGGAGCTGGAGCTGGAGCTGGCGCAGCAGGCCCTTCAGTCACTGCCGCATACAAAAACACCTGCACACCTAGCACGGCTTGCACCCAGTAATTTTTCCGCTTATTAGATAATGACTCGCTAAAAAACCCGAACTTGGGACAACTCCCGCGCTAAGCTCTGCAAATTAGTTTGTAGGGCGAAGCAATGCATACGCTCTTCTGGAGAAATATTTTCTAGCTGAGTCTGTTTTAATTCCTGTTGAAATTTCTGATCCAGCTGATTGAGATTTGATTTTAAAATTTCTAGATCTTTTAAATCTGGCCAAGTTTTTAAGACTTTTTCTATGCTTAAAAATAATTTTTTAATCTCTTGTATTAACCAATCTGTTTTAAAATTCATGCGGTCTTCATGCATTCTCAAAGTTAATAAAGTCTCCAGGTTGTAACCAATATGCTCTAATAAAAAAAATTGCTTTTGATATAACTCCCCCGCCTGAGCTGAAGATCCAAATTCAAATTCTGTATGGCTTAATAAAACTTTTAACTCCGCCATTAAACCCACTAATTCAAAATAATTCTGGGGCACTAAAGGCTTTGTTTTAAAAATAACTTGCCCAGCTCGCGATAAATACGCATGAAATTTTTGAGTATAAATTTTTCCAGCACTTTCTAAACCAAATAGAGCCATGATCATAAAACCAATCACAAAACCCACGCTAATCCCAAAAAACCGCTGACCGACGACGTCAATCGTCGGCACTAAAACCAAGGTGTTATAAGCCACGAGCATTAAGACAGTCAGCGCTGCCTGTAAAAAAATATAAGCCCACTGGGGCCGAGATAAACTGAAATAAATAAAAATGGAAACAAAGACGCCAAATATAAAAATAAGCATCCAAAAATGAGAGATCTCTCCCAAAGTTAATAAAATAAAAACAGACGCAGCCCCACCAAAAACAACGCCTAAAAAGCGGTCTAACAACTGCTTACTTAATTTCCCTAAATTGGGCTGCATCGCTGCCACAAAAGCCGCAAATACTGGCTGCATTCCACCTGGCAGGGCTAAAAAAGAAACCACGCAAACCACAGAACACAAAGTACTCGCGGCGAGCAAAGCCATTTTTAAAGGCGAATTCACAGGCATGGCAAACACCGGTGGCTCAGGAATTTTTCGCTCTTTCGGCGTGCTTAACACATGGACTAGATTATCTAAATGCATCTTAAAACTATAAATCAGCCGAATAAATTCATAATCCAAACCTGCTTTTAAATAGCCATCTAAATCTTGATCAAGCTCTAAAAAAAAATCTTTATAATTTTTATTATTTTTAAATTCATGATCAAAAAAATCAGAAATTAAAATCTCAGAAAAATATTTTTTATAATTATTTTTTAAATTTAAAAAAATCTCTCTTTCTTTTATTAGATTTAAATTATTTAAATTTAAACTTAAATTCTCTAATTTACTTAAAGTATCTTCTGCTCTCTTTTGATAAAACTGCGCCGCCCCCGCAATGCCTATTTGAGCTTCTAGATTATTAATTTTTTCTAATCTTTTTAAATTTTTTATTTTATTTAAATTATTTAAAAAACCAGCTAAGAACCGATATTTCGACACTTGAAATAACTTCTGACAATCTTCAATCATTAAAAATCTAATCGGCGTATTTTTTAAACTTTTTTCCAGCTGGTTTAATCCAAAATACGGGCAAATTAAAAAATCAACCATAAAAAAAACAAGCGCACCGAAAAATCCATCGCGAGCCCACTCAATTCCATAAGACACTGCAGCAGTCGGACCCGTAATCGCCAGGGAGTAAATCACCCCTCCTGTCACGACTAAAAAAACAGCCGTGAACAAAAATCTAGATTTAAACCCAATTAATAAAGCCAAAGACAAAACAGCCAGATTCAACACGGTATAAATTAAAAAATGATCTGAAAAAATAATTAACACTATAAAAATAACAGCGCCCATAACACTGCCTAAAACACATTCCCAAATTGTCTGATGCATTCTTTGAGGCAAGGTCAACGCACCGAAGAGCATGGGCAGCATTAATAAATAGCCATTGTCCAAACCAAAATAACCAATAATTCCAAAACAAATCAGCGCGCTCACAGTCAGCTTTAAGCTCACCATGGCACAATACAGCCGGTAAAAATTAAGGGGATTTATTTTTTTATTAATACGCATCATTAATAAATATATTGGGCCATGGCCCGAATCCATTGGTTTAACTTAGCAAAGCTATTAATTAAAAAAATTTTCGAAGTAAACACCGTCACAATAGAAGTCGCACCGACTCTTAAAACATAATTTTTAGGTAAATTAATTATTTTAATACGCACTGGAAATCGCTGAGCGAGATTCACCCAATTATTCGTTTTATCAATACTGGGTAATAAAACCCCACGCCCATCACTATCTGTACTCACCCCGAGCCCTAAGCTTTCGACCTCACCTTCAAAAATCTGCCCAGGATAATTATTAATCGTCACCCAGACTTTTTGGCCGGGCTGAATTCTCTGCAGATCATTTTCTTTAAAATTAGCTTGAACCCAAAAACTATTTTTAATTAAAGACAGTGCCTGGCCTCCAGTTGAAATATAGGCCCCCTCCTGAACCTGGAGATTACTCACCCAAGCATCAAAAGGCGCTTTCACGACCACTCTCTCATAAGCTAATTGAGCCTGATTTAATAACATCTGTGCTTTGAAAATATGAATATTCATTAAATTTTTATAGTCCTTAGATTCCACAGGAACATCAGGACCTAGTAGTGCTCTAGCTGCAATTAAATTTTGCTGAGCTGAAATTAAATTTTGTTGAGCTAAGACGTCTAAATTTTTGGCTCGATTAAAATTATCCTGACTAATTGCCCCCTGAGCCACTAAAGTTTGCAAGGCTTTAAAATGCGAATCTTGATAAGCCAGATCAGCCTCGGCTTGGCTTACTTTAGCCTGCGCCATTAAGACTCCCTCAAAATATTCTCTAGCCTGCTCTTGAGCTAACACCAAGCCTGCCCGGGCTTGATTTAAATCCAATAAATAAGCTGCTGGGTCTAGCTGAAATAAAACATCCCCCTGCCTCACAAAGCTATTATTTTTAATATTTAAAAATTTAATTTTTCCACTGTCATAGCTCGCAATATTTAACACATAGGCCTGAATCACCGCATCATCCGTACTGGGGGCATACCTATCTAAAATTAAAAAATAGCCGGTCAGTAAAATCACTAAACCCAGCATCCAAGAAGCCCATTTTTTAGGGCTATTAAACCAATGACTGACTTTTATTTTAATCATCTAAAAAATCTCTTTATAAAAAATAAAAAAT
>CAMCUU010000050.1 GCA_945879065.1 Francisella tularensis subsp. holarctica
GCGATTGTGAAATTATTGGATCCATTGACCCAATCTGTTCGAGCCATAATTACGAATTTAAGTTCGCTTCGAATAAAAATTATCAGGCTGCTAGGGCAGGCAGTTTGTAAAATGTATGGAATTCAGATGGAGATCGCGGGAATGTAGGTGGTAAAATAGAAGACAAATCACGACGGGCCCGTTCCATCGCCAAACGCCCAAACTCACTCAGCCCATCTACACCTTGCGGATCTTTCCCGACCATGGGATGAGAAAAGCCTTTGAGAGAAACCATCTCAAGATTTGCAAAAACTCTTGAAGCAGAACCTGCAGGTCGAGCGGGGGTTCGCGCTAAAGGTCGAGGCTTGGGACTTACAGATTTTTCTACTTTTGTAAAAGTCCAATCTTTCAAACCGTCAAGACTCTCTAACAAGGCCCTTAGCAAACTTAAAGCCTCTTGATAAAGAGGCTTACTTGAGCTAATCCGACAATAATAACCCACCCGGTCCACTGTCAATTTAGAATCAAAAAAAGAAGCTCCATCGCCACCTTCTAAATAACTTTTAATTAGCCCAACAACTGGGACTATTGCTTCTATTCTCAGGTCATCATTATCTTTTGGAAGAGAGTCAAAAAATTTCGAATGTAACTCTAATAATAATTCCATGACGATCTTTCCCCTTTATTTTTTATTTTTAAATAATTTTTAGCGGGCGGATCTTATGGATTTTTTTTACTAGAAAGAAGATTTTTTATTTTTAATTAAATTTTTAGCTTTATTCCCAGGTGATCCAAGGCTCTTTGCGTTGCTACCCGGCCTCTGGGCGTTCTTTGAATAAAACCCTGCTGGATTAAATAAGGCTCTAGGACATCTTCGAGCGTCCCGCGCTCTTCGCCAATCGCTGCGGCGAGATTATCTAAACCGACAGGGCCGCCTGAGAATTTATTAATCAAAATATCTAGAAATTTAATATCCATTTGGTCAAAGCCCAGCTGGTCAATATTTAATAATTTCAAAGCTGCGTCGGCGATTTCCTTGGTTACGGGACCTGAAGATTTTGATTTAACTTCAGCAAAATCTCTCACTCGTCTTAATAATCTATTCGCAATTCTGGGTGTTCCCCTCGATCTTTTGGCAATCTCTAAAGCGCCCGAAGGATCTAGATTTAAATTTAAAATTTTCGCAGATCGCTCGACAATATTTTTTAAGTCTTTTACTTCATAAAATTCCAGTCTTTGAACAATTCCAAAACGGTCTCTCAAGGGCGAAGTTAAAGACCCAGCTCTGGTGGTCGCGCCGACGAGGGTAAAGGGCGGTAAATCTAATTTAATAGACCGCGCCGCGGGACCTTCGCCGATCATGATGTCTAATTTATAGTCTTCCATCGCGGGATATAAAATTTCTTCTATGACGGGGCTTAATCGGTGAATCTCGTCAATAAATAAAACATCATTGGGCTCCAGATTAGTTAACAAAGCCGCTAGATCCCCTGCTTTTTCTAAGACCGGCCCTGAGGTTTGCTTTAAAGACACCCCCATCTCGTGGGCAATAATATTACAGAGGGTTGTCTTGCCTAAACCCGGCGGGCCAAAAATTAAGACATGATCTAGGGCTTCTTTGCGCCCCCTAGCAGCATCTATAAATATTCGCATTTGATCCCGCACTGGATCTTGGCCTTCATAGTCTTCTAGAGATTTGGGTCTAATCGCCCGATCTAGAACCACTTCAAAATCTAAAACATCTGTGCTTAATAAATCACTTTTTAAATCTAAATTTTCTTCCAGATTTTTTTTAATAAATAAACCATCGGATTCAATCACGGTATTTCCCATTTCCCTCAAAAAAATAGACGCCGATCTTATAGAGCCACTAGATAACACGCTAGTTTTCCACAGCCTCTTTCTTTTAGACTCCGCTCCCTTTTTTATTATTTATTTATTTTATTTTATTTTTTAATAAGGCCCCCAAGACTGTGCGGATCCTGTTTTTTTTATTTTTATTATTTTTAATTTTCTTGCTTCAAGACTCTCCGCTTTTTGCGCTGGAAAATTTTCCAGATCAAACGCCTTTTCTACCCATTCAAGCCACTCAAAATTCTTCAAATTCTTTAACTATTAAAACACCTGGAATCAGCACAACCCCAGTGATCAGTGCCAATAATTTAAATCCCAATTATTTAAATCCAGACAATTTAAATTTAAATAATAAAATTTCACTCCAATCCGCTATTTACCTAGCTTTGAGACACAATACGGATTTATTAACCAGCTTAAATAATCGCCAATTAGAACGCTTTGATTTACTCACGGCTCAACAAGCTTTTGAGCCTCAGGCGAGTATTACTAACTCTTTGAATTATTCGAAAACAGAAAGCACAGGCAGCCCTAATTATTTCACCAAATCAGCCAGTGTGGGCCCCCAAGTGACCTGGACCTTGCCCTTGGGGACGCAAGTACAGACCAGCGTGAATTACCAGCCATCCGGTCAATCGGGAACTTCTGGCGAGCTGGAAAATAATAATTACGAAAGTAGCCAATTAGGCTACAGCATCACGGTCACTCAGCCTTTATTACAAGGCTTTGGCGTTGACGTGAATGAAGTAGATTTAGATAACGCTTATGACCAGCAGACTATTGATGATTTGAATCTAGAAACAACGGTTGAAACAACCGTAATTAACGTCGCCAATGCTTACTATGCCGTTGTTTCTGCTGAGCAGGCGTATCAAATTTCTGAGCGCAGTCTTCAAGATGCGCAAAAAGAATTAGCCAGGCGAAAAGCGCGCCTGGAAGCTGGACAAATTCCAGCAACGGATGTCACACAAGCCAGTATTGACCTCATGACTCAGCAGCAATCTTTAGGTGCCGCTGATCAGGCTCTCTCCAGTGCTAAAGCTGATTTTTTAAATACTTTAGGCTTACCGTCTAATACCAGTTTTGAAGTGGACCCCAACCCCACTATTTCTCAAGAGCCGACTGATTTAATTCAAAGCGACCAAGAGGCTTTAAAAAATAATATTAATTTGAAAGTCGAGGCCCTGGAGTCGAAACAAGACGAAAGAAATATTTTAAAAAGCAAAGACTCTCGAAAATGGACTTTAGATTTAGTCGCCAGTCGTTCTAGATCTAGCTCTAGTACAACTTATGAAGATATTAATAATCCCAATACGTCCAATACTTCTGACAACTCTTCTATTTCTTTAAATCTCACGATTCCTTTAAATCAAGTAACATTGGATCAAAACGAACTCTCTTCAGCGATTTCTCTAGAAAACCAGCAGATTACAGAAGCACAGCAAAAACGAAGTTTAATTAATAACGTCAACGCGGCGGTGAATAATTTAAATAGCCAGTGGTTCCAGTATCAAATGGCCCAAGAAAAACTCACCCTCTCTCAGCAGTCTTTCAATGCCGCTCGTATTGAATATCAATATGGAAAATTAGACGCTTTTGCTTTTCAACAACAGCAAGAAAGTTATATTAATTCTCAGCAAAGTGTCGTGGACTCAGAAATTAATTATTTAAAACAAGTCATGAGCTATCAGCAATTAGTCGGGACTTTACTTACCCATTGGCATATTAATATCGAGGCTCCAGCGCATGTGTAATTTTATTTTTATTATTGTAATTTTTAGTTTTCTACTCTCTCAAAGCATCCAAACTTTCGCCGATACCCCTCCCAATCTTTACACCGTCACGACACAAACCCTGACTCAGACTTTGTATTATTCAGGCACGATTTCGCCCATTACTAATCATCCTGTTATTAGCCCTACTGCCGGCGTGATTGACCAGAAATTTTTTATTTACGGCCAGATGGTTAAAAAAAATCAGCCCTTACTACATATTCAATCCACTAAAATTCAAAACGATATGCGGGACGCCAAAGTGGCCTATTTAAAATCCTTAGATGACTATAACCAGAAATTAAATTGGAAAAATTCAGACGAAGTGATTAATACCCAAAATGCTTTACTAAGAGCCCAAAGAGATTTAGCTCAAAATAAAAATACCTGGGCTGAGAATCAAAAGTTATATCAATTAGGCATTATTTCTCATGATGCTTTATTACAAAGCCAGAATAGCTATTTAGATAGCCAAGTTAGCTTAGATCAAGCCCAGCGCGCTTACTCTGCAGCGCTTTCCAAAGGCTTAGGTGATAACTTAACCATGTCCCAATTAGCCCTCTCAAATTCAAAAGATAAATATGATTCCCTCGAAGCCCAGGTCAACGCCCATAGTATTAATGCTCCAGCGGATGGGATTATTTTAGAACCCACGCCCACACAATCAGGTGGGTCTGATGACAATGCTCAGAAATCAACCTCTGGCAAAGTCGATGTAGGCTCCAGTGTTCAATATCAACAAGTCTTAATGAATATTGGAGATATGAGCGGTCTACAAATTAATTTTAATATCCCAGAAATTAATATTAATCAGATTAATCCCGGCCAAGCTGTCACTGTCACTGGATCTGGCTTTCCAGGAATAACCCTCCAGGGTGAAATCTCTGAAGTTAGTGCCCAGGCTTTGAATAGTAGCGGCGGCGGTTCTTTACCGACTTTTCCAGCGGTCGCTTTAGTTAAGCAATTAACACCCACGCAAAAAAAATTAATCCGTTCGGGCATGGATGCTCAATTGGCTATTCAGGTCTATCAATCCAGCAATCAAATCATGATTCCTGTTAACGCAGTCAGTCAAAATAAAGCAGGTAAAAATATTGTTAAAATTGTTGATCCAAAAACTCAAGCGATAAAAAATCAAATAATTACCACGGGTAAAATAACGACCACTTCTATTCAAGTTTTATCAGGTTTAAATTTAGGCGAACAAATCTTATGCCCTCCCTCAGCTTAAAAACTCATCTTAGAGAAGCCATTAGACAGCTTTTATCTTCTAAGCTACGCGCTTTTTTAGCGGTCCTGGGCATCCTAGTCGGAACAGCCTCTGTCGTTGCCATGGTGTCCATTGGCCAGCTCGCTGAAAATGAAATTTTGTCTCAATTTAAGTCTCTAGGCATTAATCTTTTGTCTATTTCTATTTTTTCTAAAAACTATGACCAAACCCAGTCTAATCCCATGGCAGGTTTGTCTTTAAATAATGCCCAAAATATCACCCAAAGCTCCCATAATTTAAGCCTCAGCGCCCCGTATATTAATAACTATGGGAACGTGATTTATCAGGGTATTGAGCAAAACGCCTCCGCCGTTGGCATCACGACAAATATGATTTCTATGGCTCAATTATCTTTAAAACAGGGGCGTTTATTAAGCTTTCTAGATCAAGATCAAAGTGATTATTTCTGTGTGATTGGGAATACTTTGGCTAATACCCTGGCTCAAAATTTAAATAAAAATTTATTAAATACCCAAATTCAAATTGGCGATAATATTTTTACTATTGTGGGTGTTTTAAATAACTGGCCAACTAATTTTTTCTTTAATACAGATTTTAATAATTCGATTTTAATTCCCATCAGCACAGCTTTAAATATTCAAAAAAATTCATCCGTCGACAGTATCGCCCTTCGAGTGATTAATACTAATTTATTACCCCAGACGGAATTAGAGATTAAAAATTATATTCAGGCTCATACTATTGATCAGCAAGTGTCTATTAGAAGCCCAAAAAGCCTGATTGACTCGATGGAAAAATCATCAGAGACCATGACTATTTTACTGGGCTTAATCGGCAGTATTTCTTTATTAGTCGGCGGCATTGGCATCATGAATATCATGCTGGTGTCTGTGACTGAGCGTCATAAAGAAATTGGTATTAGAAAAGCCGTGGGGGCGAAGAATACAGACATTATTTTGCAATTTTTAATTGAAGCGATTGTCTTATCTATTTTTGGCGGGATGACCGGCATGTTCTTGGGAATCTTTATTGCTTACCTAGTCGCCGTGAGTAAACACTGGGCTTTTTCTTTATTTTTATTACCGCCTGTCGTCGGCTGCTTGGTGACTATTAGTGTCGGGATATTTTTTGGTTTTTATCCGGCTTATAAAGCCTCGAAATTAGATCCCATAGAGACCTTGAGATCTGAATAAAAAATAAAAAATAAAAAATAAAAAATAAAAAATAAAAAATAAAAATTTTTTTATTTTAAAACTTCCTGCATATTAATTAAATATCGAAAGTAATCTTTTTCAATCAAGCTTTCAGAGACTCCATTCACATAAATCAATACGGGAATACAGACCGTATTCTTTGTTTTTGCTAAGCGTCTTATTTTTTCTTCGACCTCTGCAATCACCCCCACACCAACAGGATCTCTGGAAAATTTGACCTCACAGACATATAAAGTTTTATATTTAGTTTCAATTAAATAATCGATCTGACAAGCCAGCTGGGCCTGAGTTTCTCTTTGGAAAAAAACATTATCTAAAACAATATCTTCAGGCGGAAGATTTAAAAACTCTAAAAGCATCTTGCGATTATTTAAAATTAAATTTTCAAACTGAAAACCCATCAAAGTTTCCCAAGCTGGAAAGGCAGACATAGAAGTCACCGCCATTTTTCCTGCTTCTATTTTATTTTTATTCTTAGCAATGTATTTCAAATAAAACCGGATGTAATTATCACTCAATCTATAACGACTTAACTTTGTACTTTCGCCTTTTCCAACCTGCCAGGCGTAGTCACGCCTGATAAAACCAGAAAGCACCAGATTATTTAAATACTCACTCAAGCGCCCACTGGTTCTATATTCCAGCTTTTCACATAGGTCTTGATATTCCATTGGTTGGTCCACTAAGACCTCGATGACTTTTCGATAAATCACACTTCGCTTATTAAATAAATCATGAAAAATCTTCTCGAATTCTTTCACTAAAAAACCACTTTTAGTAAAACAAGATCGGCTAATAAAACTAAAAGCCGTATCTCCAGAAATAATTTGCTGGAGATACCAAGGAACACCGCCTGTCACTGCTAAGATTTGAAACCGCTCATAAGCCGACCCTGAAAACTGAAGTGCCGTGAGTAGTTGATTACTTTCAGATAAAGATAATTCTTCCAGCAAGATCTCTAAAGACACGCGACCTACAAAAGCTGTCGCTGATAAAATATTTTTTTCTACCCAAACAGAAATAGAGCCACAGACAATTAAAATAAGATTGGGATTTTGACTTAAGCCCTCATCCCAGCTTGTTTTTAATTTCGCTAAAAAAGTGGGATCTTTATGCGCCATCCAAGAAATTTCATCTAAGAAAATAATAAATTTTCCTTTCCCAGTTTCTCTTATTAAATGAAAAAACAAATCAGACCAATTATCCGTATTTAACCCTCGCAATCCAAAATGCTCGAATAAACGATCTGCAAACATTTCTCTTTGATGCTTCTCAGTCACACCCGGCTCTGGCGCTAAACCGGTAAAAGTAATTAACTTTCTTTGCGCTGAGGACTCCAAAGCAAACTGATTTACTAGGCGACTTTTGCCAATGCGTCGACGCCCTCTAATCACAACGAAAGAAGCCGTGAATTTTTTCTCTAAAAGCTTTAAAGACTGAAGTTCAGAGGCTCGGCCAATAAATAATTCTTTATTTTTCAATTAATTAAATATCTATTTAATTTATAATACGAAAATATTATATTTTCACGTACAAAAAGTCATCATCAAGTTTGTACGCAAGAATCTGTTTTCCGATTTTCACGTACAAAACTAGCTGTAATATTTTGTACGCAAGAATCTTAAAACCTAGTTGGCAACAAGCACGTAAGAAGCCTGAAAAGGCCTGCCATCAGGCCTTCCAAATACTCAACTCAATCAAACACCCGATTTCACGCTCGGCTTTACCCAATCAGACAAAATCTCAATAATTTTCCCCGCCTGCTCTTCACTGGAAATATTAAATTTAGACTGCTGTTTATAAGCCCCATCGATTTTTCTATAACGTCTAATCGTAAATTTAATTTCACCATATTGATCTTTAGACGGCACCCAATCTTGATATTTAAAAATCAAAGTCGCCCACGCGCCTTTGGATAAAACTTGTTTATCTAATTGTTTGACAGTCACGACGCCGTTGTCTGTATATTCAATACTTAAGTCTTCGACAGAACTAGCACCCGTATTAAACAAAGACCCTTCTGAGTCTTTTGGTTCTTTTGCTTCTTTTGGTTCTGGTAAATCTGACACAATCAATCTCCTAATAATTTAAATAAAAATAAAACTCTTAACCCTTGCAGCCCCTGGGCGCGTCCACATAATTTTTTAAATAATTTTCAAAACTTCCGTGGGAATTTAATACTTCGGCCCGCTCGTCTTTAATAGACTGCGTTGTCATCGCATCCATTTGCTTGGCTAAACAGGGACTTAAAATAATTTCTTCGAAATAATCATGATGCGCCCGGGCTTGGCTTAAACCAAACTCCGTATGAGACAAATCACGCTCAGTCATCCAATTAAACACCTGCTGAGAGGGTAATTTTCTGGGGTCATCGACTTTTTCCAGCTCTAATAAAACCGACTCTGTAAATTCCTGAGTCGAACTACCTAGATCCATAATTTTTGCCAAAGCTAATAATTCAGCCATGAGTTCATAAGCGGCGTCTTTTAAATTAATTTTTAATTTTGTTTTTAATTTTAACTCCAGCTGACAATGAGGAGCGCGACCATAAGACACGACTTGTTTAAAATTATTTTTATAAATTAATAAATCTTTTTTTTCTATTAATTCTTGAGAACCCAAAGCACAGTAAGTTAAAAAAACGTCCATAAACGCACTCTGGCTTGGTGTAAGACCTAAAGGCGTAAAGGGATTTAAATCTAAAACGCGCACTTCGATATATCTCACCCCACGACGGCATAAAGCCTGAGTCGGACGCTCACCAGGCTCGGTCAGCTGCTTGGGCCTAATCGGACTGTAATATTCGTTTTCGATTTGCAATAAATGATTATTTAACTGCTTTTTAATATTTTTATAGGGCTCATAAGGCTGATCTACCGCCGAAGCCAAGCTTTTAGAATATTCATGAGAACTATTTAAAGACACACAAATCTGACTTTGGGAATTATTCTGATACCCAATATCACTCATTCTTAAAGAAGTCGCATAAGGGCTCATCCAGGTGTTATCTAAAAATTTTTCTAAATAATTATTAGCCACGCCAGATCCCCGCTCTGAATTCTCTAACAAACTTTGATGACAAGCGGGAGACGCGCCAAATAAATAGGGCAAGATCCAATAGTTTTTATAAAAATTTCGAAGCAAGACAAAATAAATATCAGATTTATTTTTATCTTTAAATAAGCTGTCGAAAAAAATATTAGGAAAAGAAAAATTGTAATGCAGCCCGGCAATGCTCTGCATTTTTTTACCATAACGATGGGCTAAACCTTCTCGATATAAAGTTTTAAATTGGCCTAAATGACTCTCGCCGTAATACGCAATGGGAATATCGTCTTCGTGGCCGACACCGACTGGCATGCTCAAGGGCCAGAAATATTCTTGATGATTTAAAGTGCTTAAATGATGCCAGGCATAAGCGCTGATATTTTCCAAAGAAGAAAATAAACAGGGCCGGCCCATGACCGGCGGCGTCATAATTTCAGTCAGGCTTTCAGAAAAATCAGTGGTAATAACAGGATGAGTCAGCGCCTTACCTAAAGATGCAGGATGCGGAGTATGCGCTAACTGCCCATCGGGAGTTATTCTCAGATTTTCTTTTTCAACGCCACGCATCAAGCCATTAAAAATATTTTTAGAGTCTAAATTTTTTAGATTTTTTAATTCCTCTAAATTTTCTAAATTTTTTTCAAACATAATTCTCAAGCATATTTTTTCTTCAACATATAAAACAAAGCTCTTAGACCCATAGCTTCAGCCCCTTCTGGATGCGCTGGACGACTAGAAGTATTAAAAGCCATGAGATCAATATGACACCAAGGGATCTCTTCGCTCACAAAAAGCTCTAGAAATAAAGCCGCTGTAATCGCCCCACCATAACCGCTTTTGCTCATGTTATTAAAATCGGCAATGTTAGATTTTAAATAATTTTTATAGGGCTGATACAAAGGCATGTGCCAGAGCGGGTCTTCGTGTAAAAAACCCATGTCTAAAATCGCTTTAACCAGATTATTATTATTTGAAAATAAAGCAGGCAAGTCAGGACCCAATGCTATTTTTGCTGCGCCCGTTAAAGTGGCCATATCAATAATTAAATCGGGTTTTTGCTCACAGGCTAAGCACAAAGCATCTGACAAAATCACTCGGCCCTCTGCATCTGTATTGCCAATTTCTATATTTAAGCCCTGTCGAGTTAAGACCACATCTCCAGGTCGATACGCATTACCTGCAATAGAATTTTCAACGGCTGGAATATAAACCTCGAGATTAATTTTTAATTCAGCCTGCATGATTAACTCAGCCAGACCCAAAACATGCGCGGCACCGCCCATGTCTTTTTTCATCCAACGCATGCCTTCTGGGTCTTTTAAATCTAAGCCTCCCGTATCAAAGCAAACACCTTTTCCAATCAAAATTATCTTCGGATAAGTCTTGTTTTTTCCCCAGGCTAATTTAATTAAACAAGGTGGATCATCCGACGCTCGCCCTACCGCATGAATCGCTGGGAAATTCTTTTCCAGATCCGTATTTTTAATACATTCAAATTTTGCTTGATATTTTAAAGCCGTTACTTCAGCGGCTTTTGCTAATTCAGACGGACCCATGTGATCCGCTGGGGTGTTAATTAAATCTCGAATTAAATAATGGGATTTTAAATAATTTAAAATCTCAGAATTACTCTCAGAATTACTCTCAAAATCTAGAACCAGGCGCTTTAAATTATTTTTATTTTTATCTTTATCTAATTTATATCTATTAAATTCATAAGCCTGAAGACCCCAGCCAATATAAGCCTGGAAAAGCTCTACTGAATTTAAGTTTAAATTTAAGAACTCCAGCTCATAATCTCCAGCTGGCAACTGATTATAAAAAGCCGCTAAAGATTCCAGGGCTGTAAAATTTTTCCCCACGCTTTCTAAAATACCTAAAAAATAAGCCGTCTCTCCAGCATTTTTCTCAAGCTCTTTTTTACAATTAAAATTAAAGTTAAAACCAGGAATAACTAATATCTTTCCAGCTTCTGGAGAAAAGTCTAAATAATTTAACCAAGATTCAAGAAATAAATTCTCAGATTTTTGAGCTTCTCGCCAAGCATCAAAATCTGATTTTCTAATTAAAAATAATTTCTTAATTTGCGTAGTTTGTTCAGCTTGTTCAGCTTTTTGTATAAAAAAACACGCAGGATCTAAGCCTTGGATAAAATCAGCCATTGGTTAAGCACATCAATTTGAGGGAGGCCAAGGCTACCGACATCTTTATATAAGGTCAACGAATCCGTCATGTACTGGTATTCAGCCTTAGTGTAATCCTTACGGTCTTTAAATAACTGATTAGCCTGGTCTAAGACATTCACAATAGTCTCTGTCCCGACTTTATATTCTTCGTCTAATTGCTTTAAAGATAACTCATCGGCATGAACGGCTTGTTTTAAAGCAGCGACTTGCGCGACATCTGAAATAACCGCTCGATAATCTTGCCTGGTTTGAGCTTCGGTATCTCTCAAAGTTTGCAAGACCGTATCGGTCTCAGCATCATAGTTATTAACTGCTTGAAGGCTTTGCGCAAACTGCGTGGTCCCCTGGAAAATACTCCAGGTCGCAACCAGCTGAATAGCCCAAGCATGTGCACTGGTCTGCCCATCAAATTGCGTATTTAAAACTCGGTTGCTGGCATTGGTATTATTCAGTGCGTAAGTCGCGACGAAATCTATCTCTGGCAACTGATTACCAACCGATTGAGTAATAGTCTGCTTGGTCGCGCTAGCGGTATATCTTGCGACTTCTAAATCTTTATTATTCAAATCAGCTTGTTTGACCCAATAATTTATATCTTCCGGCTTAGGCGCTTCAAATGGAAAAGCTTCTTTTGGTGAGGCTAATTGATCAAATCTTTTCCCCGTCAATTTTTCCAGCTCACTGACATCGATTTGCAACTGGGACTGATCTTTAATCTCCGCCGCATAACTTAAGTCATTATCAGCTTCTGATTGTTTGACATCTTTGATTGTACTTAGACCCGCTTCAAATTTTTCTTGCGTTTGCTTTAAAGTCCGACTGTAAAAATCAACCGCCGCCTGGTCAGAGACTAAGACATCTTGATCCTGCAAAATATTAAAATAATCAGTCGAAACGGTGAGATAAAAATTCTGAATATTCGACTCATAAGTAGCTCGGGCTGTATTCGCTAAATCAGCCTGATTTAAAGCCGTACCCCAGAGATTTAAATTAAAAATGGGTTGAGTCAGAGAAATCTGTAAGCCACTGGAAAGATACTGATCGTCATAGCCTTCGGTGTTATACGCAATGGCATTGCCAGAAGCCGCAAGAGCTACCGTGGGAAACAAGCCCCCAACAGAGGCATAGTAACCCTGATCTGCAGCCTGCATGGTCGACCCATACGCTTGAAACTCTGGGGCATTTTGAACTGCTTCATGAGTCACTTGAACTAAATCAACGGCATGGGCTAGGCCCAAAAAACTCGCCAGAAAAAACCCAGAAAAATAAAAAATAAAGCACGGCTTAAACGCAGACATGAGATCCAATCCATTTAATTTTAGGGCGCGAGTCTAGCATTGCTGCCCCTTGTTTGGGTAGCCGGTTTACTAGGGGTTTTTACTCGGTGATCTCAGCCATTCCAGTCACTATAGACCCCTCAGAGATTGGTGATGAATTCATCAACGAACTGCCACTCAGACTCAAAGTCGCCGCAACACCGGGTCCAATCGGGACTGATTGAGCAAGTTGCGAAAGCGGAGAGAGCTGGGAATTTTGAATACGAGAAAAAATTTCTTCTCGATGAACAGCGACTGAACTAGGAGCATCAATTCCAAGTCTAATCTGGTTACCTTTTACATGAAGCACTGTGATTTTTACGTCATGACCAATCATAACCGCCTCACCCACTTTTCTAGTTAATATCAGCATCCATGCGCTCCTAGTCTGAGAGATTTAAAGTATAGTTTTAAGCTTAAGATCGTTATTATAATTTTTGTGAATGGAACCATTTTTTTCATTGCTAATCAATGATCAAAAGCAAAAATTATTTTTTATTATTTCAAATAAACAGACTAATTAAAATCTAAATTATATAGTGCTAATTTAAGCCTAATTAAGCCCTACCAATGTTTAAGATGTTAAAAAAAAATATTCTATAACATCATTTTTTATTTCAAATCTATGCGTCGTTTTTTTATTTAAATTCTTTATTCAAAACTGAATGTGCTCTCTCTTTGATCTTACTCAAGCGCTTTGGCACACTGACCCAATAATTTAAAAAAATAAAAGAGAGCCAGTGCGTGAATTATTTAAAATATTGGGTTTTAAGTTTTTTAATTTCTAATTTTTTATTGCCAATTTTTTTATCCGCCAATCCTACTCATTTCACTAATCATTTCAGCACTCATTCCAGCACTCATTCCATCTGCACATCAGGGATCCCACTCACCCAACTACCGGGCTGGGATACAGATCATCAAAGCGACTTAGCTCAAAGCTTGCTCGCCGACTGCCAAATAAAAAAATTAGATTCTGAAAAAAAATTCTGTGCCGCACTTCCATCGGTTTTAGCCTCTTGCAGCCCTACGCAAAATAATGCTTGCGAAGATCAGCATCTTCGAGTGCTTTTAAGTCAATACTTCCAGGCAGTTCCTATTGTTAATAATTCCAATACGGGCTTATTTACCGGCTATTACGAGCCTACGCTCACAGGCTCTTTGACTAAAACTCCAGTGTTTAATATTCCTATTTATGGCAAGCCCGTGGGACTCGTTGAATTAAAAAACATAAAAAATAATAAAAATTCAAACCAAGAAACTTATAAAATTTTAAGCCATGGCCAGTACCAATCTCTTCCTGATCGCGCTTCTATTTTTCAAGATTTTTCAACGAATCATTACTTACCTAATACGCCCATCCTGGCTTGGGTGAGCTCTGAAATTGATGATTTTTTCTTACAGATACAGGGCTCTGGAGAAATTTTACTACCCAATCATCAGAGTTTATTAGTCGGCTATGCGGGCCAAAACGGTAAAAAATATGTGCCCATTGGGTCTTATTTAATTAAAACAGGTGCACTTACGACTCAAAATATTTCCATGGAAAGCATTAAATCTTGGCTGGAGACCCACCCCAATCAAGCCCAAAGAATTATGAATTTAAACCCTTCTTTTGTATTTTTTAGAGTGTTAAATAATATCCAGCAACCCATTGGTGCTAATGGCACGCAGCTTACGCCCTATCGATCTCTCGCCGTGGATCCAAAATATTTAAATCTAGGAACCCCCGTTTGGCTTTCGACTTATTTACCCATGAAATTAAATTCCAATATTCAAAAAGGCGTGGGGTTTAATCATTTGTTATTAGCAGAAGATACAGGGGGAGCGATTAAAGGCCCCGCTCGCGGAGATATTTATTTTGGGGGCGGTGAAGATGCTGAGTGGCTCGCAGGACATATGCAATCACCTGGAAAAATTTGGGCTTTAAAACCCCTGTGTGCTTAAAGTTAATTTTTTTAT